>NZ_JBIAWF010000036.1:0-47344 GCF_042895325.1 Streptomyces sp. NPDC001407
CGCCTGCGGCGGGCTTGTTCCCCTACCCCGCCCCTTCCCGAAACTGGGGGCAAGCCCCCAGACCCCCGAAGCACGCTTCGCGCGCTGTCCTCAAACGCCGGACGGGCTGGATTTCCAGCCCGTCCGGCGTTTGAGGACGCGCCCGCAGGGCGCTCTCCGCCGAAGGCGGCAACGGACCCGCACATCGGGGTCTGGGGCAGCGCCCCAGTTTCGGGAAGGGGCGGGGTAGGGGAACAAAGCGCCGCAGGCAACCCGCACCCAGGCACGGGTCCGGGGCGGAGCCCCGGCCACGGCGGAGCAGCGCAGCAGACCCTGCGAAAAGGCCCCCAGGCCCTACTCCCCCGCCTGCGGCGTCGTCGCCTTCAGAGCCAGCCACAATTCCATCCGCACATCCGGGTCGTCCAAAGAGCGCCCCAGAATCTCCTCCACCCGCCGCATCCGGTACCGCAACGTATGCCGGTGCACGCCCAGATCCGCCGCCGCCGCGTCCCACTGGCCGTGGCGCGAGAGCCAGGCCCGCAGGGAGGCGACGAGGTCGCCGCGGCCCGTCGCGTCGTGTTCGCGCAGGGCGCGCAGCATCCCGTCGGCGAAGGCCCGTACGGCGTCGTCGGCGAGCAGCGGGAGGACGGAGCCGGCCGCGACCTCCTCGTGTTCGACCAGGACCCGGCCGCGGCGCCGGGCCACCGAGAGGGCCTGTTCGGCCTGGCGGAAGGCGGAGGCGGCGGCGACGGTCCCCACGGGGGCCGACAGGCCGACGACCAGGTCGTCGTCGGGCGCCGCGGCGCTGCGGTCCCGCGGCCGCGCCTTCGTGCCCCGCCGCTCCTCGATGGCCCGCGCGTGCTCCGCGCAGGCCGCGACCGCCGCGCCGCCGTCGGAGGCGAGGACGACGAGGCGCTCGCCGTCCGGCACCACCAGGACGGCCTCCGCCGCCCGGCCCGCCGCGGTGTCGACGGCGTCCGCGAGCACCCCGAGGGGGTCGGGCGCATCCTCGTCCTGCTCGCTGTCCTCCATCGCCGCCTCCGCGACGAGCACCCGGAAGGGGGCGTCCAGCAGGCTGCCGTAGAGGTCCCCGGCGACGGCCCGCGCGTGGTCCGGCTCCCCGGCCAGCAGCATCCGCAGCACCGCGGCGCCGAGCCGCGCCTCGGCGTCCTGGAGGGTCCGGGAGCGTTCGGTGGTGAGGGTGAGCAGCGCGATCGCGGACTGCACGGCGTAGCGCTCGGCGGTGCCCAGCGGGGCGGCCGTGCCGACGGCGAGGACGCCCCGGGCCCGGCGGCCGGAGCCCAGCGACTGGAGCTCGACCCGGTCGGCGCCTTCCTCGGCGGGGTCGGAGCCGACGACGGCGGTGGCCGGCGCGGGCCGCTCCCGCAGCCGTTCGACGTCGCGGGTCAGCCGGGCGGCCCGGCGCGCGGCCCAGTCGGGGGCCGCGGCGACGACGGCGCCCGAGGTGTCGTAGAGCGCGGCCCACCCGTCGAGGTGCGCGGCGAGCCGGGCCAGCAGCGCGGCGGGGCCCTCGGGGCCGAGCGCCGCGCGGGTCAGCTCGCGCTGCGCCTCGAAGCCCGCGGTCACCGCGCGGTACTGATCGGCCGCCATGGCCGCCGAGACCGCCTTGCTGATGGCGATGAACGGCGTCTTCCGGGGCACCTCAAGCAGCGGCAGCCCCTCCTCCGCCGCGGCCTCGACCAGCGCCCGCGGCACCTCGTCGTAATTGACGCCCACCGCGAAGCCGAGCCCGACCACCCCGGCCCTGACCAGGCGGCGCACGTACGGCCGCATCGCCTCCGGGTCGGCGGCGTCGATCTTCATCGCGGTGATCAGGAGGAGCTCGCCGCCGTCCATCCACGGCACGGGGTCGGCGAGTTCGCTGACGTGCGCCCAGCGGACGGGGGTGTCCAGCCGGTCCTCCCCCGCGAGCACGACGAGCTTGAGCGCGGAGTGGTGGACGAGCGAGGCGAGGGTGGGAGGCATGGCACCTTCGGAAGAGGGCGACTGTGCCGTCCCGTATGAACGGCTGTTCCCGATTCTGCCTCAGTGGAGGATTCGTGGGGAACGCGTACGCCATATTCCGGACGGCCCCGGTTCGCGTGCCCCCTGCTCACTTCGTGAGGTCGACCAGCACCGGTGGCGCGCTCGCCCCCCGTACGGAGGTCACCGACAGCACCGCGTGCCCCGCCGGCACGGCGTGCGCCAGCTCTGAGGCGGACCAGCGCTCGCGCTCCACCTTGCGGACGGTCACGGACTGCGCGGTCACCGCCCGGCCGGTCACCAGGCGGCGCAGGATGTGCGTGGCCCGGGTGAGGGGTTCGTGGGCGATGACCTGCCGGTCGGTGATGTCGCGGGCCTCCACCCACTCCTTGCCCCAGACCTCCGCGAACCGCGCGCCGTCCCAGGTGGTCACGCCCGAGAACGCCATCCGGCAGCCGACCGCGCCGAGCAGCGCGCTGCGCAGCGTCTCGGGCACGTCGTCGAGCGTGCGGAGGGTGAGCACGGCCCCGGCGTTGGCCGAGCGCAGCCGGCCGAGCCCGCGCACGGCCTCGGGGGTGACGGCGTGGGTCGCGTCGTCCAGCACCAGGCAGGCGAACAGCGAGCGGTCGGCGCGGCCGACGGTGCACTCGGTGAACTGCGCGAGGACGAGCCGGGCCAGCATCCGGGACGCCTCCGCGTGCCCCCGCTCCGGCAGGTCGATCCGTACGCGCAGGGGGTGTTCGAGGGTGCGGAGCGAGAAGGTGCGGCCGGGCCGGGTGGTGTCGAAGAAGCGCGCGAAGGCGGGCCGGTCGAGCAGGGCCAGCCGGTCGGCGAGCAGGGGCCCGGCGTCACCGGCGCGCTGTGCCTGCCGTTCGCGGGCGTCGAGCTCGCGCACCTGCGCGTCCTGCCCGGCGGCGACGAGCGCGTCCCGCAGCGCGCCGACGGCGGTGGCGGAGCCGTCGAGGAGCTCGCGCAGTTCCGGCACGGAGGGGAAGCGGCCGTGGGCGGCGCGGTAGGGGCCGAGGATCTGGGCGAGCGCGGTCGCGGCGCGGCGGCCGCCCTCGCCGGGGAGCGTGGCGGTGAGGTCGCCGACGAGCCCCTCGGCGAGCACGGCGGCGGCCTCGTCGGGGTCTTCCGTACCGCCGTAGAGGTCGAGGTCGTACGCCGAGTCCGGGCGTCCGATGCGCACCACGATGTCGAACGCCTCGTCCGGCGCGAGCCCCGCGCCCGCCGCGCCGACGGCGACGACCGCGGTGCGTCCGGCGAGTGCCTGGAGGCAGAGCGACTCCAGTACCGGGCGCACCAGCCGGTCGGTCTTGCCGCAGCCGGGCGGGCCGACGGCGAGCAGCGAGGTGCCCAGCAGCCCCGGGTCGAGGGCGCAGCCCGCGCCGCGGTGCGCGTAGGGGTTGCGCGCGTCGTCGGCGGCGGTGCCGAGCCGCACCTGCCGGGTGACGAGGTCGTGCCGGGCGGCGCGTACGGGCAGGTCGCGCGCGCCGGAGGGGTGGGCGCAGGCGGCCGCGCCGTGCCGGAGCACGGCCTCGGTGAAGGAGGCGAGCCGGCCGGGCTGGGCGCGCACCGACTCCCAGGCGCGCTGGATGCGCGCGTGGTCGACGTCGTTCATCGCCCCGGACCGCGCCTCGGCGGCCAGCAGCCGCGCGGCGTCGTGGGCCCCGGCGGCCAGCAGCTCGGGCCACTCGGCGGGGTCGCCCTGCGCGTTCGGGGCGGGGCGGTGCGTGCGGCCCGCGTCGTGGCGGTGGCCGCGCTGGTCGGCGGGGCCGTAGCGGCGCCGGACCTCGCGCCAGCAGCCGACGCGGCAGGCGATGGACAGCAGCAGGAGGGTGAAGAGGACGTAGTAGGTGTATCCGGCGTAGAGCCGGGAGAGCGGGTCCCAGGAGTCCGGGGTGAAGGCGAAGAGCGGCCAGATCCAGGCGTCGCCCACCGCGCCGTTCCAGCACAGCAGCCACACCACCCACACGCCGGCGAAGGCGGCCGCCGCCCGGCCGAGGAGTGCCCCTTGCGCGAGGCGCTCGGGCCGGGGCGGGCTGACGGAGGGCGGCATGCGGCGCCAGAAGCGCTCCCACAGGGGGGTGACGAAGCGGCGCCACAGTTCGGGCCACCGGCCGACGCGGCCGAAGCCGACGGCGAGGACGCAGGCGGCGAGCGCGTAGTAGACGTACGAGGCGATCATCCACTCCTCGGTGCCGTCCTGCCACGAACCCGGCGCCATGGCGCGCAGCGGCCACTTCCAGTACGGGCCGAGGTAGCCGTGCCACAGCAGGGACCAGAACAGCCAGCCGCACAGGAAGGCGATCACCGCGCCGCTGATCAGCTGCCGGCCGGGCACCCGGCCGGGCTCCTCGGGGGCCCTGGGCCGGTGGTCGAAGGCCCAGACGCCCGGCTGGGCCTGGGCGCGCGGGGCGCGCAGCCAGGCCATGAAGGGCGATTCCTGCTGGTGCGCGGGTGGCGGGGTGCCCTGCGGCGGGACGGCCGGCATGCGCGGAGGTCCGGCGGGCCTCGGTGGCACACCGCGGTGACCGGCGGACTCTCGCGGTCCCGATGAGCCCGGCGAGTCGAACGTGCCCTCAGTGTCCATCGCGTCCATCGCTGCCTTGCCCCCACCAGAACTCGTGTACCGCGTGTCCGACGTGCGCGCCGCAGCTCAATCTAATAGGCGTGGGCGGGGAGTTCAGGTGACCCGCGGGATGCCACGCCCCCGTATGGTCATGATCACCCGCAGGTGGCGCGCGGGCCGAGCGGGCGGCCCGCCATGTCCGCCGCGGACAAGGCGGCGCGCGCACTTCTCCCGAACGGAACATGCCCGACCCCGCCCGGCACCCCTAGCCTGCGACGTAAAAGCCCGACTGATCTCGTTCATCCCCCTGGAGCCCTCTCATGACCGCACTGACCGGAGGCCCGTCCCTCCCCCAGGAGCGCCGCGTCGTCACCGCGATCCCCGGCCCGAAGTCGCTCGAGCTGCAGGCCCGCCGGACGGCGACGGTCGCGGCGGGCGTGGGCTCGACCCTGCCGGTGTTCACCGTGCGCGCGGGCGGCGGCGTGATCGAGGACGTCGACGGCAACTCCCTCATCGACTTCGGCTCCGGCATCGCCGTGACCTCGGTGGGCTCCAGCGCGGAGGCTGTCGTGCGCCGCGCGTCCGCGCAGCTCGCCGACTTCACCCACACCTGTTTCATGGTGACGCCGTACGAGGGCTACGTGGAGGTCTGCGAGCAGCTCGCCGAGCTGACGCCGGGCGACCACGCCAAGAAGTCGGCGCTGTTCAACTCCGGCGCCGAGGCGGTGGAGAACGCGGTGAAGATCGCCCGCGCGTACACCAAGCGCCAGGCGGTCGTCGTCTTCGACCACGGCTACCACGGCCGGACGAACCTGACGATGGCGCTCACCGCCAAGAACATGCCGTACAAGCACGGCTTCGGCCCGTTCGCGCCCGAGGTCTACCGCGTGCCGGTGGCGTACGGCTACCGCTGGCCGACCGGCCCGGAGAACTGCGCCGAGGAGGCCGCGGCCCAGGCCATCGACGCCATCACCAAGCAGGTGGGCGCGGACAACGTGGCCGCGATCATCATCGAGCCGGTGCTCGGCGAGGGCGGCTTCATCGAGCCGGCCAAGGGATTCCTGCCGCGCATCGCGCAGTTCGCGAAGGACAACGGCATCGTCTTCGTCGCGGACGAGATCCAGTCCGGCTTCTGCCGTACCGGCCAGTGGTTCGCGTGCGAGGACGAGGGCATCGTCCCGGACCTGATCACGACGGCGAAGGGCATCGCGGGCGGCCTGCCGCTCGCCGCCGTAACCGGCCGCGCGGAGATCATGGACGCGGCGCACCCGGGCGGCCTGGGCGGCACGTACGGCGGCAACCCGGTGGCGTGCGCGGCGGCGCTCGGCTCGATCGAGACCATGCGCGAGCTGGACCTCAACGCGAAGGCCAAGCGCATCGAGGAGGTCATGAAGGGCCGCCTGGCGGACATGCGGGACAAGCTCGACAACGGCGCCGTCATCGGTGACATCCGCGGCCGCGGCGCGATGATCGCGATCGAGCTGGTGAAGCCGGGCACCAAGGACCCGGACCCGGAGGCGGCGGGCGCGCTCGCGAAGGCGTGCCACGCGGAGGGCCTGCTGGTCCTGACCTGCGGCACGTACGGCAACGTGCTGCGCTTCCTGCCGCCGCTGGTCATCGGCGAGGACCTGCTGAACGAGGGCCTGGACATCATCGAGGCCGCGTTCACACGTCTGTAACCGACGGTAATGCCGCGGTAATCGCGGCTTGGGGTCGTCATGGGGTGAAGAACCTGTGCGGGGCGGGTGGTGGAGGGGTGATCCGGCTGTCCGGACGTCCCGCCCTGCCGTACGGTTTCGGCAGATGAATGCAACACCCCGTCCGCAGGGGACTGCGGACACCGCCGTGCCGGCGCGTCCCCGTCGCCGACCCGGTCGTGCCTTCGCGCACACCACCGGAGCTCGCCGCTCCGGGCATCCTCACCGATCGGACGGCCGCCCGCCCCATACCCCCCGGGGCGCGCGGCACCCCGGTCACCACGGCGGCCTCGGAACCTCCCCCCCTGTTCCGGGGCCGTCGGCCCGGGGCCTGCTCCTCCCCGGCCTCTGCGCCCTCCTCCTCGCGCTGTTCACCTGGCAGGTCGTCACCCACGGCCCGCTGCGCGCCCTCGACGAGCGGGCGGGCCGCGCGGTCCTCGGCTCGGCGCTGCCGGACGGCGCCGCCCACTTCTTCGCCGACCTCGGCAACACCGCGGTCGCCCTGCCCGTGCTCGCGCTGGCCATGGCCCTCTCGGCGCTGCGCGCCGCCCGCACCCGGCGCTGGTGGCCCCCGCTGTGCGCGGCGCTCACCATGGCCGCCGTCCCCGCGCTGGTCGTACCCGTCAAGGACGCCGTCGGCCGGCCGGGCCCGGCGGCCATGGCGGGCGCGCACGAGGGCTTCTTCCCCTCGGGTCACGCCCCCACGGCTGCGGTCGCCTACGGCGCGGCCGCGCTGCTGTTCCTGCTCCACCGGCCGGGCCGGGTACGGGCCTTCGCGGTGGCTTCGTATGCGGCCGTCAACGCGGGCGTCGGCGTGGGACTCGTCCGGTGCGGCTTCCACTGGCCCCTGGACGTGCTCGCCGGCTGGTGCCTGGCGGGGGTGCTGCTGTGGGGCCTGGCACGCGCGCTCAGCCGTCCTCCCGGCGCGGGTCGCCCGCGAGGAACGCGGCGGCCTCGTGCATCGACAGCTCAAGGACCGCCGGGTCCGTGAGGGTTCCCGTGCCGTCCGGCGGGACGATCCAGCGGACGCCGGAGGCGGTCCGGCCGGGGTGCGGGACGACCACCCAGCTGCCCCTGCCCACGGCCCGCACCCCGGTCGCGACCCACCCGGCGGCCGTGCCCGGCGGGACGAAGAAGCCCATCCGGCTGTCCCCGTAGTCGGCGAGGACGGGACCGAGCCGGTCGGTGCACCGCGACAGGACGTCCAGGGTGGGGTGGCCGAGCGCGCTGGAGAGGATGAGCACGTCCCAGACCCGCCCGGCGGGCAGGAGCGCGATCCCCAGCGGGTTGCGCTCCCACTCCCACCGGCAGGTCGCGGGGTCGGGGGCGGCCGTCGCCAGCCACTCCACCGCGCTCCTCGTCCCCGCTCCGTCGCTCATGGGGTCCTCCGTTTCCGTGGGTGCCTGTTTCTGCATTCACGGATGAGAGGGCCGGGAGGGCGGATCATTACACGGGTTCACGGCACGAGCCGAGGCGAACGGCGCACCGCCGGGCTCCGCCGGACACTCCGGCGCACGGCAGGGGGCTCGCGGCTCAGCTGTCGAAGCCCATGCCGACCTTGTCCATGGCCTTGAGCCAGAGGTTGCGGCGGCCGCCGTTGCGGTCGGCCCGGCTCATCGCCCACTGCGTGATGCCGATGCCCATGGTCCGCACGGGCTCGGGCGGGAACGGCAGCGGCTTGCTGCGGACCATCTCCAGCTCCGTGCGCTCGGTGCGCTCCCCGCTCAGCAGGTCGAGCATGACGTCCGCCCCGAAGCGGCTCGCGCCGACGCCGAGGCCGGTGTAGCCGAGCGCGTAGGCGACCCGGCCGCCGTGCGCGGTGCCGAAGAACGCCGAGAAGCGGGAGCAGGTGTCGATGGCGCCGCCCCAGTTGTGGGTGAAGCGGATCCCTTCGAGCTGGGGGAAGCAGCGGAAGAAGTGCTCGGCGAGCTTCCGGTACGTGGCCGGGTGGTGGTCGTAGTCCGGCCGGACGCCGCCCCCGTAGTGGTGGACGATGTCGTAACCGCCCCACAGGATGCGGTGGTCGGGGGTGATGCGGAAGTAGTGGAAGTGGTTGGCGGCGTCGCCGAGCCCCTGCCGGTTCTTCCAGCCGATCGCGGCGCGCTGCTCCTCGTTCAGCGGCTCGGTCATCAGCGCGTAGTCGTAGACGGGCGTGATGAACGGCCGTACGCGCTTGACGAGCGAGGGGAAGGCGTTGGTGCCGAGGGCGGCGTGCCGGGCGAAGACGCGGCCGTACGGGGTGCGGACGGCGAGGCCGGCGGAGCGCGCGGAGAGCTGGGTGCCGGGGGTGTGTTCGTAGATCCGCACGCCCAGCTCCAGGCAGACGCGCTTGAGGCCCCAGGCGAGGCGGGCGGGGTGGAGCATGGCCACGCCGGTGCGGTCCCAGAGCCCGGCGAGGAAGGTCGGGGAGTCGACCTCGGCGCGCAGGGCGTCCCGGTCGAGGAACTCGTAGCCGGGCAGGCCCAGTTCGGCGACCTCGTCGGCGGCCTGGCGGAGCTCCTGGAACTGGTGGGGAGCGGTGGCGATGTCTATCTCGCCGGTGCGCTCGAAGTCGCAGTCGATGCCGTGGCGGGCGACGGTGGCCTCGATCTCGTCGAGGTTGCTCCGGCCCAGCCGCTCCAGGGCGGCCAGTTCACCGGGCCAGCGGGCCTGGCCGTTGGCCCAGCCGTGGGTGAGGGAGGCGGAACAGAAGCCGCCGTTGCGGCCGGAGGCGGCCCAGCCGACCTCCTGGGCCTCGATGACGACGACGTCCCGGGCCGGGTCGCGCTCCTTGGCGCGGAGCGCGGTCCACAGTCCGGAGTAACCGCCGCCGACGACGAGCAGGTCGGTGTGCTCGTCGCCGACGAGGGACGGGAGTGCCTCCGGCCGGGAGGGGTCGTCGAGCCAGTAGGGCCGGGGGGCGGCGTGGATGAGTGATTGCGCAGGGTTCATGGCACGAGAGGCCATGGTCTCAGCTCCTTCTACGGCGCCTGCCGACCAGCTGACCGGCGAGGACGCACAGCACGGCGACGGCGAACATCGCCGTCCCGATGACATTGATCTGAACGGGAGTGCCTCGTTGCGCGGATCCCCAGACGAACATGGGGAAGGTCACGGTCGAGCCGGCGTTGAAGTTCGTGATGATGAAGTCGTCGAAGGACAGGGCGAAGGACAGCAGGGCACCGGCCGCGATCCCGGGGGCGGCGATGGGGAGGGTGACCCGCAGGAAGGTCTGGAACGGGGTGGCGTAGAGGTCCTGGGCGGCCTGCTCCAGGCGCGGGTCCATGGACATCACCCGTGCCTTCACCGCCGTCACCACGAAGCTCAGGCAGAACATGATGTGGGCGATGAGGATCGTCCAGAAGCCGAAGGTGACGCCCATGTTGAGGAAGAGCGTGGCCAGCGAGGCGGCCATGACGACCTCGGGCATGGCCATCGGCAGGAAGAGCAGGGTGCTCACCGAGGACCGGGCGCGGAAGCGGTAGCGGGCGAGCGCGAAGGCGATCATCGTGCCGAGCACGGTCGCGCCGACGGTCGCCCAGACGGCGATGCGCAGGCTCAGCGAGAGCGAGCCGCACAGGTCGGCGACGCCGCAGGGGTCGGTCCAGGCGTCGGTGGAGAAGTGCTGCCACTCGTAGTTGAAGCGGCCGTTGGGCTTGTTGAAGGAGAAGACCGTCACGATGACGTTGGGCAGGATCAGATAGCCGAGGGTGCCAAGGCCCGCGATCACCACGAGGTTGCGGCGCAGCCAGCGCGTCACAGCGCTCATCAGACGAGGTCCTCCGTCCCGGACTTGCGGATGTAGAGCGTGACCATGGCGAGGATGGCGGCCATGAGGATGAAGGACAGCGCGGCGGCGGTCGGGTAGTCCAGGACGCGCAGGAACTGGGACTGGATGACGTTCCCGATCATCTTCTGGTCGGTGGAGCCCAGCAGTTCGGCGTTGATGTAGTCGCCGGTGGCGGGGATGAAGGTGAGCAGGGTGCCCGCGACGACGCCCGGCATGGACAGCGGGAAGGTCACCTTGCGGAAGGTGGTGAGGGGACTGGCGTAGAGGTCTCCGGCCGCTTCGTGGAGCCGTGGGTCGATGCGTTCGAGTGAGGTGTAGAGCGGCAGGATCATGAAGGGCAGGAAGTTGTAGGTGAGACCGCAGACGACGGCGAGCGGGGTGGCGAGCACGCGGTGTCCCTCGGTGACGCCCAGGGCGTTGGTGATGTCGAGGACGTGCAGGCTGTTCAGCGTGGAGACGACGGGGCCACCGTCGGAGAGGATCGTCTTCCAGGCGAGGGTGCGGATCAGGAAGCTGGTGAAGAACGGCGCTATGACGAGGATCATCAGCAGGTTGCGCCAGCGGCCCGCCTTGAAGGCGATGAGGTAGGCGAGCGGGTAACCGAGGGCGAGGCAGAGCACGGTGGCGGTGGCGGAGTAGGCCACCGAGCGCAGGAACTGCGGGTAGTACTCGCTGAGGGCGTCCGCGTAGGTGGCGAAGTGCCAGGTGACCTTGAAGCCCTCTTCGAGGGATCCGGTCTGCACGGAGGTGGACGCCTGGTAGACCAGGGGCGCGGCGAAGAAGACGAGGAGCCACAGGATGCCGGGGAGCAGCAGCCAGTAGGGGACGAGCTTCTTGCGGCGGGCGGACGCGCCGGCGGTGGCGGGCGCCTCGGTGTCGGTGTCGGCGGTGGTTGTGGTCGTGATGCTCGCCGTATTGTTTCCGTTCGCTTCTCCGCCCGCGAGGCGCAGAGGTGCGGCTTCCGATGTCATCTGCGGCTCGGCGGCCTCGCGTGCGTCGCTCACGTCCCCTCCCCCGCGTCCGTGCCGGCCTCGACGCTCTGCGCCGCGTCCAGGCCGAAGCTGTGACCCGGGTTCCAGTGGAGGACGACCTCGGCGCCGGGCGCGAGACGGCTGTCGCGCTCGATGTTCTGCTCGTAGACGGACAGGCCGGGGCCGACGGGGCTGTCGACGACGTACTGCGTGGAGACGCCGATGAAGCTGGAGTCGGCGATGCGGCCGGTGACGCGGTTGCGGCCCTCGGGGATGGAGGCGGCGTCGTCGGCGTGGGCGAGAGTGATCTTCTCGGGCCGTATGCCGAGCAGAAGCTTCTCGCCCGTGCGGGCGGTGGTCGTACATCGGGTCGCCGGAAGGGTGAGTTTGGTATCACACGCGCGCAGAAGGATGTCGTCGCCGGAGGTGCCGAGGATGTCGGCGGTGATGAGGTTGGACGTGCCGAGGAAGTTGGCGACGAAGGTGGTGCGCGGCGTCTCGTAGAGGTCGGCGGGGGCGCCGAGCTGCTCGACCCGGCCGCCGTTCATGACCGCGACGGTGTCGGCCATGGTCATGGCCTCCTCCTGGTCGTGGGTGACGTGCACGAAGGTGATGCCGACCTCGGTCTGGATGCGCTTGAGCTCCAGCTGCATCTGGCGGCGGAGCTTGAGGTCGAGGGCTCCGAGAGGCTCGTCGAGGAGCAGCACCTGCGGGTGGTTGATGAGGGCGCGGGCGACCGCGACGCGCTGCTGCTGGCCGCCGGAGAGCTGGTGCGGCTTGCGCCGGGCGTAGTCGCCGAGCTGCACGAGGTCGAGCATGTCGCCGACCTGCTTCTTCACCGACTTGACGCCGCGGCGGCGGAGGCCGAAGGCGACGTTCTCGTAGATGTCGAGGTGGGGGAAGAGCGCGTAGCTCTGGAAGACGGTGTTGACGGGCCGCTTGTGCGGGGGCAGGGCGGTGACGTCCTTGCCGGCGAGTTCGACGCTGCCGGTGGTGGGGTCCTCCAGGCCGGCGATCATCCGCAGGGTGGTGGTCTTGCCGCAGCCGGAGGCACCGAGGAGCGCGAAGAAGGAGCCCGCGGGGATGGCCAGGTCGAGCGGGTGGACCGCGGTGAACGAGCCGTAGCGCTTGCTGATGGCGGTGAGGCGGACGTCCGTGCCGCTGCTGCTGACGGTGGGGGCGGCGGTTGCTGTCATGGGTCTGGTCCAGGGGTGTCGGGGGCGTGAGCGCGTACGGCACGTACAGCCGCGTACGTTCTCATATGTCCGGGGGCGTGTGCCGCGCCGGTGGCCCGTATGGCGGTCTGGCGCCGGGGAGCTCGGAGAATTCTGCGTTCTGCTGGTGACGGGCGTTGCGGAGGGACCAGAAGATTGTCGCCGGAAATCGGGGCGGTGCCGTCGCCGTGGCGTGTCACGGGCGGCCGCGCCGCCGCCGGGTCAGCCGACCGTGAAGACGGTGCGGTGCCATGCCTTCCGTGCGACGGCCGTGTTGTCGGACATGACGTGCTTGACCTGGGTGTATTCGTCGAAGGAGTAGGCGGACATGTCCTTGCCGTAGCCGGAGGCCTTGTAGCCGCCGTGCGGCATCTCACTGAGGATCGGGATGTGGTCGTTGACCCAGACGCAGCCGGCCTTGAGCTCCCGGGTGGCGCGGCCGGTGCGGTAGACGTCGCGGCTCCACGCGGAGGCGGCGAGTCCGTAGGGCGTGTCGTTGGCGAGCGCGATGCCCTCGTCGTCGCTGTCGAAGGGGAGCACGACGAGGACGGGTCCGAAGACCTCGTCCTGGACGATCTCGCTGTCCTGGGCGGCGCCGGTGACGAGTGTGGGGAGGTAGTAGGCGCCCTTCGCCAGTTCGCCGGCCGGGGCCTCGCCTCCGGTGACGACGGTGGCGTGGGAGCGGGCCCGGTCGACGAAGCCGGCGACCCGGTCGCGGTGCGCGTGCGAGATCAGCGGCCCGAGGTCGGTGGCCGGGTCGAAGGGGTCGCCGAGGCGGACACCGGCCATGAGGTCGGCGACGCCGGACACGAACGCCTCGTAGAGCGGCCGCTGGACGTAGGCGCGGGTGGCGGCCGTGCAGTCCTGGCCGGTGTTGATGAGCGCGCCCGCGACCGCGCCGTGGACGGCGGCCTCCAGGTCGGCGTCGTCGAAGACGACGAAGGGGGCCTTGCCGCCGAGTTCGAGGTGCAGCCGTTTGACGGTGGCGGTGGCGATCTCGGCGACCCGCCGGCCGACCGTGGTGGAGCCGGTGAAGGAGGTCATGGCGACCGACGGGTGGCCGACGAGGCGCTCGCCCGCGTCCCGGCCCGCGCCGCTGACCACGTTGACCACGCCGTCGGGGATCCCGGCGTCGGTCGCCGCCTGAGCGAACATCAGGGAGGTCAGCGGCGTGAGTTCGGCGGGCTTGAGGACGACGGTGTTCCCCGCGGCGATCGCCGGGAGCACCTTCCAGGCGGCCATCTGGAGGGGGTAGTTCCACGGTGCGATCGAGCCGACGACGCCGATCGGCTCGCGGCGGATGTACGAGGTGTGGTCGGCGCTGTACTCCCCGGCCGACCTGCCCTCCAGGTGGCGGGCGGCGCCGGCGAAGAACGCGGCGTTGTCGACCGTGCCGGGGACGTCGAAGCCGGTGGTGAGGCGGACGGGCTTGCCGCACTGGGCCGATTCGGCGAGCGCCAGGTCCTCCGCCCGCTCGGCGAGGACGCCGGCGAACCGGTGGAGGGCGGCCGAGCGCTCGCCGGGGGTGGCACTCGCCCAGCCGGGGAGGGCTTTCGCGGCGGCGTCGACGGCCGCGTCGACATCGGCGGGCCCGGCGAGCTCGTAGCTCAGGATCTCCGCTCCGGTGGCCGGGTCCACGACCGCGTGCGCACGGCCCGAACTGCCGGACCTCAGTCGTCCGTCGATGTACTGCGCGCCCTCGGCGAACCGTTCCGCCCCGTCGAACCGTCGATCCATCGCGCACTCCTCCGCCGACCGCAGAGACCTGTGGAAGGCGTAGCTCCAACTGGATTCGGATGCCGATCCTGACAGAGGAGTTGATGAGCAACAAGGGATTCCGTCGCAATGTTTTGAAAGCGCGACGAATTCAGTGCGGAGGGCAGAGCGCTCGCGGGGCCGCCCGCCGCCCGGAAATTCCCGGCCTTCTGTCAGTGGCCGGTGCCAGAATGGCGAGCATGAAGATCAACGGGGACGGGAACGGCCGCGGGCCGCGGTCGGTGGAACAGCTGAAGGAGGCCGTCGCCCGGGGCGAGCCGGTGGAGTACGTCTGCTTCTGGGGCCACCGGCCGCGCCGGGACGGCAGCGTGGGGAAGGGATGCTTCAGCCAGTGGTGGCCGTCGCCGTTCGCGGTGGACGGCACGGTCTACGCCACGGCCGAGCACTGGATGATGGCGGGCAAGGCCCGGCTCTTCGGCGACGGGGAGGCGCTGGCCGAGGTCCTCGCGGCCGGGCACCCCAAGAAGGCCAAGGACGCGGGGCGCACGGTGCGCGGTTTCGACGAGGAGGCCTGGCGGCGGCACCGCTTCGAGCTGGTGGTGGAGGGCAGCGTCCACAAGTTCGCGCAGGACCCCGAGCTCCGCGCCTTCCTGCTGGGCACGGGTGACCGGGTGCTGGTCGAGGCCAGCCCGCTCGACCGCGTCTGGGGCATCGGCCTGGCCGCGGACGACGAGCGGGCCCAGGACCCCGCGCGCTGGCGCGGGGAGAATCTGCTGGGCTTCGCCCTGATGGAGGCGCGGGAGCGGCTGGCGGCCTAGTACGGGGCGGGGGCGCGGTCCACGATCCGCACGGCGGCCGACAGATACGCGCCGTAGGTCGCGCCCGGGTCGTCCTCCGGTGCGGGGTCCTTGTGGCTGCTGTGGCCGACGTTGATGTAGAAGATCAGCATCAGCACGCTGGCGAGGAGCCCCACACCGCCGAGGATCAGCCCGGCGAGGGACTGCCCGCCGTTGTCGGCCTCGCCGTTGCTCACCTTCGACCGGCCTATGCCGCCGAAGATGATCGCGAGTATGCCGAGGATGACGCCGAGGAAGACCGTCGGCGACAGCACGGTGCCGATGATGCCGAGCACGAGGGCGGCCACGCCGAGGCCGTTGCCCGCCGAGGGCACGGGCTGCTGCCAGCCGGGCCCGTAGGGCGCCGTGGGGTAGCCGTAGGAGCCGGGCGGCGCGTAGCCGTAGGGAGGCTGCCCGTAGGGGGCGGCGTGGCCGTACGGGGGCTGTCCGTACGGCATCTGACCGTAGGGCTGCTGCCCGTACGGGCCCGCGGGATACGCGCTCGGGGTGCCCGGGCCGGTGGGCGCCTGCGGCACCGGCGGCACCGCGGAGGCGGTCGGCGCGGCCGGGGGGAAGACGTGCGGGGGCGGGCCCTGGGGGGCGCCCGGCGGCACGGCACCGTGCGGCGGCGCCGTCCGCGCGCCGGGCTTGTCGAGGGGCACGCGCTGCTGGGGCAGCTGCTGCTCGCCGGGCCCGTCGAGCTGCGCGCGCGGCTCCGGCGGAGCCCAGGGATCGCGGTCCCGCGACTCCGGCCGCCCGTCGGCCATGGCGCCCTTGTCGGACCCGGTCTCGGACCCCTTGTCGGACATAGTCCTCCCCAGTCGTTTCCCCGTCATGCTAAGGCCTGAGCACGGGCCCGGCGCCCGTCCCGCATACGATGATCGCCACCCGACGACCGCTCAGCCGTGGAGGCCCGCATGTCCGCACTCGACTCGTTCATCGCCGGCCTCCCCAAGGCGGAGCTGCACGTGCACCACGTCGGTTCCGCGTCCCCGCGCATCGTCGCCGAGCTGGCCGCCCGCCACCCCGACTCGCCGGTGCCCACCGATCCCGAGGCGCTGGCGGACTTCTTCACCTTCCGCGACTTCGCGCACTTCATCGAGGTGTATCTGTCGGTGGTCGACCTCATCAGGGACGCGGAGGACGTCCGGCTGCTGACGTACGAGGTCGCCCGCGACATGGCCCGGCAGAACATCCGCTACGCCGAGCTGACGGTCACTCCGTACAGCTCGACGCGGCGCGGCATCCCGGACGCGGCGTTCGTGGAGGCGATCGAGGACGCCCGCAAGGCGGCCGAGGCCGAACTGGGCGTGATACTGCGCTGGTGCTTCGACATCCCGGGTGAGGCCGGTCTGGAGGCCGCCGAGGAGACGACCCGGATCGCCTGTGACCTCAAGCCCGAGGGGCTCGTCTCCTTCGGGCTCGGCGGTCCGGAGATCGGGGTGCCGCGGCCGCAGTTCAAGCCGTACTTCGACCGGGCCATCGCGGCCGGGCTGCACAGCGTCCCGCACGCCGGGGAGACCACGGGCCCGCAGACGATCTGGGACGCCCTGGTGGACCTGCGCGCCGAGCGCATCGGCCACGGCACGAGCGCGCCGCAGGACCCGAAGCTGCTGGCCCATCTCGCCGAGCACCGCATCCCGTTGGAGGTCTGCCCCACCTCCAACCTGGCCACCCGGGCGGTCACCGATCTGGAGCGGCATCCCGTCAAGGAGATGTTCGCGGCGGGCGTCCTGGTCACCGTCAACAGCGACGACCCGCCGATGTTCGGCACGGACCTCAACCAGGAGTACGCGGTCGCGGCCCGGCTGCTCGGCCTCGACGCCCGGGGCGTCGCCGAGCTGGCCAAGAACGCGGTCGAGGCGTCCTTCATGGACCCCGCAGGCAAGGCGGCGCTGCGCGCGGAGATCGACGCCTACACCGCGGGCCGCCCGAACTGACGCCGCGGCGCCGGATCTCCGGTCACAATGACGGCATGCTCAACCCGCGCCCTACGGCTTCCGCTCCCGCCTTCACCGCCGTCGCCCACCGCGGCGACCCGTACGTGCACCGCGAGAACACGCTCGCCTCGATCCGCTCGGCACTGCTGGCGGGGGCGGAGGCGGTCGAGGTGGATGTGCGGCTGACGCGGGACGGCGTGCCCGTGCTGCTGCACGACGCGACGCTGGAACGGCTGTGGGAGCACTCGCGGTTCCTGGGCTCGCTCTCGGCAGAGGAGCTGCGGGGGCTGACGGGCGGCGGGGTACCGACGCTGCGCGAGGCGCTCGCGCTCGCCGGGGCGGAGGCACCCGCCCCGGGCCGGCGCCTCTTCGTCGACCTGCCCGACGTCTCGGCCGCGGAGGCGGCAGTGGCCGAGGTCCACGCGAGCGGGGCGGCCGGGCGGGTGTACTACTGCGGTGGCCCCGAGTCGATGCTCGCCGTCCGCCGGGCGGACCCGGAGGCCGAGATCGCGCTCACCTGGACGACGCTCGCCCCGCCGCGCGCGGCCCTGCTCGACCGGGTGCGCCCGGCGTGGATCAACTACCGCTTCGGGCTGCTGAGCCCGGAACTCGTCGCGGCCCACCACGCCCGGGGCTTCCTGGTCTCGGCGTGGACGGCCGACACGCGCCGCACGATGCGCCGCCTGCTGGCGGCGGGCGTGGACTCCATCACCACCAACCGCATCAGGACGCTGCGCTCGCTGGTGCCGGGCCCGTCCGGCGCTTGACGGCCGGACGGGACCCTCGCGACGCGCGCTGCCGGGCTCAGCCCACTCCCACGGGCTCCCAGGGGTTGGTCAGCACCGCGTCGTCCCCGATGGGCAGTCCGCTCGACCACCCGTGCTCGGGATCGCTCACGGAGAACTCCCTGGGCGTGAGGCAGTCCAGCCGCAGCGCCTCCGCGCCCGCCTCCCGCCATCCGCCGGCGTCGTCCCCGGCGATGCCGCGGGGCACGAGCACATCCACGCGGTACGGCGCGGACGCCGCCTCCGGCCCCGGCACGAACCCGCGATGGCCGAGCGAATGGGCGTAGTGGCCGGGTGAGTTGACCGAGATCGCCACGCCGCCGGGGATCCGGCGCTCGTGCCGTGCGCTCCCGTGCGCTCCCGTGTAGAGCAGCCGGGTGCCCGCCTTGAAGAGGGACACCCGCCCGTCGGGCCGCCGCAGGGGCAGCGCCTCGGCGTAGACGGTGTCGTACTCGACCGGCGCGCACTCGGAGAGATAGGTGCCGGCCAAAGCACGGCAGAGCTCGCCCAGTTGGCGGCTCGGTCGGGCGAACGCGAGCCGCCTGTCGCTGAAGACGATCAGGAAGGCGCTGGACTCGCCGTTGACCGCCCGCCGCTTCCAGGCGGCACGGGCCGTCCACACCTTGGCGGCGACGTGGTCATGGCCTTGAGCGAGGTCTTCCTCCAGGATCCAGCAGAGGTCGAGGCCCTTGCGCCGCCGGCCGCCCGGCGGATGGCCGATCCTCGCCACGAACCGGCCGTACGAGCACGGCCGCGCCTGGTCCAGCCAGGACAGCAGGGCCGCTTCCCGGTCCTCCTGCCGGGCGTCCGGCGCGAAGATCTCCTCGTGCGCCGCGTCGATGTCCGGTCCGCTTCCGGTCCGGCGGCCGGTCTGGGGCAAGGCTTCCAGGGCCTCGGCGATGGAGGGTCGTGCGGGCATGCCGAAACTGTTGCCGTTCAGTGCGATCACTCCCCCGGTGGTCTGCACGCCGATGACCTCTCGGCGATTGCGATAGTCTGGCCATCCGCGAGATCACTGGTCAAGACCGGATTCGGCGACGGATTCGGTGGCGGAATTTCCGCGGGGAAACGAAATCGGCCACCCTCAATCCCCTTACGCCGAGGCCCTCTTGAGGCTCCCCGAGCAACCCGGAGGCCGCGCTCAGAGACCGACGATCTCGTTCCACTCCTTGGTGAACCCGGGGCGCTCCCGGGCCGTCATGTCGCGGGCGGTGGCGAGCCGATTGCGCATCTCCTGACTGGGGAAGATCAGCGGATTCTCGGCGAGCGCGGCGAGGTCCTTGTCCTTGGACGAGGCGAGCACCTCACGGGCGTCGGGCACCGGGCAGACGTAATTGACCGCGGCCGCCAGCCGGGCCGCGACGTCGGGCCGGTAGTAGTAGTCGATGAGGTCTTCCGCGTTGCGCTTGTGACGGGCGAGGTTGGGGATCATCAGGCTCTCGGCCCACAGCTCCGCGCCCTCCTCCGGGACGACGAACTCGATGTCGGGGTTGTCGGCCTGGAGCTGGATGACGTCGCCGGAGTATGCCTGGCACGCCAGGACGTCCCCGGAGGAGAGGTCCTTGATGTAGTCGTTGCCGGTGAAGCGGCGGATATGGCGCTTGCGGACCAGGTCGCGGAGCTGGTCGGCCATGGTGTGGAAGTCGTCGGCGGTCCAGCGGGTGACGTCCGCGCCGTTGCCCTGCATGAGCAGCGAGAACGCCTCGTCCATCCCGGCGAGCAGGGTGACCCGCCCGCGGAGGTCGCTCTTCCACAGGTCGGAGGTGTGCCGGATCTCGCGGCCGAGCTTCTTGCGGTTGTAGGCGATACCGGTGATGCCGGACTGCCAGGGGACGCTGTGCAGCCGGCCGGGGTCGAAGTGCGGCTTGCGCAGCAGGGGGTCGAGCCGCCGCTCCACGTTCGGCTGACGGGAGCGGTCCATCTCCTGGACCCAGCCCAGGCGGACGTAGCGCGCGCACATCCAGTCGCTGACGACGACGAGGTCCCGGCCGGTCTCCTGGTGGTTCATCAGGGCGGGGCTGATCTTGCCGAAGAACTCGTCGTTGTCGTTGATCTCCTCGGTGTACTTCACCGAGATCCCGCTGCTCTTCTCGAAGCCCTCCAGCGTGGGCCGGCGCTGGGGGTCCTTCTCGTCGGTGTCGATGTAGAGCGGCCAGTTGGCGAAGACGAGCCGCTTGTCGCTCCCGGACCGGTCCCGCGCGGCGGCCCGGTCGCCCGGCTGGACGTACGCGGCGGGCACCCCGCATCCGGCGAGTGCGGCGGCCCCCGCGCCGGCACCGAGCGCGCGCAGCAGGGACCGGCGGGACAGCGTGTTCACGGGGCTCACTCGCATTTCGGCAGCATGGCGGTTCAGATCTTCGCGGACAATGTACGGCCTGTCCGGGAGCGGCTCCCCTCCCCCGACACCTTGACGGGGCGGAGCGCCTGGACGAGCGGATTCCGATCGCGTGCCGGGCCGGCGGGTTCCACTGGGCACCTCGCCCGAGCGTTCGATGGTACCGGCGACCGGGACCGCCGCCGACGCCCGTGGCGAGCGGCGTGAGCGGGGCCACGCCGGGGGCTCCCGGCGCCTCGGAAAAGCCTCGGGGAAACGGCCGCGGCCCCCGCCGGAGGGTTCCGGTGGGGGCCGCGGCCGGTGGCCTGGAGGATCAGTCCAGCGAGGTCATCACGTGCTTGATGCGCGTGTAGTCGTCGAAGCTGTAGCCCGAGAGGTCCTTGCCGTAACCGGACTGCTTGAAGCCGCCGTGCGGCATCTCGGCGACGAGCGGGATGTGGGTGTTGATCCACACGCAGCCGAAGTCCAGCCGCCGGGACATCCGCATGGCCCGCGCGTGGTCCTTGGTCCACACCGAGGAGGCCAGGGCGTACTCGACGCCGTTGGCGTAGGTGACGGCCTGCTCCTCGTCCGTGAAGGACTGGACGGTGATGACGGGGCCGAAGACCTCGTGCTGGATGATCTCGTCGTCCTGCTTGAGGCCGGAGACGACGGTCGGCGCGAAGAAGTAGCCCTGCTCGCCGACGCGGTGGCCGCCGGCCTCCACCTTGGCGTGGGCGGGCAGCCGCTCGATGAAGCCGGACACCTGCTTCAGCTGGTTGGCGTTGTTGAGCGGGCCGTAGAGCACGTCCTCGTCGTCCGGCAGGCCCGTCCTGGTGTCGGCGGCCGCCTTGGCGAGCGCGGTCACGAACTCGTCGTGCACGGACTCGTGCACCAGCACGCGGGTCGCGGCCGTACAGTCCTGGCCCGCGTTGAAGTAGCCCGCCACCGCGATGTCCTCGACGGCCTTGGCGATGTCGGCGTCCTCGAAGACGACGACGGGCGCCTTGCCGCCGAGCTCCAGGTGGACGCGCTTGACGTCCTTGGAGGCGGACGCCGCGACCTGGATGCCGGCCCGCACGGAGCCGGTGATCGAGGCCATGGCGGGCACCGGGTGCTCCACCATGAGGCGGCCGGTCTCCCGGTCGCCGCAGATCACGTTGAAGACGCCCTTGGGGTGGCCCAGTTCCTCCAGCACCCCGCCGATGATCTCGGCCATCAGGAGCGTGGAGGCGGGCGTGGTGTCGGAGGGCTTGAGGACGACGGTGTTGCCCGCGGCGAGCGCCGGGGCGAACTTCCACACGGCCATCATCATCGGGTAGTTCCACGGCGCGACCTGCGCGCAGACGCCGATCGGCTCCCGGCGGATGATGGAGGTCATCCCCTCCATGTACTCGCCGGCGGAGCGGCCCTCCAGCATCCGGGCGGCACCGGCGAAGAAGCGGATCTGGTCCACCATCGGCGGGATCTCTTCGCTGCGGGTGAGCGCGAGCGGCTTGCCGGTGTTCTCCGACTCGGTGGCGATCAGCTCCTCGGCCCGCGCCTCGAAGGCGTCGGCGATCTTGAGCAGGACCTTCTGCCGGTCGCCGGGCACCAGGTCGCGCCAGGCCGGGAAGGCCGCCTCGGCCGCGGCCATGGCGGCGTCGACGTCGGCGGCACCGGACAGGGGCGCGGTGGCGTACGCCTCGCCCGTGACGGGACTGACCACCTCGGTGGTCCGCCCGTCGGCGGCGTCCCGGAATTCTCCGGCGATGTAGTTGCGAAGACGACGCAGCTCGGTGGTCACGTGCGCCACCCTTTCTGTCAGCTGTCCGATGGGCGAGACACCAGCCTAGTCAGTGAGGCGACGCTTTCGACATACCTACCACCCAGAAACAACGGAATCAGTGATTCACGAGGCGATCGACAACGAATTTCATCGCTCAGGGCTTGCCACACAGACGAGTCCCATGCACAGTGAGTCCGTGGCCACTCGTAGCGCAGACCCGAAGAGCGTGCAGGGCACGCCCCCGATCGACGCCGTCTCCCTGGCGATCATCGAGCAACTCCAGGAGGACGGCCGCCGCCCCTACGCGGCGATCGGCAAGGCGGTCGGGCTGTCCGAGGCGGCCGTCCGGCAGCGGGTGCAGAAGCTGCTCGACCAGGGCGTGATGCAGATCGTCGCCGTCACCGACCCGCTCACCGTCGGATTCCGGCGGCAGGCGATGGTCGGCATCAACGTCGAGGGCGACCTCGACCCGGTGGCCGACGCCCTGACCGCGATGGACGAGGTGGAGTACGTGGTGATGACCGCCGGCTCCTTCGATCTCCTCGTCGAGATCGTCTGCGAGGACGACGACCACCTCCTCGAAATGATCAACAAGCGCATCCGGACCCTCCCCGGTGTGCGCTCCACCGAGAGCTTCGTCTACCTCAAGCTCCGCAAGCAGACCTACACATGGGGAACCCGATAGCCGTGAGCAAGGATCTCTCCCAGACGGCGTACGACCACCTGTGGATGCACTTCACCCGCATGTCGTCGTACGAGAACGCCCCCGTGCCCACCATCGTGCGCGGCGAGGGCACCTACATCTACGACGACAAGGGAAAGCGCTACCTCGACGGCCTCGCCGGGCTGTTCGTGGTCCAGGCCGGCCACGGCCGGAGCGAGCTGGCGGAGGCCGCCGCCAAGCAGGCGCAGGAGCTGGCCTTCTTCCCGGTGTGGAGCTATGCCCACCCCAAGGCCGTCGAGCTGGCCGAGCGGCTGGCCCACTACGCCCCCGGCGACCTCAACAAGGTCTTCTTCACCACCGGCGGCGGCGAGGCGGTCGAGACCGCGTGGAAGCTGGCCAAGCAGTTCCACAAGCTGACCGGCAACCACACCAAGTACAAGGTCATCTCACGGGCCGTCGCCTACCACGGCACCCCGCAGGGCGCGCTGTCCATCACCGGCCTGCCGGCCCTCAAGGCTCCCTTCGAGCCGCTGGTCCCCGGCGCGCACAAGGTGCCCAACACCAACATCTACCGCGCCCCGATCCACGGTGACGACCCCGAGGCGTTCGGCCGCTGGGCCGCCGACCAGATCGAGCAGGAGATCCTCTTCGAGGGCCCGGACACCGTCGCCGCCGTCTTCCTGGAGCCCGTGCAGAACGCCGGCGGCTGCTTCCCGCCGCCCCCCGGCTACTTCCAGCGGGTGCGCGAGATCTGCGACCGCCACAACGTCCTGCTGGTCTCCGACGAGGTCATCTGCGCCTTCGGCCGCCTCGGCACGATGTTCGCGTGCGACAAGTTCGGCTACGTCCCGGACATCATCACCTGCGCCAAGGGCATGACGTCGGGCTACTCCCCGATCGGCGCGGCCGTCATCTCCGACCGGATCGCCGAGCCCTTCTTCAAGGGCGACGCGACCTTCCTGCACGGCTACACCTTCGGCGGTCACCCGGTCTCCGCCGCCGTCGCGCTGGCCAACCTCGACATCTTCGAGCGCGAGGGCCTCAACCAGCACGTTCTGGACAACGAGGCGGCCTTTCGCGCCACTTTGTCGAAGCTGAACGACCTGCCGATCGTCGGCGACGTGCGGGGCAACGGCTTCTTCTACGGCATCGAGCTGGTGAAGGACAAGGCCACCAAGCAGTCCTTCACACCGGAGGAGTGCGAGCGCCTGCTCTACGGCTTCGTCTCCAAGCAGCTCTTCGAGAACGGCCTCTACTGCCGGGCCGACGACCGCGGCGACCCGGTCATCCAGCTCTCGCCGCCGCTGGTCGCCGACCAGTCGACCTTCGACGAGATCGAGCAGATAGTCCGCGGTGTCCTCACGGAGGCGTGGACCAGGATCTGACCGACCCGGACAGGCCGGTCCCCACCGCCGGCCCGTCCCTCCCGCCGTGGCCTCGCGCGACCCCCTTCGCCCCACGCGCGCGTGGGCCACGGCTTCCGGCCGGAGCGACCGCGCTCCGGCCGCACCTCGGCTCGCACCCGGCGCCCGCGTGCGCTCCGACGGACGGGCGAGTGCCGAGGATGAGGCCGACCGGAGGAAATAGGGCCCTCCAGCGCCGAGCCTGGGCGAGGGCTAGGATCCCGGTTCCGTACGGTGCCAGTGACCCAATGGCCTCCGGTTCGTTCACCCGGACAGGGGAACGGACCCTCTCAAGCGACCCGAGGTGCTCGATATGGTGGCCCCGCCGGACAATGACGTGCTCTGGGCACGTGGCCTGCATTACGCGTACGACGGCTCCCCCGCTCTCGCCGGGGTCTCCGTGGGCGTACGTGAGGGCGAGATCCTCGCCGTCACCGGGACACGTGGTTCCGGGAAGAGCACACTCCTGAAATGCCTGTCGGGCCAGCTGCTGCCCACGCCCGGTGAGGTGTGGTTCAACAGCGCGCCCGTGCACACCCTTTCGCGCCCCGCCCGGGAGCGGCTGCGCCGGGAGCGGTTCGGCTGGATCGACAGCGAGCCCCATCTCGTCCCGGAGCTCAGCGGCTGGGAGAACGCCGCCCTGCCGCTGCTGCTGCGCGGCATCGGACACCGGGCCGCCAAGCGGACCGCCGGTGAGTGGCTGGAGCGCCTCGACGTCGGCGACTGCGCCCGCAAGCGCCCGGCCGCCATGCTGATGGCACAGCGTCAGCGGATCGCCATCGCCCGCGCGCTGGCCACCGAACCGACCGTCATCTTCGCCGACGAGCCCACCGCGCCGCTGCACAACGCCGACCGGGCACAGGTGCTGCGCACCCTGACGACGGCCGCGCGCTCGCACCAGATCACGGTCGTCATCGCCACCCTGGACGACGAGATCGCCACGCTCGCCGACCGCACGGTCGCCCTGGCCGACGGCCGCCGGGCCAGCGGCATCCCGGCGCCCGACGCGCCCGGCGGAGAGGGCAGGGCGGCGTGCTCAGTCTCCGCCTAGCGCTCGGCGCCCACCCCCTCGTCCTGCTGCGAAGACTGCTGGTCGTGGCGGCCGCGGCGGGCGTCGGCTTCCTGCTGCTGTGCACCCTCGGGTACGCGGTGGCCCATCCGAAGGCGACCGGGCAGTCCGTCGTACGGCTGGTGTGGTGCGCCGTACCGCTCGCCGCCGTCGTGCAGTTCGCCCTCGCCGTGGCCCGTACGGACCCCTCCACCCGCCCGCGCGCGGGGCTGGACGCGGCCGGGCTCGGGCCGGTGCGGATGTCCCTCCTCGCGGCGGCCTCGACGGCGATCTCCTGCACGCTCGGCAGCGGCCTCGCCCTGCTGGTCTACCTGGAGCTCCGCGGCGACCTCGGCGGCACCCCGCTCAGCGGCTCAGCCGAAGGGCTGCTGGACGGGCACGCGCACCTGCCGTGGGGCGCGACGCTGACCCTCCTCGGCCTGCTGCCGGTCCTCGCGGCGGCCACGTGCGCCGTCGTGCTGCGCCCGCGCAAGGAGGCCGCGGCCGGCCCGCAGCCGGTGGACCCCGAGGCGGAGGCACCCGTGGCACCGCCCACCGTCCCGCCCGCTCCCAAGCCCGCCTACGCCGGGCTGCCCTGGGGCATCGCGATCATCTCGGTCGGCCTCGCGATGGAGGCATACGTGGGCCGCGGCCCGGCCCCCGACCCCGACACCCTGCTGTCGCTGCCCGGCCGCGCCGACGGCACCTCCCCCGGCGTCATCGGCGGCTGGCTCCTCGCCTCCCTCGGGCTCGTCCTCGCCGGGCCGGGCCTGACGCACTGGTGCGGGGTCCTGCTGTCGGCCGGGCGGCCCGGCGCCGTGCGGCTGCTGGCCGGGCGCATACTGCAGGACGCGGCCACCCGGATCGGCCGGCCGCTCGGAGTGCTGTGCGCCGTGGCCTCGGGCGCCCTCGCGGCGGCGGAGCTCTACGGCGCGGCCTGGGAGAGCGGGCCCCGCCCCTTCGGCCCGCTGACCGGTCTCGGCGCTGCCCTGGTGATGGCCTGTGTCACCGCCACCGCGATCACCGCCGCCCTGGACAGCCGGCAGAACCGCGCGGGCACCACGGCGGCGCTCCAGCGCCTGGGGCTCCCCGTCTCGATGCTCCGGGGCGCGGCCGTGCTGCGCACCTGTGTGCTGCTGGCCGTGCTCACCCCGCTGACCTGGGCGATCGCCGAACTGGCGGCTCTGCCCATGACCAGATGACGGACGGCGCCACCTGAGAGCTCACCGCTGACAGGCCGGTGGGCCGATGGCGCCGACCGGCCGTGCGCACCGCACGCGTACGCTTCCCGCGTGGCCCCTGCCGGAGGCGTCGGCCGCGGGCGGCTCATGACGGGCCGGACCGCGCCGGTGGACTTTCGTGAAGGAGCACCGGCGCGGGCGGCCGGCCCCATGGGCGGCCGGTATCGCGGTCCCTCCACGGACCCGTTCTTGACCTTTTCTTGACCCAAGGCAACTTCCGCGCCGAAAAGCACGTCTGGCTCAGAAGCACGACGGTTTATCAGGCGAACGGAGCAATTGGTGATCATCGGCCTAGTGACGGCTGTCGCGGCCTCGGCCTGTTATGGAACGGGTTCGGTCCTGCAAGCCGTGGGATCGCGGAAATCGGCCCGCCGCGAGGCCGCCACCGCCTCGTCCACAGGCACCACCCAGCACGGCGGGCCGAGCCTCTCCTCCACCGCGAAGGCCGCTGTGACCTGGGAGTTCATGGTCGGCACGGTCTTGGACTTCATAGGCTTCGGGCTCGGCGCGCTGGCCGCGCGGATGCTGCCGTTGTTCCTGTCCCAGACCGTCATCAGCGCCAACCTCGTCGTCACCGCCCTGCTGAGCATCAAGCTCCTGGGCATCCGGCTGACCAAGCCGGAGTGGGCGTCCATCGGCGTGGTCTGCTCCGCGCTGGTGCTGCTGGCGACCGCCGCGGGCCACGAGGGCGGCGGTGACGCCGCGCGGTCCACCCACTGGTGGCTGCTGGTCATCTCGGTCGTGCTGATGGGCGGCGGCACGCTGGCCGTGCGCCTGATGGGCTCGCGGGCCGCGATCCTCGCCGGTCTGCTGTCCGGCCTCGGCTTCGGCGCGATCGGCGTGGGCGTGCGCGTCCTGGACGGCATCGACCCGTTCGATCTGCCCACCCTGCTCGCGGACCCGGCCCTCTACGCCATCCTCATATCCGGCGCCGTCGGCATGTACCTGCACACCGTCGCGCTCCAGATCGGCTCCGTCAACGGCGCCACCGCGGCCCTGGTCGTCGGTGAGACCGTCCTGCCGGGCATCATCGGCGTCCTCCTGCTCGGCGACAGCTCCCGTCCCGGCTTCGCCTGGGTCGCGGTGCTCGGCTTCCTGCTGGCGGTGACCGGCGCGGTGGCGGTCGCGTGGTTCGGCGAACCGGAGGGCGCGCCGGAGGCGGAACCGGAGCCCAGGGAACTCCAGCCGACAGTAAGCGGCTGACGCACCGGTAAACCCACGAAAACGGGCCGGCCGCCTGTCCTCACGGACCAGGCGCCCGGCCCGTTCCCGTACGGTCAGGAACCGCCCAGCACGACCACGTCGTCGGCGCGGAACACCACGCCCACCCGGTCGCCCGCCTCCGGTGCCTCCCGCAGCCCGCACGCGGCCTCCAGCTCCGGGCCCTTTGACGGCCGGAGCAGCAGCACCACGTGATCGCCCCGGAACGTCCGCCCGGTGACCGTGCAGGGCAGCCCTTCCGCCTCCGGTGCCAGGCGCACACCGGCGGGCCGTACGAGCAGCCGGCAGCGCCCGTCAGGGGTCCCGGCAGGCACCGGGACCTTGCCCCACACCGTGTCGGCGCGCTCCCCGCGGACCGTCGCCTCGACCACGTTGTCGAAGCCGAGAAAACGGGCCACGAACTCCGACGCCGGCCGCTGCCAGACCTCCAGCGGAGTCCCGGCCTGCGCGATCCGGCCGTCCCGCATCACCACGACCCGGTCGGCGAGCGCGAACGCCTCGCCCTGGTCGTGGGTGACGGCCAGCACGGTGGTGCCCAGCCGCCCGAAGAGCTCCCGGAGCTCCACCACGAGGCGCTCGCGCAGGCTCCGGTCGAGCTGGCCCAGCGGCTCGTCGAGCATCAGCAGGCGCGGCCGCGGGGCGAGCGCGCGGGCGAGCGCGACGCGCTGCTGCTCGCCGCCCGACAGCGCCGCGACGGACCGCCGCTGGGCGCCCGGCAGCCCCACCATGTCGAGCAGTTCGGCCACCCGGTGCGCCGCCTCGGCGCGCCCGGTCCCGCGCATGCGCAGGCCGAAGCCGACGTTGCCGCCCACGTCCCGCTGCGGGAAGAGCTGGTGGTCCTGGAACATCAGGCCCACCTCGCGCCGGTGTGTCGGCACACCGCTCTGGTCGTTCCCCGAGAGGAACACCCGCCCGGCGTCCGCCCGCTGGAGACCGGCCACCACCCGCAGCAGGGTGGACTTGCCGCTGCCGCTCGGCCCGAGCACACACACCGTCTCGTGCTCGGCGACCTGGAGGTCCACCGCGTCCAGCGCCGCGCGCTCACCGAAGCGGACGGTCACGCCGTCCAGTCGCAGCAGGGACATCTAGAACTCTCCCGAACGGTCGGTGCGTACGCGCTCCAGAACCAGCAGCGCCGCCGCGCACACCAGCATCAGGATCGTGCTGAGGGCCATCGCCTGGCCGTAGTTGAGCTCCCCGGGCCGGCCCAGCAGACGGGCCACGGCCACGGGCAGCGTCGGGTTGTCGGGCCGGGCGATGAAGACGGTCGCGCCGAACTCGCCCAGTGACACGGCGAACGCGAAGCCGGCCGCGACCGCCAGGGCGCGGCCCACCAGCGGCAGGTCGACCTCGCGCCAGGCGCGCAGCGGTGAGGCGCCGAGCACGGCGGCGGCCTCGCGCAGCCGGGCGTCCACCGCGCGCAGCACGGGCAGCATGGTCCGCACGACGAACGGCACGCCCACCAGGGCCTGTGCGAGCGGCACCAGGATCCACGACGTGCGCAGGTCCAGCGGCGGCTCGTCCAGGGTGATCAGGAAGCCGAAGCCGACGGTCACGGCGGAGGTGCCGAGCGGCAGCATCAGCAGCGCGTCGAAGCCGCGGACGAGCTTCCCCGCCCGTCGGGTGAGCGCGGCGGCCGCCAGGCCGCCCACGACCACCGCGATGCCGGTGGCCGCCAGCGCGTACGACAGCGAATTGCCGATGGCCTCCAGCGGGGCGACGACGAACGTGCCGCCGTTGTCGCCCGCCGAGGCGAGGGCGCGGTAGAAGGCGAGTCCGTAGCCGTCGGGCCCGTCGAAGGAGCGCAGGGTGAGGACGAGCGGCACCAGCACCAGCAGCGCGATCACCGCGAGCACTGAGCCGAGCAGCGCCCACTGCGCCGCACCTCGCGGCCTGCGGGCGGTCCGCGCGGCGTCGACGAGCCTCAGGGCGGACTCCCTGCGGCGTACGGTCCGGCCGTGCACCACGAGCAGCACGGCCACCGCGACGAACTGCACGAGGGTGAGCACGGCCGCGGTCGGCAGGTCCAGCAGCTGCGCGGTCTGCTGATAGATCTCCACTTCCAGCGTGGAGTAGCGCGGGCCGCCCAGGATCTGCACGACGCCGAAGGAGGTGAAGGTGAAGAGGAAGACCATCAGCGCGGCGGCGGCCACGGCGGGCGCCAGCGCGGGCAGTGTCACCCGCCGCCAGGCGGCGAAGCGCCCGGCTCCCAGGACCCGCGCGGCCTCTTCCTGGCGCGGGTCGAGCTGCGCCCAGAGGCCGCCCACGGTCCGTACGACCACGGCGTAGTTGAAGAAGACGTGGGCGAGGAGGATCGCCCACACGGTGGTGTCCAGGCGCACGCCCCACAGCTCGTCCAGCAGCCCGCCGCGCCCCAGCAGCGCCAGGAACGCCGAGCCGACGACGACGGTCGGCAGGACGAAGGGGACGGTGACCACGGCCCGCAGCAGCTGCTTGCCGGGGAAGTCGAAACGCGCGAAGACGTACGCGCCGGGGAGCGCGAGTGCGAGGGTCAGCGCGGTGGAGGCGAGGGCCTGCCAGGTGGTGAACCACAGGACGTGGCCGGTCGCGGGATCGGTGACGACCTCGCCGATGCGGCCGAACTGCCAGTGCCCGCCGTCCTTGAGCCCGCGGGAGACGATCGCGGTGACGGGATAGGCGAAGAAGACCCCGAAGAAGGCGAGCGGCACGGCCATCAGGCCGAGCCGCACCACCGTCGGCCGGAGGGACCTCCCGGGCCGCCCGGAGGCGGTCCGGGGGGCCTTGGGCGGCCTTGCCGTGACGTCTACTTCAGGACGATCGAGGACCATGCCTTGACCCACTGCTCGCGGTTCTTGGCGATCTTCTCGGGGGCGAGCGTCGCGGGGTCGGTGACCTTCGCGCCGTATTTGGTGAACAGCTCCGGTAGCGCGGCGTCCTGGGCGGCGGGCTTGACGAACATGGTCAGCGGCATGTCCTCCTGGAACTTCTTGCCCAGCAGGAAGTCGATCAGCGCCTTGCCGCCCTCGGTGTTCTTCGCGCCGGACAGCAGCCCGGCGAATTCGATCTGCCGGAAGCACGTGCCGGTCGCGACGCCGGTCGGGGCCTCCTTCGGCTCCGGCTTCACGTCCATCACCTCGGCGGGCGGGCTGGAGGCATAGGAGACGACCAGCGGCTTGTCGCCCTTGGCCTTCCGCCCCGCGGCGGAGCCGGAGAAGCGCTGGTTGTACGCCTGCTCCCAGCCGTCGACCACCTCGACGCCGTTGGCCTTGAGCTTCTTCCAGTAGTCCTGCCAGCCGGCGTCGCCGTACCTGGCGATGCTGCCGAGCTGGAAGGCGAGGCCGGGCGAGGACGTCGCGGAGTTCTCCGTGACGAGGAGGTCCTTGTACTCCGGCTTGATCAGGTCGTCGAAGGACTGCGGCGGGGCCAGCTTGTGGCCGTCGAAATACGCGCGGTCGTAGTTGACGCAGATGTCACCGGTGTCGATCGGCGTGACCCGGTGCTGCGCGGCGTCGAGCTGGAGGTCCTTGGGGACGCGGTCCAGGCCCTTGGCCTCGTACGGCGTGAAGAGGTTCTTGTCCAGGGCACGCGACAGGAGGGTGTTGTCGACGCCGAAGAAGACGTCGCCCTGCGGGTGCCTGGCGGACAGGATCGCCTGGTTGACCGCCGCTCCGGCGTCACCGCTCTTGACCGTCTTGACGGTGTAGCCGCTCTGCTTCTCGAAGTCCTTGAGCACACTGTCCGAGATCTGGAACGAGTCGTGCGAGACGAGGGTGACGGTCTTGCCGCCGTCGGCCTTGTCGGAGCCGCCCGAGCCACAGGCGGCCAGCGCGGGCAGGCCGAGCGCGACGGCGGCCGCCGCGCCGAGGGCACGCCGGAGGTTGGTGTTCATGGTGCGATTGACTCCCTACGCCGGTATGACCCGGATCAGGTCCGAGGGTCTGCGGCCCGTGCCGCACTCTCAGCGCTCTCGCGCTCCCCTGTCGGAGTGTTCATTTGTGCGTTCGTTCGTGCGCGCGGAGGCGCGATGGCACCGTATCAGTGCCGCTTCGGGGCCGCGCTCAGCGCTCGGCCGCCGCCAGCTGTCCGCAGGCGCCGTCGATCTCCTGGCCACGGGTGTCGCGGACGGTCACCGGCACGCCGTGCGCGGCGATCGCCTGGACGAACGCCCGCTCGTCCTCCGGCCGGGAGGCCGTCCACTTCGACCCCGGGGTGGGGTTGAGCGGGATGAGGTTGACGTGCACACGCTTGCCCTTGAGGAGCCGGCCGAGCAGGTCACCGCGCCACGCCTGGTCGTTGATGTCACGGATCAGGGCGTACTCGATGGAGATGCGGCGGCCTGACTTCTCCGCGTACTCCCAGGCGGCGTCGAGGACCTCGCGGACCTTCCAGCGGGTGTTGACCGGCACCAGGGTGTCGCGCAGCTCGTCGTCGGGCGCGTGCAGCGAGACCGCGAGGCGGCACTTGAAGCCCTCGTCGGCGAAGCGGTGCATCGCGGGGACCAGACCGACGGTGGAGACGGTGATGCCGCGCTGGGAGAGGCCGAGGCCGTCGGGCTCGGGGTCGGTGAGCCGGCGGATGGCGCCGACGACCCGCTTGTAGTTGGCGAGCGGCTCGCCCATGCCCATGAAGACGATGTTGGACAGGCGCGCGGGCCCGCCGGGCACCTCGCCGTCGCGCAGCGCGCGCATGCCGTCCACGATCTGGTGCACGATCTCGGCGGCCGACAGATTGCGGTCGAGGCCGGCCTGGCCGGTGGCGCAGAACGGGCAGTTCATCCCGCAGCCGGCCTGGGAGCTGATGCACATGGTGACCCGGTCGGGGTAGCGCATCAGCACCGACTCCACCAGCTTGCCGTCGTGCAGCCGCCAGAGGGTCTTGCGGGTGGTGTCGTCGTCGCACGAGATGTGCCGGACGACACTCATCAGCTCGGGCAGCAGCTCGGCCGCGAGCTTCTCGCGGGAGGCGGCGGGGATGTCGGTCCATGCCGCGGGGTCGTGTGCGTACCGGGCGAAATAGTGCTGCGACAGCTGCTTCGCACGGAACGGCTTCTCGCCGATCGCGGCAACCGCCTCGCGGCGCTCGGCGGGCGAGAGATCGGCAAGGTGCCGCGGGGGCTGCTTGGCCCCGCGCGGCGCGACGAAAGTGAGTTCTCCAGGTGCAGGCATGGTCCTACCAGTGTCGCAGACGTGCGGAGAGGGGCCCGCCGTCCTGTGGACAACGAGCCCCTCACCGAGGAAAGCGCAGGCCGGAGCCCTATGCGCTGCCGACGAAGACCACCATCAGCAGCCACACCACCGGGGCGGTCGGCAGCAGGGAGTCCAGCCGGTCCATGATCCCGCCGTGGCCGGGCAGCAGGGCACCCATGTCCTTGATCCCCAGGTCGCGCTTGATCATGGACTCGCCGAGGTCGCCCAGCGTGGCGCTGACCGCGACGGCGAGGCCGAGCAGCAGGCCCTGCCACCACTTGCCGTCGTCGATCAGGAAGCGCATGCACAGCGCGCCCGCCACCATGGCGAACAGGACGGCCCCGAGCAGGCCCTCACGCGTCTTGCCGGGGCTGATGCGCGGCGCCAGCTTGCGCTTGCCGAACTTCCAGCCCACCGCGTACGCACCGGTGTCGCTGACGACCGTCAGGATCAGGAAGGTGAGCACCCGCCACGCGCCGTCGCCCGCGGCCAGCATCAGGGCCACGAACGTGGCCAGGAACGGCACGTAGAACGCGGCGAAGATGCCCGCCGTGACATCCCTGAGGTAACCGTCCGGCTGCTCCGGCATCCGCCACACGAGCACGGCGAGCGCGGTGAAGGCCATGGCCACCCACGCGCCCTCGGCACCGCTCGCGTAGCCGGCGATGACCATGGCGGCGCCGCCGAGCGCGAGCGGCACCAGGGGGGCCTTGACGGCCTTCCGCTCGGCCAGTCGGGAGGTCAGCTCCCACAGCCCGACGACGACCGCGACGACGATCACGCCGAGGAAGACGGGCTTGTAGATGAACAGGGAGGCGAGAATGACCGCGCCGAGGCCCAGTCCCACCCCTATCGCGGCCCGGAGGTCGCGGCCGGCGCTCTTCTTCCCGGCCTTGGGCGCCTGGGGGGCTGCAGGCTCCGGGGCAGAATCCTGGGGCCGGATGTCGGGCTCCTGTTCATCACGGAACAGAGGGCCGCGCAGGTGGGCGGCCCCCTCGTCACGGTCTTCCTGATCTCCGCCTGAGGAGGGCACGATGGGCATGGGCCGAGTCTGCGCCGCGGCGCCCGCCTCATGCACAGGACCCGCCGAGCCCGGGCGCACGTCCCCTCCGAGCGAGGGGGAGGGTCCGCGGTCGGTGGACCCCCAGTACCCGGTGCTCGACGGGGCCCCCCAGGATGTGTCGTTCATCAGACCTCGAGGAGCTCGGCTTCCTTGTGCTTGAGCAGCTCGTCCACCTGCGCGACGTACTTCGCGGTGGTGTCGTCGAGCTCCTTCTCCGCGCGGCGCACCTCGTCCTCGCCGGACTCCTTGTCCTTGACGAGCTTGTCCAGGGCGTCCTTGGCCTTGCGGCGGATGGAACGGATCGAGACCTTGGCGTCCTCGGCCTTGGTCTTGGCGACCTTGACGTACTCCCGGCGGCGCTGCTCGGTCAGCTCCGGGAACGTCACCCGGATGATGTTGCCGTCGTTGCTCGGGTTGACACCGAGGTCCGAGTCGCGAATGGCCTGCTCGATATTGCGCAGTGCGCTCTTGTCGAAGGGCGTCACCACGGCCATGCGCGGTTCCGGCACCGAGAAGGACGCCAGCTGGTTGATGGGCGTCAGCGCGCCGTAGTAATCCGCCACGATCTTGTTGAACATCGCGGGGTGCGCACGCCCGGTGCGAATCGCCGCGAAGTCCTCCTTGGCGACCACAACGGCCTTCTCCATCTTCTCCTCGGCCTCGAGGAGGATCTCTTCGATCACCACTTGCTCCTGGTGTTATCAGTAAGCAGAGCCTCGCCCCTGCGCGCGTCTTCTCCTGCACGGTGTCCGACCGGCAGGCAGTTGTCCATCCCCGTGCCGGGGTCTTCCCACGGCACGGTGTTGCCGTCCCTGTGCGGCGTGACAGCCCAGGACGGCGGTCGTCCGGGCCGTCAGGCCCGCGTGCTCTGGTCGCTCACGAGCGTGCCGATCTTCTCACCCTTGACCGCACGGGCGATGTTGCCCTCGGCGAGCAGCTCGAAGACGAGGATCGGCACCTGGTTGTCCATGCACAGGGAGATGGCGGTGGCGTCGGCGACCTTGAGGCCGCGCGAGAGCACCTCGCTGTACTCCAGCGCGTCGAACTTCACCGCGTCGGGGTTCTTCTTCGGGTCGGAGTCGTAGACGCCGTCGACGCCGTTCTTGCCCATCAGGATCGCCTCGGCGTGGATCTCCAGGGCGCGCTGGGCGGCGGTGGTGTCGGTGGAGAAGTAGGGCATGCCCATGCCGGCGCCGAAGATGACGACGCGGCCCTTCTCCAGGTGGCGCACCGCGCGCAGCGGGATGAACGGCTCGGCGACCTGGCCCATGGTGATGCCGGTCTGCACCCGCGTCTCGACGCCTTCCTTGACCAGGAAGTCCTGGAGGGCGAGCGAGTTCATCACGGTGCCGAGCATGCCCATGTAGTCCGAGCGGGCCCGGTCCATGCCGCGCTGCTGGAGCTCGGCGCCGCGGAAGAAGTTGCCGCCGCCGATGACGACGGCGATCTCGTAGCCCTCGCGGACGACTGCCGCGATCTCGCGAGCGATGGCGTGCACGACATCGGGGTCGACACCGAGGCCCCCGCCGCCGGCGAATGCCTCGCCGGACAGTTTGAGCATAAACCGTCGGCGTTTGCCGTGGTCGTCGCTTTTGTCGTCGGCTACCGGCCGGGCGTCCGCACCCTGATTCATTGGAGATCTCCTCGTGCACATACGAAGAAGGCCATTGCCGGATGGGTCTTTATCAGATCCCTGTACGGCAATGGCCTCCTCGTCACATCAGCGGCCGACCGGTGAAGGGTCGGCTGCGTACGACCCTAGCGGGTCGCAGGTCATTCGCTGCCCTGCTGACGGCTCAGGCGCCGACGCGGATGCGCGCGAAGCGCTTCAGCGTGACACCGGCCTCGTCCAGAACCTTCTGGACGGTCTTCTTGTTGTCCTTGGCGAACGCCTGCTCGAGAACGGAGTTCTCCTTGACGAAGCCGGTGACGCGACCCTCGATGATCTTCGGCAGGGCGGCCTCGGGCTTGCCCTCCTCGCGGGCGGTGGCCTCGGCGACGCGGCGCTCGTTCTCGAGCACGTCGGCCGGGATGTCCTCGCGGGAGAGGAACTTCGGCGCGAACGCGGCGATGTGCTGCGCGATGTCCTTGGCGACCTCGGCGTTGTCCTTGTCGAGCTCGACCAGGACGCCGACCTGCGGCGGGAGGTCCGCGGCGGTGCGGTGCATGTACGCGGAGACGAAGCCGTCGGCGAACAGCGCGAAGCGGTCGACGACGATCTTCTCACCGAGGGTGGCGTTGGCCTCGTCCACGAACGCCTGGACGGTCTTGCCGGCCTCGATCTCGGACGCCATGAGCGCCTCGAGGTCCGCCGGAGCGGTCTTGGCGACGTGGGCGGCCAGGGTCTCGGCGACGGCGATGAACTTCTCGCCCTTGGCGACGAAGTCGGTCTCGCACTTCAGCTCGACGAGCACACCGGAGGTGTTGTCGTCGGCGATGACCGAGACGACGGCACCGTTCGAGGTGGTGCGGCTCTCGCGCTTGGCCACGCCCTTCAGGCCCTTGACGCGGACGATCTCGACGGCCTTGTCCAGGTCGCCGGCCGCCTCGTCCAGCGCCTTCTTGCAGTCCATCATGCCGGCGCCGGTGAGCTCGCGGAGCTTCTTGACGTCAGCGGCGGTGAAGTTCGCCATGGTGAATCTCTCTCGGAAGTCGTTGTGACTACGGGTGCGCGACGGGGGCGGCGCGCTCGCGCCGGCCCCCGCCGTCATCTACCGCGACTGAGTTGTCAGGCCTGCTCGTCCGTGGCCGGCTTCTCGGCCTCGACGGCCTTCTCGGCCTCGGCGGCCGGAGCCTCGGTCTCGTCAGCCTTCTTCTCGCCCTCGAGCAGGTCGCGCTCCCACTCGGCGAGCGGCTCGCCGGCGGCCTTGTCGGCCTTGGCGTCACCGGTGGCGGCACCGGAGCGGGCGATGAGGCCCTCGGCGACGGCGTCGGCGATCACGCGGGTGAGCAGCGTGACGGAGCGGATCGCGTCGTCGTTGCCCGGGATCTTGTAGTCGACCTCGTCGGGGTCGCAGTTGGTGTCGAGGATCGCGACGACCGGGATGCGCAGCTTGCGCGCCTCACCGACGGCGATGTGCTCCTTCTTGGTGTCCACGATCCAGACGGCGCTGGGCACCTTCTGCATCTCGCGGATACCGCCGAGGGTCTTCTCGAGCTTGGTCTTCTCGCGGGAGAGGACGAGCAGCTCCTTCTTGGTGAGGCCGGAGGCGGCCACATCCTCGAAGTCGATGAGCTCGAGCTCCTTCAGGCGCTGGAGGCGCTTGTAGACGGTCGAGAAGTTGGTGAGCATGCCGCCCAGCCAGCGCTGGTTGACGTACGGCATCCCGACGCGGGTCGCCTGCTCGGCGATGGCCTCCTGGGCCTGCTTCTTCGTGCCGACGAACATGATGGAGCCACCGTGCGCGACGGTCTCCTTGACGAACTCGTAGGCGCGGTCGATGTACGACAGCGACTGGAGCAGGTCGATGATGTAGATGCCGTTGCGCTCCGTGAAGATGAAACGCTTCATCTTCGGGTTCCAACGACGGGTCTGGTGACCGAAGTGGACGCCGCTCTCCAGCAGCTCCCGCATCGTGACGACGGCCATGGCCGCGCTCCTTGAAATACTCGGTTCCACGGCGGCCGGGCGGCCGCCGCTCCTGACGCCCCGACGTGCCCGCCGTGAAAGGCACCCTTGCGAGGAACCGTTCCGCGGACCGAGAGACACGGCCACCGGGCTGCCCGAAAGGGACTGACGCGCCGGTAGCGGGGCGTGCGAAGTCGATCCGGTGACCCGGATCGCCATGAGAAGTGTACGGGACCCGGGAAGGCCCGGGTGACGACGTTGTGCACAACCCGCGAGTAGTCCACAGATCCTGGTCAAGATCCCCACGAATCGGCGCCGTGCGTCACCGTTCTCGCATGCGATCTTCCACGCGATGCCCCGGGGCCGCGGCCTCGGCGGCCCTGAGCGTCTTGCTGACCGTGACCGCGCTCCTCGCCTGCGTCGTCACACGTTTCACCTGGGACCCGCACCTCACGGCCTCCGCGCCGTTCACGGTCACCGCCGTGGCCGCCGCCAAGGGCCCTCCGGGGCCGGGCGGGGCCGCCGCTGGTGACCGGGCGTGGCCGGTCGCCGGGGCACACGGCCCCCGCCCCTTGGTCGTACGGGCGTGGGACCCGCCTCCGGTGCGCTGGGCGGCGGGCCACCGCGGGGTGGATCTCGACACCAGGGCGGGGCAGCCGGTGCGCGCGGCCGCCCCCGGGACGGTGTCCTTCGCCGGCACGGTCGCGGGCCGGGGAGTCGTGGCCGTCACCCTGTCCGGGACGGGCGACCCACCGCTGCGGATCACCTATGAACCGGTGCGGCCGGGCGTCCGCGAGGGCGATCAGGTGGCCGCGGGGCAGCCGGTGGGCACCGTGTCGGCGGGCCCCTTCCACTGCCCGGCCGGCTGCCTGCACTGGGGGCTGCTCCGCGGGGACACCTACCTCGATCCCCTGACGCTGCTGCCGCCGTGGATGCTCCGCCGCCCGCCGTCCCGGCTGCTGCCGCTCACCGGACCGCTCGGGGCGCTCCTCGCGCGGGTCTCAGCCCCGGACCCCGCGCAGGGCCATGGAGACGGCCGCCTCGGTGATGTGGTGCGGCTCCTCGGCCGCACCGAGCTCGATGCGGCGGACCGCGGCGTCGACCACTCCCTGGAGGAGCATCGCGGCGAGGCGGGGCTGCTCATGGCCGAGGGCGACGAGGGCCTCGACGACCATGGCCACCAGCCCACCGTGCGCGGCACGGATCTTCTCCCGCGCGCCGGAGTCCAGCTCGCCCGCGGAGATCGCGACAACGGCGCGGTGCCGCCGGTCGCCGACGAGCGCCAGCTGCCGGCGCACATACGCCTCGATCTTCGCCTCGGGGGTCTCGGCGCGCTCCATCGCGGCCTCGACCTCGGCGGCCCAGACGGGGAAGTCGACGGCACACAGCTCCTCGACCACCGCGGCGCGCGACCGGAAGTACTCATAGACGGAGGACCGTGCCAGCCCGGTGCGCTCGGCCAGCGCGGGGAAGGTCAGCGCCTCCGTACCGCCTTCGGACAGCAGGGAGCGTGCGGCGTCCAGCAAGGCGTCGCGCTGCATCGTCCGGTGCTCGGCCACCGAGGCCGCTCGAATCCTGGGCACGCCTCCACTTTACGGATATCCGCCGACCGGGACGACGGCGACGGCACGTTTCCCGCAGGAGGCGGCCGGAGCGGGCCCGTGAAAGCCGGGCGGGCGCACCGCGCGGCGCGGGGCAGCTCCACGAAAGCTCTGTGGCGGACCGGCGGGCCGGTCAGCGGCCTATGTCCGCCAGCTTCGCCCTCAGCTGGAGGACCGACTTGGTGTGGATCTGGCTGACCCTGCTCTCCGTGACGCCGAGCACGTGGCCGATCTCGGCGAGGGTGAGGCCCTCGTAGTAATAGAGCGTGACCACCGTCTTCTCCCGCTCGGGAAGGGTGTTGATCGCGCGGGCGAGCAGCCGGCGCAGCTCGCGGTCCTCGGCCACCTCGACGGGGTCGTCCGCGGCGGTGTCCTCGAGCGTGTCCATCAGACTGAGCCGCTCACCGCCCTCGGCGCCGACGTGCAGCAGGTCCTCCAGCGCCACGACGTTGGCCAGGGACAACTGGCTGAAGACGCTGTGCAGTTCCTCGACGGCGATGCCCATCTCCGCCGCCACCTCGGCCTCGGAGGGCGTGCGGCGCAGGGCCGCCTCCAAGGTGGCGTACGCGCGCTCGACGGCACGCGCTTTCTGGCGGACCGAGCGCGGGATCCAGTCCAGGGCCCGCAATTCATCGATCATCGCGCCGCGGATACGGGTGATGGCATAGGTCTCGAACTTGATCTCGCGCGTGGGGTCGAACTTCTCGATGGCGTCGATGAGTCCGAAGACCCCGGAGGAAACGAAGTCCGCCTGCTCGACATTGGGCGGCAGTCCGACGCTGACCCGCCCCGCCACATACTTCACCAGCGGCGAGTAGTGGAGGATCAATTGCTCCCGCAGCCGGTCGTCGCCCGAGGCCTTGTACGACCGCCACAGCTCATCGAGCGTGGAGGGTGCGGGAGGGCGCACGGGCCCGCGTGCTGCGGGCGGTGCCGCCGCGCGATCGGACCCGGAGGTGTGCTGGGGCATTCGTCGTCTTGAGCCGTTCTGCTGTGACGTGAATGGAGACGTGACGTGAATGGGGACGTGAATGGAGTGGTACGAATGGCTGGATTCCCGTGAGCGTAGCGTGACTGATGCGCTGCGGTGCGCGAGGAAGGCCCCTTCGGTCGATATGCGGATACGTTCACTGGCCGCGCTCCCGAAGTGCGGCTGCCGGGGGTGCCCGGCGGCCGCGGCGGGTCGGCCGTATCGGCTCCCGCGGTCACCCCCTTAACCCTTTCACCCGATCGCCCCAGGTCAAGAACCGCCTCGCCGCACGGAGGGGCGCCGTCCGGGGGGCTTGGTGGTGCCGGATGTTGACGTCGGGCCGGTCAACTTCCAGTGATCACCGCAGCGTTCGACGAAGCCGAGGGCCTGGAGTTCGTGGAGATGGTGGAGGGTCCGGTCCCGGTCACGACCGGCGTCGCGGGCGATGAGCTCGCGGTCGCCGCCCGCTCCTCCCGGCACCGCTTCGAGCACCGCGGCCAGCGCGGGGGTGAGCAGGTCCCGGGGCACGACAGGGCCGCGCCGCTCGGGGGCGAGCTCCCCCATCCCGCCGACCAGTTCGGCGATCTCGGCCGCGTCGGTCACCACGCAGGCGCCCTCGCGCAGGAGTTCATGGACGCCCGCCGAGAGCCCCGAGGTGACCGGGCCGGGAATGCCCATCGTGTGCCGCCCGAGATCCCGGGCGCGCCGCGCCGTGACCAGGGAGCCGCTGCGGTACTGCGCCTCCACGACCACCGTTCCCCGGGTCAACGCGGCGATGACACGGTTGCGCAGGACGAAGCGGCTGCGTGTCGGATGGCCGCCGGGCGGCAACTCGGCCAGCACCAGACCCTGTTCCGCGATCCTGCCGATCAACTCGGTGTGCCCGCGGGGATAGGGCACGTCCACCCCGCAGGCCAGCACGGCCAGGGTGGCCCCGCCGGCGGCGAGCGCCCCTCTGTGCGCGGCGCCGTCCACGCCGTAGGCCGCGCCGGAGACGACCGCCCAGCCGAGCTCGGCGAGTCCGGTGCCGAGGGTGGCCGACACATAGGAGCCGTAGTCGGTGCAGGCCCGGGCACCGACTACGGCGACGGACCGCAGGGCCCACAGCCGGAGATCGGCCTCGCCTCTGGCCCAGAGCCCGATGGGCCGGGCGTCACCGAGGTCGTTCAACTGGGCCGGCCACTCCCGGTCACCGGGGCAGAGGAAGCGGCCGCCCAGTCCGGCCACCCTGCCGAGGTCACGGCGTGGGTCGAGCGTCGCCGCCCGCGCCCGGCATCCCGCGAGCCGCTCCTTCCCGGCACCCGGGGGCGGCGGTCCCGCTCCGGTCAGTCCCCGCACCAGCTCCTCGGCGCCGAGCTCCCGCAGCCACCGCCCCACCTTCTCGTCCCCTGGCTCGGTGAGCCGTGTCAGCGCCACGCGCGCGAGCCGCTCCCCAAGACCGGGCGCGGGCTCCTCCGGCTCCACCGATTCCGGCACCAGCGATTCAGGCGCCGGGCATCGCGGCTCCGGGCTCCCCGGCCCCGGCCCGGCCCCGGCACCTCCGCCTCCCTCGCCCGGCCCCTCCCCCGCTCTCCGGCGGCCGCCCATCATCCCGCTCCCGCCTCGGCCGGAACCCTCCTGACGACACCGGTGCGCAGGTGAAGGGCCTGGGCCACGTCCTCGGCGTCCGGGCGGTCGTGTCCGGCGAGGTCGGCTACGGTCCAGGCGACCCGGAGGACCCGGTCGAGGCCCCGGGCCGTCAGCAGGCCGCACTCCATGTCGCGTTCGGCTTCGGCGAGGGCTCCGGGCAGGGGGTGCCATCGGGTGCGCAGCTCGTGGCCCGGCATCTCGCCGTTGGTGCTCCACGGGGTGGCCCGATAGCGGGCGGCGGCCCGCTCCCGTGCTTCGCGCACCCGTGCGGCCACCGTCTCGGTGCTCTCCGCGCCGTCCCGCCCGGTGAGTTCGGCCCGGGTCACCGCCTCCACCCTGACCCGCAGGTCGACCCGGTCCAGCAGTGGGCCCGACAGCCTGGCCTGATAGCGGCGGATCGCGTTCGGCGAGCACTCGCACTCCTCCCCCGGCTGCGAATGCCGCCCGCAAGGACAGGGATTCGCGGCCAGGGCCAGCAGGAACCGCGCGGGCATCTGCATCATCCCCGCCGAGCGGGCCACCACGACGTGCCCGGCCTCGAGCGGCTGCCGCAAGGCGTCCAGCGCCCGTCCGCTGAACTCCGGGGCCTCGTCCAGTTTTCCCGCCTAGCTACTGCTGTACGCCATGTCTGTTGAGGGCTGTGACCGGGGACATCCCGACCTCGTTTGCCGACCGGCGTCGTGATGTTCGCGATGTCAGCACGGTCGGCATGGAGGTCACATGGCACAGAGACTGGCGACGGGCCAGCTCAGGGTGCAGAAGGTGCGGCACCGGGACGGCAGCCGTTCGTACACGATCTTCGACTCGATGAGCGGGCTGCATCCGGCGGCGGAGCGGTATCTCGCTCCGTACGCGGGCAAGGGGTCGGACCGGACGTATGCGTATCTGCTGGTCGACCACCTGCGGTGGCTGGAGTACGAGGGCCTGACGCCCGAGACGGTGGTCTACCGCGATCTCCAGCGGTACATGAAGGCGGTCGGGGCCAAGGTCTCGATGCCGTACGGACAGCCGTGGCGGGTGGGCAAGCGCCCCTATCAGAACGACGCGCTGCGGGGTGCTGCGGCCTGCCTGAAGGGCTTCTACCTCAAGCAGGCCGAGCTGAGCATCAACACGGATCTCCGTGATGCCCTGGACCTGAAGCGGCTGCCGACGCAGGCGGACCGGGACCGGGCTCTGCTGGGGCACCTTGCACGGAGCATGGACGCGAACCCGCTGGCCCCGGAGCCGGTGCGGCGCCGGCACAAGAAGATGTTGCCGGAGGGGGCTCGCGAGGTCCTGCTGGAAGAGGCCAACTCGGCTCGCGACCGGATGACCGTGGAGTGGCTGAGCGACGGCGGTCTGCGCATCGGCGAGTTCTGCGGTCTCCACCTGTGCGACCTGCACTTGCGGGAGAACGCCACCTGCGGCGAGTGCCGGGCCCCGCACCTGCACGTCTGCCACCGCGGTGGTCTGGTCACCGACGCCCGCGCGAAGACGAAGTGGCCGTGGGAGTTCGACGGCGGGGTGATCCGGGGCGGTCTGATCAAGCGGGTCAGCCCGGCGATGATCCACGCCTACTTCGACTACATGATGAACGAGTATCCGCGCGGCGCCGCCCACGGGATGCTGCTGGTCCAGCAGCACGGGCCCGGCAAGGGGCTGCCCTGGGCGCCCGAGGGCGCACGCAAGATGCTCAGGCGGGCCGGCTTCCGCGCGGGCCTGGGGCTGATCCGCCCGCACATGTTCCGCCACACCTGGGCGAACGCCGTGCTGGACGCCGCGGACGGCAACCTGGTCATCGTCCGGGACGCCGGCGGCTGGGCCTCGACCCAGACGGTCGAGGAAATCTACGCACACGTCGATGTCAACGACCCCGCCTTCAACACGGCCCTGCTGACGGCGTGGGGTGAGATGCAGTGAGTGACATGCTGCTGCCGCTGCACACCATCACCGACCCGGCCCGGCGGAGGGAGACCCGCGACCGCCTGGAGCTGCTGACCGCCCTGCTCGGCGGCCCGCACGTCGAGCCGCTCTTTCGCGAGACACTCCTCGAGGTTCCCGCTGACCACCCGGTCTTCGGCTGGCTCTGCCGCGTGGAGGACTGCCACCACTCCCGCACCAACGCCCGGGACCTGTGTCACCCCCACAAGATGGAGTGGGAACGCGGTCGCCGGGAAGACCCGCAGCTGACGCGCCGCGAGTTCCTGCGCGAGGCGAAGCCCGCGAAGTTCTACGACCGCATGGGCGAGCCCCCGGTCTGCCGGATCTGCCAGGTCCGTCCGGCCCGTCACCACGGGCTCGAGCTGTGTCTGGCCCACCACGGCCGCTGGAAGAAAGCCCTCTCTTCGGAGCCCGTACTGGTCTTCGAGGACTGGCTCGCGACGCAGACCGAGCCGTTCCACGGCTACGGGGACTGCATCGTCGCCTCCTGCCAGTCCCTGTCCTGCAGCCCGCTCAGGCTCTGCCGGGTCCACGAACTCCGCTACGACGCGGAGGGCCGTCCCGGCCATGCCATGCGGCCGCCGAAGTGGTTCAACCGCTACGAGATGGTTGGCAAGCCCGTCCCGATCCTCTACGGGGACAAGGCCACGTTCCTGCGCTGGTGCAAGACCACGCACCCCGTCTCGCGGGCCGGCACGATCAATCTCCAGGGGCTGCCGCCGCTGGTGACCGCGGAGCTTCAGTGGACGTTGTTCGCTCACACGCAGCGGGGCGCCCACACCTACTGGCCGACCTGGTGGATCCAGCAGCTGGTGAATCTGGTCCGCGACCGCCGCGTCGGCTCGCTGACCGAGCTCGCCGAGGAACGCAGCACCCTGGACTCCCGCAAGCGCTTCATCCTGCACGAGGCCCTGACCGAGCTGCGGATCATCTACTTCACGACGGAGGAGACGAAGGAGGCCGGCTACATCGAGACCGAGCACTTCGGCGTCAAGTTCCCGCAGAGGCACAGCAACTGGGACCTCACGGACGTGCCCCAGCGATGGCTGCGGGACCTGCTCTGGGACCATCTCGCCAGCCGGCTGCGATCCCCGAAGGGCCCTCGCAGCACCGGTCCGCTCGACAACGACCGGCGGGCCTGCATCGAGCTGGGCGCCTTCCTGGCGATCACGGCGCCCAAGGGGGGACATGATCCGCGGCTGCTGGACGCGGAGCACATGCAGCGGTTCGTCACCGACCACAACCGGCGGATCCGCGAGAACCTGCCCTCTCTGGGCGTCCGCGGTCACCACGGGAAACCGAGCAAGGTCACCGCGAGCACCGGCCGCTTCATCTTCAACCACGCTCGGGCGATCTTGCGTTTCGCCCTGGACACCGGGCTGGCCGAGGAGATCGGGCTGTCGAGGAAGTTCATCGTGGAGCTGCCGACCGGCGGCCCGTCCACCCTCAAGGCCCGGCGCCCGTTCCCCGACCCGGTCGCCCGGGCCCTGGCCGCCCCGGCGAACCTGGACATGCTCGCGGACCGCTACGACCCGAACAACCACGGGGTTCGGGACGCCTGGGAGGCCCTGGTGTTCACCGGCCGCCGCTGCAACGAAGTGCTGCGGCTGAGGCTGGACTGCATCACGGTCCACCGCCGTGTTCCGTTCCTCTGGCACGACCAGACCAAGGTCGGCAACCTCGACGAGGCGATCCGCATCCCCGAGACGCTCTACCTGCGGCTGCAAAAACGCCAGCAGATCACCCTCGACCGGTTCGAGGACCGCCACGGCCGGCCACCCACGCCGAAGGAGCGGGCCCAGCTGGCCCTGTTCCCTTCCCGCAGCCGCAACCCGAAGGGCACGGTCTCGATTTCGTACACCTTCTTCCATACCGGCTTCAGCAGCTGGCTCGAAGACCTCGACCTTGGCGCCTGGGTCCCCCACCAGGCCCGTCACACCCTGGCCACCAACCTCCTCAAACACGGCGCCGGCCTGCACCACATCAAGAAGTACCTCGGCCAGGTCTCCCAGCGGATGGCCGAGCACTACGCGAAAGTCGCCTCCTCCGAGATCGACGACGTCCTGGAACGCGTCTGGGTCGCCGGCCCCGGCGCCGCCGAGCCCGGCAAGCTCCTCATCTCCCCCGACGAGAAGATGACCAAGGCCGAAGCCGAGGCGATGGCCCTGGACCTGGCCCGCGGCAGCACCCCGGCCGAGGGCGGCTTCTGCACCTTCCAACCCGTCGTCCGCGGCGACGCCTGCCCCTGGGAGCTCGACTGCCACAACTGCGACAAGTTCGTCATGTCCGGCGCCGACCTCCTCTACTGGCGCCGCAAGGCCGAGCAGTGGCGAACCCAGGCCGAACGCGCCCCCAGCGACGAGACCGCCGACTACCTGCACCAGCTCTTCGAGCCCACCGCCCGCGCGATCGAGGGCCTGGAGAAAGCTCTCGCCGCCATGGGCCTGCTCGAGGAAGCGCTCACCATGGATCTACGGCGGCCTCAGGACTACTTCCACCGGATGTGGACTCTGGCATTTCGGTCCGTGGACCTCGCGGAACTGTCCGACGACGAACCCGATGAAGACGCCGACGAAACGGAGGAGGCCCAGTGAGTGATCCGAAGATCCCTGCGGCTCGCACCGCCCGAGCTCTCGAAGTCCGACGACAGCGAACCGACGCGAGCCTCGGCCGGATCAACGACGCCCTGGAGCAGATGATCAGAACACGGACACCCATCACCGTCGCCTCGGTCGCCCGGCAGGCAGACGTCTCCCGCACGTTCCTCTACGAACACGCCGACGCGCGGACCCTCATCAGCGAAGCCGCCAGCCGGGCCGCCGGCCGCCGCGTCCAGGACCGACAGGCCGAGCAGGACGCGATCGAAGCCTCGTGGCGGGAACGGGCCCTGAACGCGGAGGACGCCCTCAAAAGCGCTCACACCGAGATCCTGGCCCAGCGCGAACGGATCGCCGAGCTCCTCGGCCAGGTCCGTGACCTGCAGACCGCCTGGACCGAGGAGGACATCGTCCGCCTCACCACCGAAAGCGCCGCACTGAAAAAGCAGGTCCGCCAGCTCACCACGGAGAACAAGTCGCTGACCAGCAAACTGTCCGCCGCCCGCGACAACGTCCGCTTCGCCGACAAACGCATCGCCGACCTCGAAGTTCGCATCGCAGAGCGGAACTCGACGGAACTGTCCACCTGATCCTGGCCTGAGGAACTCCGTCGGAAGGAGCTACAACCTGTCGAGACCGGCGAGACCGGAAGGACTCCCGGTCTCGACAGGCGACACCGAAACCCCAGTGTCACGCTGGCATGGGAGGTGTTTCTCATGCCTGTGACCCACCTCGCGACGCATCTCGACCTTCACATGGTCGGCCCGTCGAACGTCTGCCCGTGCAACACTCCCGATGAGGCCCTCCCCGTCCGGGACGGACCCGCAGTGGCTGCGGAACTCGGAGGGCGAAAGCTGCTTCATTTCCTGATGTTCCACAACGTGGGCACCTTCCGGCATGGAACCACTCGGGAAATTTATACAACTCCGACTCCTTACCCGGAGGAAGAGACAATTCGCTCATTGGCGCTGCCCGGAGCGGCCTACGCTCGGAAGCATGCACTGGTTCTCGATCCGCAAAAGCTGAAGAAGATCGCGGGCCCAAGGCACGTGGCCTGGGGAAACGCTTTTGAGTACATCCTGCTAGACGGCTTCGAAGCGGAGGCCATTGCATCGAAGTGGGAGATTGCACTGTGGTGACCGCCAACGAGGTATACAGCCAGTGGGCAACGACCGTGCATGCGCTTATGAAGGAGCTGCTGGACGAGCGCCCCGAGGTGGTCCGCGACTACAAGCCGATCACGAAGGGCGGGGATCGCCACGGAGCCATGGAGTGGATGTTCTATTCACAAGGAACTTCCACCGATCCGCTGGATCGCCTCGCATCCGTCGGCGTGATCCCTCAGCCCAGCTCCGACAGAGCTGACCTCGAGTTCAGCTTCGGAGCACGACTCGGTGATCGATACACGCGGAAAATTGCCTCCTACCTGGACATTCAGCACAAGGATCTCGGCCTGGGCGAGATTGCCAAAGGCATCGAGGATGCAGTCATGCAGGCCGAGGCCCTGACCGAAGAGGACCTTGGCGCAGTCATCCCCAACCTGTCCTGGTGACAGCCTGCGAGTCACTCCACGACTCCGTCGGCCCGACGGTGCCCGCGGAGACCACCTGATTGAGCGATCCTCTGCGGCACCCACTTCACATGGCGAACATGCTCGTTAGCCAAGGCGCAGGTCACAAGCCCTTCGCAGCCTCCATGGCCGGAAAA
>NZ_JBIAWF010000037.1:0-45361 GCF_042895325.1 Streptomyces sp. NPDC001407
TGAGCGATCCTCTGCGGCACCCACTTCACATGGCGAACATGCTCGTTAGCCAAGGCGCAGGTCACAAGCCCTTCGCAGCCTCCATGGCCGGAAAAGTCGAGGAGGTGAGGAATGCGATTTGCCGGAATTCCGACAAGCGGCGACTCGCTGAGAACCGAAAGAAGATCCGAGTCGGTCTGATCGGTGTATCCCGCGACGGCTACCGCTTCTGCATCGGGGAAGACGTCGGCATGCCTTTCCGTCCCGATGTCGATGAGATGGTCCTCACGGCCGCCGAGGCTGTAGCACCACAGGAAATTCTCTGGCGCCCCGGTCTCCACAATCCGCTTAAAAAGGCTAATCTCCTTGGTGTAGCAATAGAAGCGGCTCTTCGGGCTTTTCTTCATGATGCGCATCCAGGCCAGTAGGTAGGATTCGGAAAAGAAGTCTCCCGCATCGTGTAGCCGAATCCATTTTCCCGAATAGCGCTTGTGGGAAAGTTCCTCCGTCATGCGCTCCTCCCACTCCTCCGGGGAGTCCCGGCAAAGGAGAAGATTCCTGATGTGAGCGGCTCTCACATTCTTGAACCGATAGGCCCCAGACCTTGCATAGCAAAGCGGGGCACAAACCCCCGCCTGAGGGCAGACGTTGAAGTTACTCCCGTCCGGCAATTTGACCGCAAAAGCGGGGAGCGTCCAGTTGAAAATGCCCTCCTTCCGCAGCTCGGAATTCTGCGTCAGGAGCCACTTCCGGGGCTTTGATTTCGTTGCGGGGGTGGTGGTGTCGCTCATATCCGTCACTTAGTCGTCTTCGAAAGGAGAACGCGGGGCGCGGCCTGGACCCCGCCGGGACAGCCGGCGTGCGGGCGGACGCATGCATGGATCCCGAGCGCGGTCACGCCGCCGTCGGCCCGGGCGAGTACGGCAAGGCCCTTGGCGATGGCAGTACGGGCGCCGGCCTGGTGGCGGCCGCCGAACTGGGCGTCGTCGCCGTGGCTGGCGATAAGGCCGCTGCTCTCGGCACGGACGCGGTCGAACTCCGCTTCCGTCAGGTCGCGCATCTCGGCGATGCAGAGGGGGACCATGAACAGCAGCCAGTCGGTCCAGATGTGCGGTACCGAGGTGGTGCTGTCGGGGTCCGTGACGACGAGGCCGAAGGGGCCGTAGGACTCCGGCTCCGAAGGGTGGGCGGCGAATTGCATGGCGGGTGTCTCCCGGGTTCGGGCGTGCGCCGACGCTGGATCGGCGCACGGCGGTCAGGCGCTGGTTTCGTGAGGCGTGGAGGGGGCGTTGCGGTCCGCGACCGGCCCGCCGGTGCCCGGGCACGGTTCGGCACCCGGGGCGGGGCGGTGACTGGCAGCACGTGCCCCGCGCCGCAGAAGGGTGAGGCCGGTGCAGACCGTGCAGCGGCCGGTCGGCCGCTTGCGGCCGGGGGCGAGCCAGACGGTCACCGGTCCTCGGACCGACCGCATGTAGCGGTTGATGGCCACTTGCGTGACGCCGTCGGCGCGCCAGTGGTCAGCAGTGGTTTCGAGGACCTGGATTTCCTCGATGGTGCGGTCCTCGCAGCTGTCGAAGTTCTCGTTGGTGCAGTCGTCGGCGAGTTCGTCGGGGCCCAGCTCCTTGTCGAGGTAGCGCCGGATGGCGCGGGGGCTGTGGGCTACCTCGACGGGTATCTCGAAGCTGCGTTCCACTTCGTAGGTGACCAGCTCGGAGAAGGTGATGCGCGCCTTGAGCTCCGTGAACTCTTCAGCGGTGTCGGTGGCGTGCGGAGAGGTCGTCATGGTGAAGTGCCGTTTCATGCAGGGCGCCCCCGGCTCTGTGTGAGCCGGGGGCGCCGAGGAATGGGAGAGCGGTCGGTGCGTCAGTCGCCGCGTGCGGGGCAGTTGGCGGTGTGCGCGGGGGAGGAGCGGAACCGGGGGGAGCCGCCGAGGAAGTCGCGGGCCTGGAGGAGGTAGTCGCCCAGGTCTTCCAGACGGTTGATTTCCTCGGTGGGGACGCTCTCGCGGCAGTGCGGACAGGGGGCGGTGATGTCGAAGATGAGGCGGCGGCGGTCGTTGTAGGCCGCGAGGAAGCCGAGGGCCCGGCCGCCGAGGGGGATGGACAGCGCGATGGCGCGGTAGTGCTGGCCGCCCGCGAGGAGCGGGTGGAGGCTGTCGGGGGCGCGACGGATCACGACGGGGCGGCTGAGGGTGTCGAGGCGGAGTCGGTGGCGAAGGACCTGTGCCATCCCGCTGAGTTCATCGTCCGAGAGGTGGACTGCCGGGTCCGGGCCCAGCGGCATGGCCTGGCCGGTCCGTGCCCGCCGCATGGCGGCCTGGACAGCGGCGGACTCGATGTGGTGGAGGGCCGGTTTCATCGTGGTGCTCGGCATGATGTCTCCGAGGTGGATGGGGCGTGCGGGGCTTGAGCGGAGTTCGCTGGCTGGTGACGCCCGTGCCGGATTCGAGGACCGCGTATAGCGGTCCTGGATCAGGGCGGGGAATCACCCGCCCTGCAATGCCAAATTACACGCAAGAAGCGTGAAATGCAATGCCTTGAGGGTTGGGGAAGCCCCGCGTCTTGACCGGTGGGGGGTGCAAGACGCGGGGCGTCAGTGGCCGGCAAAGGGCGCGGGCGCGCTAGGCAGCGGCCAGCTGCCCCACCTGGTCCAGCAGGAGCTGGGCGCGGGCGAAGGCCTTCTCCTTGTGGCCGTACGACGGCACGACCAGGTGCATGCTCTCGTGCGCCAGGGCGCGGTCGGCCTCCTCGCGCGTCGTGACCAAGTCCAGGTTGATGGCCATCAACGGCTTGCTCAACCGTGCCCCTTCGGGGCCCCGGAAGACCTGGGCGGCGTAGTGCGGGTAGAAGGGCAGCCCGGTGGCCGAGGTGTAGGCCTGGAGGTCGACGACCAGGTGGAAGGGACGTTGTGCGACGTGCGCGAACATCTTGGCGCGTCGGCGCAGCCAGGTCATGTCGACCGGGAGGTCGCGCTCGTGGTCGGGCAGCGGGCTGCGCAGCGCCGCGTGCCGGGCGTTGGTCAGCGGGTGTCCCCGGTGCACGGTCATGAGTTCCCCCTTTCCTTCTGGTCCTGAATGCGGTGGGCGAGCTCGAGGAGAGCCTCGGTCGTTACACCGAAGTGGCCGGCCAGGCCCTCGAGTACGGCGCCCTGCAGAACCGGTGCTGCTTGGCCCGCCAGCTCGACGGCCGCCGCATGGGCCTGGACAACCTCGTCCACGCCGACCCCCCACGCGGCCGCGAGCCGCCGCGCGACGTCGGGCTTGAGGGAACGTGTGCGGCCGCCCTCGACCATGGCGTATCCGCTGCGACCCAGGCCTGCCGCTTCGGCTGCGGCGGCCTGGTTCTGGCCGGCCCCGCACCGCAGGTCCTCCATCGTGGTGGGCTGTCCGGGGCGCAGCTCGCCGATGGTGCTCGAGAGGGCGGTGGCGAACGCGGCCAGCGTTGCCCACTCCGGAGTTCGCCGGCCCTCCTCGTAGGCACAGACCAGGGAGGGTGAAACCCCTGTGGCCCGCCCCAGGTCCTCCTGGGACATGCGCCGAAGTTCCCGGGTGTGCCGAAGGACGGTTCCGTCGAAGCCGCGTGCGCCGCGACGTCGTGCCACGTTGATCACCTCCCTGGTGTGTCGTGCCGACCGGAGGCCCGGCCGGCGTTTCGTGCTGCGTCGTGCTGAGAGGCCATCATGCCAAGACGGTCGCCGGCACCCTTGGTGTCGGCCGTGCTCAGGCATAGCGCCCCTGCCAGGAGTCCGCGTCCAGGCGTCGCAGCGCCGCGTCCTCTTCCGGAGTGAGCCGGTCGGTGAAGTCGTCCCAGCGGGCCAGCTCCTCCAATTCGGCGCCCTCGGCCGGTTCGACCCGGGCTCGCTGCCCGGTGACGAGGTCTATCTCGACAGCGCCGTCGACGAGCTGGGCGCCCTTCCACTGCAGGGCGCGGCGACGGGCCACGCCGAGGTTGAACACGTACCCGTCCGAAGTGTCCTGGCCGCCGACCAGCGGCCTGATCCACACGGCCTGGTCCTCATCCACGAAGCGGTGGTGACGGGCGAGGGCGGCCCGGAAGGCTTCGTTGCCGTCAGGGTCGAGAACGACCAGGCGCGCACCGGCGTCAACTGGGTCGCCCGTGGTGCTGTGGTTGCCGGCGAGGAGGTCCGAGAACCGCTGCCGCCATTGCTGTGCTGTCATCGTGAATCTCCTCGTATCAGCTGTAGTCGCTGTAGTCGCTCGTCAGGCACAGGACATCCTCGACCGGTTTGCCGCCGAGCTCGGTGATGCCCCGGGACGAAAGCGAAGCGAGGATTTGCGTCCGCTCGCTGGCGGACTTGCACACGATCCGGCTGGGTGCCTCGGCCCCGAGCAGGTCGATGCCGTTCCTGAACATCACCTCGTTGCTGCCGGCGTGGAAGTTCGCGATCTTCATCGGGTCCCGGGTGATCGCGCCTTTGCTGTACTTGTAGTGCTTCGGGTTGATCGCCCCGTAGTGGTCGCCGTTGTAGCCGTAGTAGTCGCTGCGGCGCATGAGCACGCTGGGGTCGTCCCAGATCAGCGTGCCTCCGCCCAGGTAGTCGTCGCTGTCCTGGACCCGCAGGAAGACGCTGTTGGCGCCGCCCGTCATCTTGTCGTCCAATTCGCTTTGTCCGAGGCCGCTGCCGATGCCCATGACGGCGCGCTTCTCCGTGGAGGCGAGCACGCCGGTGCCCAGCAGGCTGGAGAGGCCGCCGCCGCCGATGCTGTGGGTCAAGCGCCGTCCCTTGAACGCGGTTTTGATCTCTTCTTGCTTGCCGGTCACGTCGAAGCGCGACCAGGTCAACCACTTCCCGGTCGTCGAGGGCGTGGGGTCGTAGCCCGGGCTGGCCGCCAGTGCGGCGCCGTCGGCGAATCCGGAGGCTTTGGCGACCGCGTCCCGGACCACGTCGACCTTCATCGGCAGCACCTTCTGGGCCGCTTCCAGGTGGATGCGTTTCATCTGGGTCTGCAGGGCGTCGCTGTCGAGCCCCATGAGGGACTCCATCCGCTGGTGCACGATCTCCTGGACCTGGAGGTCCTGAAGGCCCTGGGCCGTCTCCATGGCGGCCTTCATGCCGGCGGCGTTGCCCAGCCCCTGCGCCTGGATGTTGTTCGACAGGTAGGTCCACTCACCCTCGGCCGCGGTCATGGGCTTATTCATCAGGTGCAGCTGCTCGAGCCGCTCCACGAGCTCCTTGCCGTGGCCCGCGCCGGGTGGTGCGTGGACTTCCAGCTGCCCGCGCAGCGAGTACTCCGTGCTGGTGGGGTCGTTCTCCTTGTACGGGCGGTAGACGGCCTTCCAGCCGTCGCCCATGTCGATTTCGTACTCGGTACCCTTGGCGTCGCTGCGGGTGACGCCGTCCCAGGATGTCTGCCCTGTTTCCGGGTCCAGGGTGGCCTTGATCCGGCTGGCCTTGCGCACCGTCGCCTCGAGGGTCCCCGGCTCGGGATCGCCGTTGGGTACGGAGATCTGCTTGGTGACCGTCTTGGTCGTGGTCACCTCGTAGGCATCCATCCATGGCAACGGTGCTCCGCCGTTGTCGATCTTGTCCTTCACCAGGTTCAGCTGGTCCATGTAGTGCTGGGCCATGGCCTTTTCCTCGGCGCTGGTCCCGGGATCGTTGAGCACCGCGGAGACGGCATCGACGGCGTTCTGGTGCTTGGAGATCGACGCCTCCGAGACCGGGAGGTCGTTCTTCAGCTTGTGCTGCACGGAACTGACCGCGGTCTTGGTCAGCTCGGCCAGCTTCTTCTCCTTGTCCAGGCTGAGACGGTCCTTGACCTCCTCCTCGACCTCGACCTCCTCCATGTGCGTGCCGGGAATGCTCAGCGCGTCGAGCAGCTTGCCCTCCGCCTCCTCGGAGACGTGCGTGAGCAGTACCTCGCGCGGTCCATCCGGCGAGTCGTACGCCACGAGCGACGCCTCGGAGTTGATGAAGTCGACCCCGCCCACCAGAATCGGCGCGCCGGTCGGCTCACCGACCGGGGGCGCCACGGGGACCGGGGTCAGCGGCGGGTCCGTCTCCTCCTCGTCCTCGGTCTCCTCGACGAGCAGCACATCGCCGCCAGCTTCCGCAATCTCGTGGTCAGCCTGCTCGTCCTCCAGCGCGCCCACTTCGGCCAAGGCGACGGCCTCCTGGAGCTCGCCGGAAGCTGCTCCAGCTTCGGTCTCCTGGAGCTCCTCCTCACCGGGTCCGAACTCCTTGAGGAATTCGTCCACGGCAGCCTCCATAGCTTCGTAATCCGGCGGCTCCACAGGGGAACCGGGCTCAGGGAGCGTCTGCTGGCCCTCCGGCATCTCCGCCTGCGCGCCACCCGGGGCCGTGCCCGCGAGATCACCGTCTCCCGCCCCGGCCGGCGCCCCGACGAGGTCCACCGGAGCGGCGGGGCTTTCCGCGGGGGTCGCGGGGCTGACCGCGTAGCTCTGGTGACTCGACTTCGAACCGGTTCCCATCAGTTACCCCCGTGCTTGAGAGAGACGGCGGACGGCATTTTCAGCTGCTTGACGAAGAAGTCGGCGAAGTTCTGGCGCAACGAGTTCTTCCTTTCGACTGCGTGGTCCAGGAATGCGTTGGCGATCTGCTCGTGCGTCACCTGGGACTGCGGGATCTTCAGGGCTTTCGCGGCCCGGCTGCGCATCTGCGGCACCCACGCCACGCCGGCTTTGGCCCCCTCATGGGCGGTGGAGTGCAGGATCGAGCGCAGCTGTGCGTCCGGGATGGACTCGAACTTCTTGATTACCGGGTGCGCGGCGGCCGGGTTGAGCTTGACGCCCGGGGCGAGTTCCCCGCCAAGGGCGGCCTGGTAGAGGCGTTGATGGACGGGGGTGAACCCGCCTCCTCCGCTGGGGGCGTAGTCGACGGACAGCTTGTCGCTGCCGAAGTGCTTGTAGGCCTGGCCGCGGTCGACCTGTACCAGGCCGCCGGACGGGGTCTCGAGCCAGTTGTGCGGGTGGCCGTCGTGTTCACCGACGACCCAGGAGCCGACATGCGAACGGACGATCGCATCGACCTGGCTCTGCGTCCATTCGCCCGGCTGGCTGGTGAAGGGTTTGGCGCCCTTGAGCATCGGCTGAATGGAGCCGGCCGTCCCGTCGGCCTTTTTGTGGTGATACACCGGCACCGACGGCACGCCGCCCAGCGACAGGACATGGGACGCGGCGGCCTCGGTGTGCCCTAGGGCTCCGCCGTGGTTGTGGTCGGCCTTGAACAGCCACTGCGAACCGTCCGGTGCCGCGTGCACGGTTTTGGCATACGTCCCGCCGAGGTTCGACGCCGTCGTACCCGGGCCGAAGTCCCAGGCCGCGAGCTCCTTGGCGTCGATGCGGGCCGGCACATCCTGGCTGGTCGCCTTCGCATGCTGCACCTCGGCCATCAGCGCCTGGATGTTCGCGTTGAACGACCCGGGTTTAGCGGGTTTCGGCGCCTTCGCCGTCTTCGGCGCGGCGAGGGCTGTCGGCTTCGCGGGCTCGGAGGCCGCAACGGTGCCGCTGCTGCTCTTCAGCTTGCTCGCCAGGGCCTGGACCGCCTCGTCGGAGGCGAGCTCACTGCCGGGGGTCGCCGCCGGTGTCGCGGCGGCGGCGTTCTTGGCCGCCTTGGCGGCTTCCTTCTTCGCCGCGGCAGCCGAGACCTTGTCCTTGATGGCCTGTTGGTCGTACTTCGGGTTGAAGCTCGCTGCGATGTACTGCTGCACCTGGGCACGTGTGGCCGTGGCGTTGTTGTCCATCCCCATCTCGCCGGCGACAGCACGCAGGTCGGCGAGTTTCTGTCCTTTGGCCCACGCGTTGAAGTCGTGGGTAAGGCCGTCAGGGTTCACGTACTTCGCCGCATCGGCACCCGGGTGCTCGGCGAACGGATCGTCGGCGAGGAACTGTTGACTCTTGAGGTACCAGCCGTGAGCGTCGTGCTGCAGGTCCTTGAGCTCGCCGGCGTTCTTCGCCCAGGCGGCGATCGCCTGGGGCGCCTCCGGGGAACCCGCTGGTGGCAGCTTCAGCGCCTCCCCGTCTACGGGCGCCACGGTGGAGTGCGTGGCGTAGGCGGCGTCGAGGTCCGCCAACTGCTGCTTCCGTTTGTCCGCGAGTTCCGTCAGTGAATTCGCCTCGCTCTCCGGCGTCGTCGACCGCATGAGCGTGACGAGCTGGCGCGGGGTGAGGTGATTCGCCTGGGTCTCCGTCAGCTCACCGGACGCCACGGCCTCGGCGACCAAGGGCTTGATGGCGGTAGGCCACAGCTGGTGGTGCGCGAGTGTCTGGTCGACCATGAGTTTGGCGTGCGCCTTCGCCTTGTCGAAGTCCTCGCCGAGCTCGGGGCAGTCCGCCGTCGCCAGCTTGTGCTCTGCGGCCAGCATGGCCTGCAGCGCCTCGGCGTGCTCCGCGCCTCCCTTGTACTTCGCGGCGTGGTGGTAGGTGCTGATGGCCCCGGTGAGGGCCCCGGCAGCCTCTTTTGCCTCCTCCGCCGTCGCAGTCCATGACCCACTACTGGTGGGCGGCTCGGTGCCTTCGAGCTGGTGCAGGTCGGCCAGCGTCATTCCGCCGACCGTGCCGCCGGCGAGAAGCTCGTTGTACCGCTCGAGTGCTGCGGCCTGGATCTTCTGCTTCGAGGGAATGTCGCTGTCGTACGCCGGGTCGAGCCAGTGGACCAGCGGGTGCTGGCCTTTGCCGGACAGGCCCACCAGTGCCGGGTGCTCGAACCCCTTGGCCTCGGCGATCGCGCGTAGGTCCTCTTCGTCGAGAGAGTTCAGGTAAGCGACGGTCTGGGCCTTGAGGGTCTTGATGTGGGCCTCGATCTCCTCCTCGGAGGCGCCGGCCTCCTTCAGCTTCTCGATAGCGGCTTTCGCGTCCTCCACCTGGCCGACGAAGAGGTCGTAGCGCTCCACCGGGTCGTCGGGGAGTGCGTCCTGCGGGTCAATGGCGAACGGCGGGTCGGCTATATCGCCCAGGAGGTCCATGGCCACCAGCAGGTCGGCCTTGGCCTGGATCTCCTCGCCGGACATGGGCTCCGCGGACGCCTCGGTCACCGGCTCCTCCGGTCCTTCCGAGGCGGCGGTGGGGCCGACGGCATAGGAGGCGTGGCTGGACTTGCTTCCCGTGCCCATCAGAGAGCGCCCCTCGGCGGGAGTGCGGGGATGACCTCGGCGAGCAGCTCGTCGAGGACCAGGTCGGCGGCGTGGGCCAGATCGAGCGCGCCGTCGGGAACCTCTGCGGGCTCGACGGCGCAGACCCCCGACTGCGCTGCCCAGCGCTCGATGTCCTCCTGGGTGGTGCTCTCGCCCAGCCGCTCGCGCCAGGGGTCGGCCGCGTCGTAGACCAGCGGGACCCAGCGCACCACGCGCCCAGTGGGGGCGTCGGGCCGGGTGTCGAGGCCCAGCACGGCGACGGGGTCCACGGGCAGGCCCAGGGCCGGGTGCCAGATGAGCAGGATCCACAGCTGCCACGTGGCGGAGGCGGGCGCCGTCGCGGGCGCGTCGGTGTCAGGGGCGGCGGGCTGGGCGGGTTCGGTGGTCACAGGGGCTCCTTCCATCAGGGGTTTCACCTGCTACAGGTGTGAAAGGAAGAGCTGGTGTGACAGTTGGGGCGAAAAAGTTTCAGCGGGGCGGGAGAAGTGAGGCCATGTACTGAACCGTGGCAGCGAAGGCGTCCGCGGGCCGGGCGTGGACGTCCTCGCGCCCGTTGGCGGTCATGATCGCGCCGTGCAGGGCGTACTGGTGCGGGTTCTGGGAGACGAGGGTCAGCCGGGAGCCGAAGAGCTGCACCATCTCGGCGATCCGGTTGGTGCGTGAGAGACCGGTGAGGATGACGGGCATGTCCTGGGGGAGGTTCGCGGCCAGCCAGTGCAGGCCGGGCCGCTCCCAGGTGTCCCACGTGCCGTTGTCCCGCACCGTCTGCACGTTGACGGCGATCGCCGGGGGCGGGGCGTCCTCGATCCAGGCCAGGTAGCGCTCGAGGTCCTCCAGCCGGAACCAGTACACGTTCGGGACTACCGGCACACCGGCCTCGGCGAACTCCTGAGCGAGCATCAGGCAGCGGCGCATGTTCAGCAGGTGCTCGGTGCGCGGCCAGTCACCGTAGATGGAGTAGTTGCAGGACAGCACCAGGTCCCACTGCTGCTGAGCGATCCGCTCGACGAGGTTGTCCCGCTGACGCCGCGTCCAGAACGCTTCGACGAGCGGGTCCTCGCCGTAGCCGACGAGGACCGCCTTCTGGTGCGGTTTGAGGTCCAGGGCCTGGCGCGCGGTCTGCTCGGTGAAGCGCGGGTAGAGCGTGTGGGTGGTGGGCGAGAACACGCGCCGCAGGCCCACCCCGTAGGCCGGCCAGTTCAAGCTGGCGTCGAGCGTGGTGACGGAGGAGCCGTCGGTCATGGGGATGAAGGCGGGCAGTCCCTCGGGCAGGCTGCCGTCGATGGTGATGTCGTCGAAGGACAGGGTGCCGCCGACATCCGCCATCCACTGGGCGATGTCGGTGCGGCTGCCGCACCGGATGGGGCATGTGCGCGTCACGCACGCGTTCGCGGGGGCGTCGGCCTCCGCCGCGGCGCACCCGCAGAACCGGCAGTCCGAATTCGTGCCGGAGCACAAAGGCTCGACGGTGGCCGGGCCGCCGCTGCCGTCGGGCCCGGCGTAGAAGGCGCAGGCGTTGCAGTCGCAGCCGCGGCCGGGGAGCGGGAGACCGACGGTCGGGGTGGGCAGGGATACGCGGGTCATGCTGCTTGGGTTCCTTCGTGGGTCGTGCCCCGGCCGGCGCGGGCCTGGGCGGGTTCCTCTTCGAGATGCGTGCTCAGCTCGCCCAGGGCCAGGCGCAGCGATCCGCGGTCGTAGCGGGCGATCTCACGCCCGGCTCTGACCTCGGCCAGCAGGCTCCGCACGCCGTCCAGCGCGGTGCGCACGATGTCCGGCGCCACAGCGGGCCGCTGCGGCTCCGGCGCGGGAGCCGGGTCGGGCCGGGGCTCGGCTTCTGGCGCGGTGGTGGTCAGCGGGGCGGCCGACGGCGCCGGCCCGCCTTCGAGCTCATCCGCGGCCGGGCCCGGAGGCGCGCCGTCCCCGTCGTCCTCGTCGGGGGTCTCCTGCGGTTCGTCGGGGCCGGCGACCCGGGACAGCTTCGCGCGCCGCCCGGCGTTCGCGGCGTCCTGACGGTCCTCGGCCTCCGTGATGATCTCATCCGTGTTGAGACCGGGCTTCTCCAGGCCGACGTTGACGGCGGTCGGCAGGAGATGAAGCCGCTTGGACGTCTTGAGCGCCGCCCAGATCCCTTCGGCCGCCTCCGCACGGCCGTTGCGCAGCTCGGCGAAGCGAATCCGGGTGTTCAGCCGGATCGCCGCCTCGTCCATCTCCTCGGTGAGGTCCCGGGGCAACGCGCGAAAGGCCCGCACCAGCTCTCCGGCCTTGCGCTCGTTGAGCTGCAGCCCCAGCCGGTCGAGGACCTCGCTCCAGGGCGCGGCGCACGAGCTGTCGGTGCCGCGGATCTTCTCCAGGGCCTGGAAGCGCTCCGCCGGGTCGGGGATCGCGTAGACCTCCTGGGGCACGGGCTTGCCGGCCTTGAGGAGCTTCCCGACGAGGATGGCGCACCGCTGGTACAGCAGGGCGGCGGCCTGCTCACCGGGCTTGAGGGGCTCGCGCGCGAAGTTCTCGACGAACCGCCACATGTGGCGCTCTTCTTCGCTGAGCGGGCCCGGGCAGACCACGGCGGGCAGGGCCGCGAAGTGAGGGTTGTCCGGCCGGTTCACTGCTCCCCAGCGCATGGCCCGCAGCCGGCGCTCACCGGTGACCAGGCGGATCGTGGGCGCCTTGCCATTGACGTTGATCTCCTCGGCCAGGACCGGCTCGAGGAGACCGACGACGGACATGGAGGAGATGAGGTCCGCGATCTCGGAGGGCGGAAGGGAATCGGACGGGTTACGGGCGTGGGCCTCGGTGAACGGGGCGCCCGGGCCGCGCAGGGGCAGCATGTCGAATCGCCGCTGCCGCAGCTTCACGCTGCGGTGCAGGATCTCGGTGAGCCGGATCATGCTCTGGCCGTCGTGCACGGCCTCAAGCGAAGTGCTGGTCATTGCTGTGCTTCCTTACACGGCCGCGCCCGGCGGCCGTTCCTTACGTGGTGAGGTACAGATCGGTGGGTGCCGGCCGGGCGGCAGGCGTACCGCGCAGCAGCGGGGTGAAGATCGGGGCGCACGGGCCGTGCTGCTGGAGCTGCTGCAAGGTGGTGACGCCGACCGAAAGGCGTTCCTTGAGCCGCTGGAGCCGGACATCCGCGGCCGTGCGCGTGTAGAGGTCCTCCGTCCGCGCCGCCAGCCGCTGCGGCCGCCGGTCCACCTGGCCCTCCCGGGGCGGCGCCGCATCCAGGACCACCAGGACCCGGGGGAATACCGGGTAGCTGTACATCCAGGCCGGACGGGTGGTGTCCGGGGTGCGGCGCGCCCGGTCCGGGCTCTGCGGGACGTACTCGTACAGCCGTCCGTAGGCGGCGAGCTTCGCGGCCAGCCGCGCGGAGGTCATCGTGGCCCGGTCGACCTCGACGAAGAACGTCAGCATCGTGCGCTGCCCGCGCTCGATGTGCACGTAGTTCAGCACGGAGTCGCTGATGACGTGGTCGTCCTCGAAGCGGCGCTGCCCGTCGCGGATCCGGTTGGCCACCTCCGGCGTCCAGTCCAGCGGGCCGCACTCGTGCCCGAGCCGACGCGCGTGCTCCACGAACGCGACCCCGACGTCGTTGACCGCGAGCGTGTGAGCCTGCCGGGCACCGGCCACCGAATCCGGAGTCACCCGGTAAGGACGCGTGGGCAGTTCACCGGCCTCCTCGACAGACTCGGCACCGAAATCGGTGAGGAACCACAAGTACGGCTGGCTCTGGATCCGCCCGGGCCCATCCCCGCCGCCCTGGGCCCGCACCCGGTTCACCAGCCCCGCCTCGCACAGCTCGCCGAGCTGTCGGCGCAGGTAGACCGGCCGCGCGGGCCGCTTGTCCGGCGCGGTCAGCAGCACGTGCATCTGGTGGGTGGACAGCACCCGGTGCTGATACAGCAGTTCCAGGACGCGGCGCCCCATCGTGTGGAAGCTGCGGGTGCGCCCCGGCGCAGCGGGGGCCTCGGCAAGATGAAGGGTCATGCGAGCCTCGACTGGTTGGGGTTGATCGGCCGGACGTTGTCGGGAGTGTCGTCGCCATGGGCGGGCTGCTCGCCGCTGATGACGGTGCCTTCGCTGTCGTGGACGCGCGCCTTGGCCGCGTTCGGGGCGGACGGCGCCGCGCCGCCGTTCCCGCCCGGCCCGCCGCCGGGCTTCTGGGGAGGCTGCCCGTCGGTTGAGGGGCCGTCGTCGTCCGGCGGCACGTCGAGTTTGACGATGGCCTCCCACAGCTTCCTGTCCAGCTGGCGCAGGTCGGACAGGATGTCGCGGACCGTACGGCGCTGCAGGTTCTTGTCGATCTCCCCGCTCAGCCGCTCCTCGTTCTCCGGCCGGTAGTAGTCGGCGTAGAGGTCCTCCACGGAGGCACCGCGGACACGGAAGGGGTCGGTCTGGCCCCCGTCGAGGGTCACCGACATCACGTAGTTGTAGCGATTGAGCTGGGTGATCGTGTCGGGCGACACCTTCTTGCCCCAGCGCCGGGTCACCAAGGTGGCCTCGTCGACATCGGACGCCGTCGTGGACAGGATCGACAGGTTCTGCAGCAGACCCTGCCGCGTGGTGGCGCTCAGCCGCTGCGCCATCTGCGTCATCGCCAGCAGCTTGACGTTGAACTTCCGCAGCTGCTCGGTGATCTGGGCCAGCGTGCCCTTCGACGCACCGTCCACGCTGGTCAGCTCGTCGATGAAGGAGTAGAAGGGGCGGCGCTTCTCCGGAGCCGTGTCGCGCCGGGACAGGCCAGCCCTGAACAGGTCGTAGATGAGCAGGGAGCTGATGATGCGGTCGACGTCACCCGTGCCGGCCGGACAGACGAAAACGATCTTGCCGCTGTCCATGGCCTGCCGGATGTCGTACGTCGAGCGGCTCGACCCGAGGAACGCCTTGATCGCGTTGGAGGAGGACAGCCGCTCGATGATGTTCGTGACGACTGGCATGGCCTCCTTGGAGTATCCCGGGAAGGTGTGGTTCCAGAAGTTGCGCACGTCCCTGGGCAGGTAGGGCAGCATGCTGGTGCGCCAGACGGCATCGGTGAGGATGGTGCGGATCTGGAAGATCGTGGGCGCCACCTCCGGCTTGCCGGCCCGGCAGACGTGCCAGGACAGGTAGACCAGGGACTCCACCGCGCGCGTCAGGATCGTCTTGGCACGGCCCGCGGAGTCGGACCAGTTCAGTGCGGACGCGAACCCCGTGACGATGTACTGGACGATGTCGGGGATCTCGGCCTCACGTCGGCGCTCCATCGACAGCGGATTCCAGGACGCGACCTTCTTCTCCAGCTCCGGAGACGTCAGGTCGATCTCCCATATCCGGTCGGCCAGCTCCTGGTGCGCCAGGTAGGGCCGCGCGCGCGTCCAGCCGTCGCCGTGGGGGTCGAGGAAGAGCACGCCGTATCCGTTGTGGGCCAGGGCGATCGCCTGAACCAGGGACATCTCCGTCTTTCCGTAGCCGGCCTTGCCGAGGAATAGCGCGAACAGCAAGTACTTCAACGGCAGACCGGCCAGACGCTCCCCGCCGCCGGCCTTGGCCACCCACCCCAAGGGCAGCAGGTTCCGCTGCCCCGTCCACGACGGCAGCGCGGCCGGCGGCGGCGGAACGACACCTCCCGAGCGGCTGAGGTTGGCCGCGCCGTTGTTCTTCGTCGGCGGCTTGAGAAGGCCGGCGATCTCCTGCGCGGTGACCCAGCTGTTGCGGCGCGCCACGAACTCCCCGGTCTCGAAACGCCGGTCGAACCCCCGCCGGTACAGCCAGTGGTCGGCCCGAAGACGGGTGATCCCCAGGTGAAGCCCGGCCGGCCGCAGATGGTTCTCACCGCTCCACGGCTCCAGAGCGGCCAGGACCTGGTTTAGCAGCATCCGCGCCCGCCCGGCATCCCGGGCGCACGTACGCACGAGCATCTGCAGGGAGAAGACCGGCTCGGCCCCCGGAGCGAACTTCCCCATGGCGGCCTTCATGTCGCCCATACTGTGCGCGCGCCGGCTCCCAGCATGCTGGGGCCGCTGGCTGCGCCCCTGGTTGCCTTGCATCTCGGAGGCGATCTCAGAGAGCACGGAGGACAGGTCGAACCCGGAGCGGTTGTGCCGCGGCATACCGGGGATGGCCGGCCCGTCCGCGGGGTTGCGGCGGGCCTGTCCCAGAAGACGTCGGCGACGGCTGTTGACCTGCGAGGGGGCGACGGGGACGAGGTCCAGGACGACGTCGGCCCGCTCGCCCAGGTCCTCGCGTACGTCGGCGACGGCGTTGGCCAGCGCCTCGAGCGGATCCGGGGTGAGAGGCACCTCTCGCAGGGAGAGGTGATCGGGGAGGGCCAGAACGAGCTCGGCCCTTGCGTAGTGCATCGCCGGCTCGGCGCTCTCGCGGGTGTCCGCTGTGGGCTTGACGAGGTCGACGCGCGGCGCAGCGGGGTCGGATGCGGTGGTCATGGAGATTCCGTTCTACGGTGCGTCAGGCCGCGGCGGGCTGCGCGCTGGCGTGGGGCCGGGAGCCGAGCTGGATTTTGGGAAGTTCGCGCGAGAGAAGGTCTCCGGCCTCCACGGGCCGCATCTCGCACTGGGCGTAGCCCTGGTGACGCAGGACCGAAAGGGCCTTAGCCGGGCCCTCCACCTGCATGGTCAGCGGGCCGCCGGAGCAGGTGAAACGGACACGGAGCGCGGTGCCCCGGGACGGGACGAACAGCCAGCGCGAGACGCTCTTATGCGCGCGCACGATCTGGTGCGCGAAACGCACCACGTCTTCCGCCTTGGGGTCGAAGCCGGTGGTCGGCAGCACTTCCAGCGCTGCCCTGTCGGCCAGCGGGCCCCGGGAAAGGAGCCGACGGCCGACGCCGACGGTGATACCCGAGGCCAGGGCGAGCAAGGCGATCCACCACGCATTGCCCAGGGCCCAGCCGGCCAGCCGTTCGGCATGACCCGGCAGGTCCTGCGCGACGCCGACCACACGGTCGATGAAATCGGTCGTGGTCATCGCCCACCGCCCAGGGCCATGGGCGACGTCCGGCTGGCAGCCGGTACGGCGCGGGGGAAAGTCGGGAACACGGCGGCACCTCCAAGAGCAAACGGATCCTTCGCCTGCTACAGGTGCGAAAAGGGGGCTCGGTGTGACACTCAGCCAGAAATTTCTTCAACGAAGGGGGAAGTCGCACTGCTGGGCCGCCCCCTCCCGGAGGCGGCCGGGGCCCGCCGCTGTACGGATCCAGCGCCACGAGGGACATTGCAAAGCTCTACTATTAGATGTATCTTGATTGTGCAGGGTGGGGGCTCGCGAACTCCGCTCCCCCACGTGTGCGCCGACGCCCTGTGCTGCCCCCGTTCTAGGCACTCAGCTCCCGCCACAGCCGGTGTGCGGCCCGATCAGGTCGGGCCGGGGAGCACTGGGCCACCCCGACCGGGGAACGGCCCCCACCTACCGGAAGGACCACAGCAGATGAGCAGTCAAGGCGAGCGGGGCGCAGTGTGCCGGAGCACGGCCAAGGGTGCCGAGGGTTGGCCGGGCGTGAAGCTGACCGAGGCTGACCGTCTGGAGCGTGCCCGGCGCGGTGAGCTGTCCTCGCGTCCGGCACGGGTTGAGCTGTACGTGTCGCCGATCACGGGCACGGCCGGTGTGCGGTTCCAGGACGCGGAAGGCCGCACCCACAGCGCCGGGGACGTCACGTCGCTGCCCGGCACCCGGCACACGTCGCCGGTGTCCGACGAACTGACCAGCGCGGCCCTGGCCGAGATCCGTAAGCGCGGTTTCCAGGTGGTGCGCGGCGCGTACTGGCAGCACAACAGCGACCGGGCGCACCTGGCCATAGAGCCGACCACGGGCTACCTGGAGTACGTAGAGCGCCGGTTCGGGCCGGAACCGGTGATCCCGCAGACCCCCGGCGTCACCTTCCGGCGCGCGCAGCGCGGCCGGTGGATCGCCACCGTGAGCACCGGCGAAACGTACGCGCTCACCTGGTCCCCCGCCCTGGGCGGCGACCAGTGGCGGGTGTGGGGCGGCCCGCAGTACACCAAGTTGATCCGCACCGCCACCCGGCAGGAAAAGGCGCTATTCGTCCTCAAGTACCCGGCGCACGCCCACTTCTGACACGCGGTGCGGCCCCGGGGATGCCACCCCGGGGCCGCACACGGGGGCCGGTGTCCAACTCCCCAGAGGGACCGGCCCCCCTTGTCCCACATCGAAAGCAGAGACAGGAGCAACCCTATGCGTATCCCCACCGTCGGCATGTCCCAGGTGATCGCGATGAACCTCCGGCACCGCATCCACGACGCCACGCCGGGCGCTGAGCGCTGGGACTACGACCCCCAGGGGCGCCGGTACGCCCGTGCCTTCACCCGGGAGGAGACCGAGCGGGCCGCCGGGCGCCTGGCCGATGGCCTGGCCGAGTGGCGCGCGGCGGACCCCGAGGGTTACGCGCTGTGGGAAGCCGCCATGGAATCCGGGGCCCGGGACGCGGACCCGTGCACCTTCTGCCACTCCTGCCGCACCTCGCGCCCCTCCTAAAGCCACACCCGACCACAGGCCGCCCCGCACCCGGTAGTTCGGGGCGGCCCACTTCGTCCGAGGACAGGAACCCCGGTCAGGCCTGCACGCTCGGGTCAGATGTTGACCCCGTGGTCGCGGAGGTAGCCCAGTGGGTCGATGTCCGATCCGTATTCGGGGCCGGTGCGGATCTCGAAGTGCAGGTGCGGGCCGGAGACGTTGCCGGTGGCGCCGGAGACGCCGATCTGCTGGCCCCCGCCTACCTGTTGCCCGGCGCTGACGGACAGCAAGGACATGTGTGCGTACTGGGAGTACCGCCCGTCTTCGTGCCGGATCACCACCTGGTTTCCGTACGCGTTGTTCCAGCCGGCGGTGACCACGGTGCCGGGGCCGACCGCGCGGATCGTGGTACCGGTGGACACGGGGAAGTCGACGCCGGTGTGGTAGCCGCTGGACCACATGGAGCCCGGCACGTGGTAGCCGGTACCGATCGAGTGGTCGGCGACCGGGGTGACCCAGCTGCCCGAGTTGCTGCTATTGGACGGTTCGGCGTAGTCGGGGCGCTTGATCACGAGGATGCGCGACTCCCAGAAGGACATCGGCCGGATGCGGACGGTGGCGCCAGTGTGCGGGGCGTCGATGACCTCGCCGCCCCCGATGTACATGGTCACGTGCTCGGGGGAAGAGGCGCTGCCGTCGGTGAACATCAGGTCGCCGGGCCGCAGGTCCTTGACCGAGGGCACCACCGTGCCGATGTTGACCTGCTCGTACGTGGTGCGCGGCAGGTTCACGCCCACCTTGCTCCAGGCGTATTTGACCAGGCTGGAGCAGTCGCACCCGTTCGTGCCGGTGAACGGAGGCTGGCACTCGCCGCCGAACACGTAAGGGGTGTCCAGGGCCTCCTTCGCGGCGGCGACGACCTTGCCGAGGCCGCCGGAGGAGCCCCTGCCCGTCATGGGGGCCGCCCACTTCTCCGCCAGCTTGCGGATGTCGCGGACGTAGCCCCTGGTCTCGTTGTACGGAGGGATGCCGCCGAAGTGCTCCACGGCGTACGGGCCGGCGTTGTACGCGGCGAGCATGTTGTCCACGCGGTCGCCCGGGACACTGCGGACGTCTTTGGCCACCTTGCAGTCGTAGGAGGCCATCGAGGGGACGGCGTCCTTCGGGTTCAGCGGGTCCTTCTTGCCGTCGCCGTCTCCGTCGATCCCTTCGACCGCCCACGTGCTCGGGATGAACTGGGCGATGCCGAGCGCGCCAGCTCCGCCATCGGGCGGGTCGGGGTCGAAGTTTGATTCCGTGTACAGCTGGGCGGCCAGCAGCGAAGGGGTGAGTTCGGGGCAGCCGTGCTTGGCCACCGCGTCGATGATGATGGGCCGCAGCCAGTCGGGGATCTCCTTCGTGTTCGACAGGCCCCCTCCGAAGCCGGCGTTCTCGAAGGCGTTGCTCGTGTTGTCCTCGCCGATGGCGGAGGTGAGGGCCAGGACCGCAGCCATGATGAGGCCGAAGCCGAAGAGGGAGGGGACGAGGACGGCGATCACCAGGCGCTTGAGGGTCTTCGACTCGCTCTGCTCAGGCATTGGGCAGCCCCACCACGCGCCAGGTGCCGTCGCTGCCCCTGCGGAGCTTGAGCGCGACGTGCTGCTCCGAGGTGACGGACGGTCCGGTGGCCGGCTGTTCCGTCACCTGGTAGTGGACACGGGCGAAACCGGAGTCCCCGGTCGGGGCGGGTGCCCCGTCCGGCAGCGCGACCCGCTGGACCGAAGCCGTCACCTGGACCTGGCCCTTCTTCCACCGCAGCCACTGCTGCCGGCCGGAGGTGCCGCTGGTGCGGGTGCGCAGGTCGTCGGCGAGCTGGTCCGCTGCGTAGGCTGCGGCGCGCCGGGATGCCTCGTCGTAGGAGCTGTCGTGTCCGGGACGGGCGTCGTGGCTGGCCCAGGCGACGGTGAAGGCGCGGGCCGCCTCCTGCATCGGCGCCGGAAGCGGCTTCGGTGCCGCAGGGGCGGAGGACACGGAGGGCCCCGCGACGGGGGCGGAGGCCGTCGTCTTCGGGGCGGCCGGCCCGCGGCCGCCCTCGGAGGAGGGCCCGGCCGTTCCCGACACCGCGCCGGTGGCGGAGCGATGCCCGCCGCCGGTTCCGCCGAGCAGCAGGGCCACGCCGACCACGGCCAGGACCGCGGAGGCGATGTACAGCGCGATCGTGCCGCGCCGGGCACGCGTGGCCTCGGATGTGGGCATGAGGGTCCCCCGTCAGGTGGTCGTGGTGCAGTGATCTGGGCGGCCGGGACCTGCGGGTCCCGGCCGCGTGGAGTTACGGCCGCGATTTGGGCGGGCCGGCCGGACGGGTGGCGCGCCTCACGGTGCGGGGCGCGGCCGCCGGCTTGGGAGGCACGGGGGTGGGCGGGGTGGGCATCGTCGGCACCGTGGTGGGCCCGGCCGCCGGGGACGTGACGGGCTTCGGCGGGGTGGTGCCGGGGGTCTTCGGCGCGATCGCGCCGACCCGCGGCCCGGGCGGGGCCGACGTCTTGGGGTTCGACTGGATCGGCGCCAAGCCCAGATTCACCTGGGCCTTGGTTCCGGCCTTCGCCACGAACTTGCCGGCCGTGACGACGTTGCGCTTGTACTCGGCGCCGAAGTCCTTGGCCTCCTGGACCTTCTTGTCGATCGTGCGCGCCTTGACGGCGGTGAGCTGACCGCGCACCTGATCGGCCCGGGTCTTGGCCGCGGCCGCGCCGCGCTTGGTCGCGGCGACGCCCCGCGGGATGCCCACCGGCGCGCCGGCCGTGGCCATGAACGCGAACTTGGTCGCCTTCGCCCCGTACTTCGCGACGCCGGCGGCTGCCTTGCCCGTGGCCATGGTGGCCCGGCCGCCCCGGGTCTGGGCCATCTTGTCGGCGGCGGCCGTGGCCAGGCGCTTCTTGAGGGTCTGCTTGGCCGCCTGTTGGGCGGCCGCCTTCGCCGCCGCGCTCGCGCCGCCGGTGCCGACCGCCGCGGCCGCGTTGGTGGCGAGGCGCGCCGCCGTCCGCAGGCGGCCGGCCTTGCGGTTCGCCTGTGGCGATCCGACCCAGGCGTTACGGGCGGTCTTCAGGCCCTTGCCCACCGGCTGGCTGAGACGCCGTGCTTCACCCCGGGCCTCGCCCCACATCTGCTTGAGTCCCGGAGCGGTCTCGGCGTAGCGGCCGGGGCTGGTGAAGACGGACCGGCGGGCGCCGCCGATGCGGGCGTTGGCGAGCTTGCGGTTGAGGTTGACCGCGATGCTCTGCGCGGTGGCCTTGATGCGCTTGTGGCCGGCCAGGCCGGCGATGGCCGTGACGTCGATGACGATGAACTTCACGGCCAGGACGTCGCCGGTGTCCGCGTCGATGAGGGCGAGGACGATCAGGATGAAGATCGCCAGGAACAAGATCGCCAGGATGATGCCGAGGACCGCTTTGGTGATTGCGGAGACCCATCGCCAGAGCGTGGCCCGGCCGCCGCCGGGCAGGATGCCGGCGCACAGGGCCCAGTGGCCGCGGATGGCTTCGAAGGCGAGCCAGCCCTGCGAGGTGAGAAACCCGCCGGTGACCAGGAGCATGAGGATGGCCACGATGACGGTGGCGATGGCCACGAACACGGAGCTGAACGCCAGGTCCGGGGATGCGCGCTTGGCTTGGGGCTTCTGCTTGCCGCACGCCGCCTCGAACTTGTTAGCGGCCTTCGTGATCGTCTCGATGTAGTGCGTGTCGAACATCGAGTCCGACATGGTGGCCTTCCAGTAGTCCATCCCCGCTTGGTCGAGGTTGAACTCGACGAGCTTGAACTCGCGGAAGGCCTTGTCGCAGGCGCCGTCGAAAGTCCTCCCGTAGACCATGAGCTCGTTGGGCTTGACAACGAACGCGTCGACGAGGGCGTCGGTGATGGGCTTGGCAACGTTGTTCGGGTCGGTGCTGCCCTTCGCGTGCTCGGGGTCCTCGGACAGCACGATGCTGGCGATCTCGAGCGTGAGGTCTTTGGCCTTGCCCAGCAGGCCCTGTTCGGACAGGAGCATGGTCGAGCCCTGCGGCTGCGGCCGGTCGTGCTGGCCGAGCAGGACCTGGGCGGGCGAGACGAGCACGGTCGTGGTCACCGCGGCGACCACCAGGGAGACGCCGATCTCGGCGAAGCCCCGCGAGCGCTCACGGAAGAGGATCAGCCAGCCGGAGTAGAGGCCGGCGAAGAGCAGGAAGAGCCCCGGAAGCCCGAGCCGGTCGATCACCTGGTGCTTGATGGTGTTGGCGATGTTGTCCACCGGTCCGACCAGGACCTCGGCGAGCCCGAAGTTCAGCGCCCACCGGATCAGCCAGCAGGTGAAGCCGATGACCCACTTCGCCACGCCGAAGAACAGCTGCGCGATGATGTTCCAGATCTTGAGGTCGATGTCCTTCCAGCCGCCGGTGTCCGTCTTCACGGAGTAGGCGGAGAGCGGTACGCCGTCCTTGTCCTTGACGTTGAAGGGCTGCAGAAGGCCGTCGCTGCCGTCCTTCGGCTTCTCCGCCAGGTCGTCCAGCTTCTTCGTCAGGTCGTCGGGCCACTTGCCCTTGTCGTCGGCCGACGGCGCCGGGGAAGCCGACGTGCCCGGTGCGGGCGTGGCCGAGGTCTCCGGCGCGGGGGAGGAAGAGGTCCCCGGGGTGGGGGAGGCCGATGCGCCTGGTGTGGGCGTGGGGGAGGGGTCGGCGAACGCCATCGGCGCCAGCAGCAGGGTGAACAGGCCCAGCAGGACGGCGATCAGACCCAGTCTCGGCCGGCCGCCCGGCTGTCGTCGTGCGCGGCTCATACCAGGGCTCCGTCCGACACGGCGGTGAACTCCGCGAGCTCGTCGTCCTCGTCCTGGTCCTTGCCGGGGGTGGTGTAGATGTTGGCGGCCGCGTTCTCGTCGGCGGGGATCAGTACCTTCAGTCCCGCGATGCGCTTGCGCAGGTCGCGGTAGAGGCACTCGCCGGCTCGCAGGGCGCGTTCGGTCTCGCTGACGTTGAGCGGGCTGAGGTTCTCGGTGACGACCTTGAGCATCTCGTCGTCCGACGGGTCCAGGTCCAGGAACTCCAGGCAGCGAGCGGCGAGGGCCTTGCTGCGGTGGCGGAAGACGAAGATGTGGGAGAGCAGCCCCCGGATCTTGTCGCCCGCCTCGTTCTTCGGGCCGATGTCGTAGGGATCGTGGCTGCCCGCGAAAGCCCCGGCGTGGTGCTTGCGGCCGTCGTTGATGAGTTCCAGCAGCAGGCTGGTGCCCTCAGCGGAGGCCGTGAGCCACCAGCACTCGTCGAGGAAGACGCCGGTGAACTCCTTGGGGTTGGCGAAGGCGATCTCGCGGCACAGCGCGGTCATCAGGTACATCAGGCGCCAGCCGAAGCGCTTTTCGACCTCGAGCGAGGGCAGGCGGTGCTCGGCGAGCTCTTCCTTGGTGGGCAGGCCCAGGCGGTCGACGGCGAAGACGATGCTGTCGGCGTCGCTGATCCGCACGACGGGCAGGGTGGGGTCGAAGATGACGCGGCCGAGGTCCTTCTTCGCCAGCGAGCGCAGCTGGCGGACCAGTTCGGAGGCGGCGGCGCGCACGGCGGCGTCGTTGGGCTCCTCGGCATCGGGGGTGCGGGCCCGGTCGGCGAGGGTGTCGATCAGCGCGGTCATGCTGGGCTGCGGTCCGAGGCGGGTGGTTTCGATGGCCTCGGCGAGGGTGATGCCCTCGACGCTCATGGAGCCGATGCCGAGCAGCGGGGTGAGGAAGGACTCGGTGTAGCGGGCGGCGCGGGGGCCGCGGAAGACGCGCAGGGGGTCCAGGGAGACGCCGGCGTTCTCGTCGACGTTGATGATCTGCGTGGTGCCCGGGCACGCGTTGGCGAAGCGCGACCATTCCTGCTGCGGGGTGCGGTCGATGACCAGGGCGCGGCCGCGGGAGTTGCGCTGGTCGGTGCGGTGGCCCGCGACGAGGATGGAGTACATGGCGCACTTCATGGCCACCGACTTGCCGGAGCCGAGCTCGCCGACGAACGCGGCGGAGGCGGAGGCGTTGACCCTCGGGCCGTGGGAGAAGTCCAGCAGCACCGGCCGTACGCCGCCGCCGTTGAGCTGGAGGCCGAAGAGGCTGCCGGAGTCGTCTCCGAGCCCGGCGCCGCAGAACGGCATGGACATCGCGAAGTCGCGCGCCAGCAGGTACTGGGTGTAGTCGAGCATCGGCCGGGGCGTCTTGGTGCCCGGGAGCATGCCGTGGAAGAGCGCGACCTGGTCGCCGGTGGGCCGCACCAGGGTGTAGTCGTTGCCGCCGAAGTGGTTGGCCAGCGACCGGGCCTTCTCGTCCGCCTCCTCCGCGCTCGTCCCCCACACGCAGGTGGCGACGGTCGCGCGGATCTCGACCTCGGTCGCGGAGGCGGTCAGCCGGTCGCGGTACTCGTCCAGGGCGAAGGATGCCTTGTCGAGCGAGGCCGGCACGCCGGAGGTCTCGCCGTCGTACTCGCCGCGCTGGTGGGCGAGCTCGCGCTGCTGGCGCCGGCTCTTGGGCTCCGCCTTCGCTCCGGACTCCACGTGCAGCCGCACGGCCCAGTCCACGGGGAAGCTGAATTCGTCCAGTGCCGCCAGGTATTCGGATCCGGGGAAGCGGAAGGCCTCCGGCATCTCGGAGAGCACGCAAAATGCCTGGTAGGAGTCGCCGTGCTCGCTCGTGGCGCGCAGGTAGCGGCGCTTGAAGGGGTTGGTCGGGCCCTTGGAGGTCCGGGTGCCGCGCCCGCCCTCGTCGAGGATGACCTGGGTGTGGGCGGTCACCGTGTGGCCGCGGCCGCGCAGGGCCCGCGGCGCGCCGTCTTCCGGGAGCAGCGGCTCGCTCAGGCCGCGCCGGGCGCTGTGCCCGTAGATCCACAGGATCTCCGCCTCGGTGGCGGGGCGCATCTTGATGCCGGCGGGCCAGCCCGCGGCCAGGCGGGTGGCCTGCTCCAGGCGCTGGCGCTCTTCCTCCACCGATATCGGAGCGACCGGCAGGCCCAGGGTGCCCATCACCTCGGCCTGCAGGGAGGACAGGACGGCACGGGCGCCCTGCTTGAGGTCGAGGTGGGCCAGGGGGAGGGCGAGGAAGTCGACGCGGCCGGTCAGCTCCAGGTCCTGGAGCTGGTCCAGGACCTTCAGCGACAGGTCGACGAACTCGGGGGACTGGTCGAGGTCGACGCCGGCGGTCATGCGGGTGACGACCGACGCGGCATCGACGCTCGGGCACAGGCTCAGCAGGAGCGCCTCGCCGCGCAGGGACTTGAAGAGGGACTCCAGGGCGTCCAGGCGCTCGCGCTTGGTCGACTTGGAGGCGTGCGTGTAGTTCTCGGTGTCGACGCGCCACACCGCCCACACGCTGGCGGCAGTCGTCCAGATGAGGTGGCCGCTGATGTGCCGGACGGGGAGACGCATGGTGGTTCTCTTTCTGTGCTGGTGGTGAAGGACGAGCGGCGGGTCAGTGCTCGTCGAGAGAGGCAAGGAGGGCCTGCAGCCCGGTCTTGGGCTGCGGCCGGTCCGCTGTCGCGGCCGGTGCCGGGGCGACCGGCCGGACCTGCTTCGGGCCGGGACCGGCCTTCGGTGCCGGAACCGCCGCCGGCACGGGGGCCGGTGCTGCCGCCGGGGCGGGCCGCCCGGCGGAGCGGACGCGCACCGTGCAGGTGGCGGACGCCAGCCGCGGACGGGCGACCCGCTGCGGCCGGCCGGCCAGCCGGCCCTGGGCCGGGGTGGAGGAGTAGATGAACAGGCTCCGCACCGCCCGGGCCGGATCACGCCCATCGAGCCGCGCGTAGCGCAGCACCCAGGCCAGACCCCACGGCACAACGACCATCAGCACGAAGTTCATGGCGCCGAAGCGGGCCCACAGGTCCCGGGTCATCACCAGGAGCCCGAAGGCGATGACCATCGTCATGACCTGCGTGATCGTGTACGGCCCTCCCGGGAGCCGGCCGGCTCCCGGGAGCTTGCCGATGACCAGCGGATGCTTCCGGGCCCGCGTGTACGAGTGCCCGATCAGCTCCTCCTCGGAGGCGCTCACGACAGCCGCCCGGCCTCAACGGTTGCCGCGGAACCTGCCCCGGTTATGCGGACGATGGAGACGGATGCTCCCTTGTCGTCGATCTCGGAGCCGACCTTGTCCTTGAGGACCGACAGGTTGCTGATGCCCCACAGCACCAGGGCTGCCAGGACGAAGGCCACGAGGGTGCCCACGAACGAGCGGGTCTTCCACCAGGCCATCAGCACCGCGATGATCGCCATGAGCGTGGCCACGGTCAGGGCCAGGGTGCGGACCTGGCCCGTCTTGGTGTTGGCCCAGTCGAGGATGTCGCCGGCGAGGACGACGTGGTCGGGGCTGGCCAAGGTGTGCATGAACGATTCCTCTTCTTTCTTTCAGGAGCTCGAAGGCGCGGGCGTTGCGACCGCGCCGTCGGGGGTCCGGGTGGGGGTTCGGGTGGTGTGCGGCGCCGCGGACGGCGCGCTGCTCGCGCGGATCGCCGGGGCGTCATCGACAGACGCGACCTCCCAGCGGCCGGCACGGGACGTGAGGGTGAGCGCGTAGCTCAGCGAGGCGGCGCTCCCGGCCTGGTCCGTAGCCTCGACCTGGACCAGCTGATGGAGCTGGGTGCCGTCGGCGGGCACCTTCTGCTGCCCGGCACCGGCGTCGTCCTGGACCCCGGTGACCTTGACCGCGGTGTACGGCGCCGGGCTGATGGCCCGCAGGCGCGTACCGGGGGAGGTGTAGCGGTCGAGCTCGCCGGTACCGGCGAGGTACGCCGTCAAGAACCCCCGCGCGGTCTCGACCGCCGGGTCCGTGCTGCTCGAGCCGCGGTCGGACTCGTACGCCAGGGCACCGGGCTTGAGCGCGGCGGGAGCGGCCACCTGCGCCGGCAGGGACGTCGCCGTGTAGCCCGCCACGGCCGAGGCCGACGTCGCGGTGCCCCCGGCCCCGGCCGGGCCCGTGGCCTGGATGCCGACGCGGAAGTACTGCACGCCCAGGCGCTTCGCCTTGCCCTTGTCGTCCTGCGCCGTGACGTCGACGGCCACCGTGACCGACCAGTAGCCGGGCTGGACCTCCCGGGAGGCGATCACCACCGGCCGCGAGGCCGTCCGGGTGCCGGGCTTCACCGACAACGCGACGGACCCCGAGTAGTAGGGAGCCAGGTCGCGCTCGGTGCCCTGCCCGGCCTCCAGGTAGGCCGTGACAAACAACTGCGCGAAGCCCGCAGGGCCGACCGGCGACGCCGGCGACGGGGCGGCAACCGGCTTGGCCACGCCCTGGGCCGGACCGGAAGCACCAACAAGCGCCATCACACCGAAGACCGGCCCCGACGCCACCAACGCCCAGGCGCCGACGCGCACCAGGCGGGCGATCCCGGACAGGTGAGCCGTGCTGGTCTTCCACCCGGTCTCATCCGGCTCGGACGCCGGCACCGCCTCCTGCGGCTGCCCGGCCTCCTCGTCCCACACCTCCGCCTCGACCGCCTCGGCGACGGGGATCTGCTTCTTGCCGCCCTTGCGCTGACGGCGCGCCCGCTTGATCACGAGGCCCTCCGCACGGCCTGGGCGGTCAGAACGGTCGAGATCCGCTGCCTGAGCTCGTCGGGCGTACGGGCGACCAGGACGTCCCAGGACGCCAGAGCCGGCTCCGAATCCCGCTCGAGGAAGGCGCGCATCCGCGCGTGCAGCTCCCGGTCCATCGGCCGGCTCACCAAGGCGGCGGCCAGCTGCGTCAGCTGACGCGAGGCCCGAGCCACACGGGCCTCGTCGGCGTCGAGCAGCTGTCGGCCGGTGTCAGCGGGGGACATCGTGGTCACGTCGGTTCTCCCGGAGTCGAGATGGGTGGTGGCAGGTCATCGGGTGGGGCGGCGCCGCTGGGGCGGGGCTCTCGGTTGCTACAGGTGTCGAAGAGAGGCGCGGTGTGACACTCCGCCCCAGGTTTTTTCGAAAAGGGCTTCCGCCCCGCCGGAGCCCGGCGCGCGCCGGGCTCCGGCGGGGAGCTTCAGGCGGCGGCGAGGTACTGGGTGAGGTCGGCCTTCTGGCGCAGGGTCCGCACGGCACGGCTGGCGTGCTGGCGCACCAGCGCGCCCTCACTGCCCATGGCACGGGTGGTCAAGTGCCGCTGCTCGGGCCGGACCGCGGCGGACAGGTAGTAGCGAGCGATGCGCTGTGCCTCGATGTCCTTGAGCGCCCCGATCTCCACCGCCCACACCAGGAGGTCCAGGACCTCCGTCCGCGCCTCATGCCGGGACAGCGACGGCTCATCGGCATCGACGAGCTCCAGCTGCGCCGCGCGCATCAGCAGGTCGGCCAGCTCGACCGAGTCGTGGGAGATGTCCGGTGCCTCGCCCGAGACCACGTGCGTGTACCGGGTGTGGCCCTCGGCCTCCGCCAGCGGCACCACACCGGCGGCGAACTCCTCGAGCTCCTCCGCCTGGTCGGCGTAGGCGGCCAGGGTGCGCCGGGCCAGCTGGAGGATGTCGAAGGCGATGTTGTTGTAGATGCGCTGCGGGCGCCGGTCGAGCGGGTAGGTGCGTACGACCTCGAAGGCGGCTCCGAAGACGGCCGCGCACACGTCGTCCCACGACAGCCCGGTCCGCCGCTGGGTCTTGGCCATCAAGACCGCCTTGGGCAGCAGGACCCGCACCGCGATGCGCCACGCGAGGTGGCCGTCGAATCCGTCGCCGCCGGCCCGCTCGACCAGCAGGCGCATCACGCGGTCGTGGCTGTCGAAGTCTCCTCGGCGGTGGTAGCGGGAGATCATGTCGACCACGTCCTGGGGACCGGTCGCGCCGGCGAGCTCCGGGTGCCGTCCGGCCCACATGGCGACCTGGTCGGCAGCGCGCAGGTCGCGGCACAGCACGTCCCAGTCGCGGTTCATCAGGCTGAGCGTGGTGTAGCAAGTCACGGACTCGGAGGAGCCGAGCGCCGGGGTGATCTGAGTGGTGGCCACGTCCGTGTCCGTCCTTTCGCGCCATCTGGTCTCGATGGCGCTCACACTCCCGAGGCCCCCCTTGTCCGCGGTCTGTCGGCGATGCCGATGGGGCGCGGTCCAGGGGAAACGGCCGTCGCCCCGTGCGGCAGACCAGTGGGCAAGGGGGAGGAGGACAAGAGGTGAGGCGTGGCGGTCAAGGGGTCGGAACCCGCCGATGCGGGAGTGCGGTGCACCGGCATCGGGTTCGGTGGCGTGCACCCTCCAGGTGCCGGTGCGGATGCGGGTGCCGATGCCGCCGATGCACTGCATCCGCGCACCGCATCCGGCACTGGAGGCATTGGCATCCGCACCGCACCGGGTGTCAGGCATCCGCATCGGATGCCCAGGGGTGAATACCGAATGCCGGCAGCATGCATCCATCGCGATGCGCGATCCGCCCTCCCGATGGATGTGCACCCCGGCCTTCCCCCCTTGATGGCGATCGACCCGCGCACCGCGTGCCACGGCGATCACGGGGCCGGCCCCTGGCAGCCGCCGGGCCCCCTCTCCGCGATCACGTCCATGGCCACGGTCGCCAGCGCCCACAGGCCAGCCGCCGAGAGCGGACCGGGTGTTTCCCCTGGACCACGCCCCTGGTCCAGGGGAAACACCCCCGGTAGCGCCCCTGGTCAAGGGGGGAAGCGTGAGCGCGGTCAAGGGGTCGGGGCAGGGCCGCCGGCTCACGGGGACCGGGCCGAGAGGGGGGCGGGGGAGCGGGGTTCACCGCGGCGCGCCCTCGGTGAGGCCGGCTGCCCGGCCAGGGCAGGGGAGCCCCATGGCGGTGGGATGCGGAGCAGCGGAATGCGGATGGGCAGCCGGAACAGAATGCCGCGCACTGCCGGCCCGCAGGCATCGGGTGCAGTGCATCGCACTGGGATGCGGGTGCGATGCACCGAGTGCGCCCGGTGCACTGGCATCGCACCGTCCTCGGCATCGGATGCATCCGATGCTCGGCATCGGATGCACGTGCACCGGAGGGACATCGATGCAGGGCGGGTGCCGATGCACGGCATCGCGGGGGCATGCCGCAGGGCGGCACCCGCACCGGCACTGCACCGTCACAGAACTCGGCCCGTGCCGTGGAATCGCGGGCAGTGCACCGGGTGCACCGGCCCGGCCCCGCACCCAGCACCTCGGACGGCCGCACGGTGCAGGCCCCGCTCGGCGCCCTGGTGACTGCCCGCTGCACTCCATGCCGAGGCCGCGTCCGACCGGTCGGCCGAGCGAGGTCGTCGCCCCCCACGGTGGTGGGCCACCGGGCATCCGTTTCCCCTGGACCAGGGGCGTGGTCCAGGGGAAACACGCCGGGCCGCGCGCCTGGTCAAGGGGTGTCAGCTGGCCGGGTCCTTCGCCGCCGGGACCTTCGACGGTCCTCTGAGGAAGACCACCGGGACCGATGCGGTGCACCGGGATGCAGGCAATGCGGAGCTGCCCCACCCCAAGAGGTCGGCCTCTCCCACCCCGTCGGTGCGGGCGATGCGGGGCCGGCCCACCGGCCGGGGCCGATGGATGCAGTGCATCGTCAGCAGGCGTAGCTCGTGCACCCGATGCACCCCGAGGGGGCATCGCCGGCCGCGGCAGGCACTCGGCCGATCGGGGGCGTCACCGGTTCACGATGCTGCGCACTCCAGCCGTCGGGTTCGGCATCGCACGCACAGACCGGCGGTGCCGAGTGCCGGACGCGTGCACCTTGCACCGTCCCACCCGGTGCAGACCTCCGGTGCGCCCGTCGGCATCGGCGCGGGCGCGGATGCACCGGGCCGCGCCCGGCAGAGCTGGCACAGCCCGTCCTCGAGCACCGGGTCCCCCTCGACGATGCGGCAGCTGCACCCGCGGCACTCGCTGTGGGGAACCGTCGATGCGGCGAGAGGCATCACGTCGATGGCAGGCCTGGGCCGACGGGGAACGGGCGGCGCGGGCGGCATGGCGGCCCGGCGCCGGTCCTGGACGATCTCCTCGCACACCGGGCACCGCTGGCCGCTGCCCCACAGCACACCGGCTTCGCAGTCGAAGATCCCGCAGCCCCAGGCGGGCAGGCCGACACCGAGGATCCACCGGCCGGGGTCGCGGATCTCGTCGCTCATGGTGCGGGCGTACCGGTCGGTCAGGCGCTGGCGCAGCCGGGCGTCATCGATGCCGGACCTCAGCTGGCGGCCGACTTCGCGGGCGATGCGGCGCTGCACGTAGACGTTGGCCTGCCGGTAGAGCCAGTGCACCGGTTCGAGGACGGCGTGGATGCGGGTGCTGATGGTGAGCTCGGGCCCGGAGTAGGGCCGTTTCGGGGTGGTCAAGGGGGCGGTCAAGGGGTTGGTCAAGGGGTTGGTCAAGGGGTGGTGGTTGTCATCCGCGCGCAGCGCGAGCCCGTCGCCAGCATGCGCATCGGGGTTTTCCACACCTTCACTCACCTGTACTTCGCCTACGGCGGGTGAGGAAGGCGCGCGCTCGTCATCAGGTCGGTCAGTCATAGGTTCTTCCGAATACGCGAGCGATCCCGCACCATCCGGGGAACCCGATCCCTCACCAGATGCAGAGGTGCGCCCGGGCGTTGCAGTCGGCGAGGAGGGTTGTCCACAGGCCGATGCAGCGGTGCTTTCGGGCAGGATGTCGTGGGTGATGTACCGGTGGCGGCCGCGTGCACCGGCCCGCCGCTGCACGGTGATCCACCGTGCAGCCTCCAGTGCATCGACGATTTCCCCGGCGGCCGCGGTGGTCAGCGGCTGGCCGGCGCGGCGCCCGCTGTGGTGCCGCAGTGCCCCTGCGATCTCCGACTCCGTCACGGGAATCCCCTGGGCCTGGGCGTACGCCAGGAGGGCGTAGACACGCAGCTGACGCGCCGTGAGGTCCTCGGCCGCCGCCACCGGGATCCAGACGAACCGCTCGGTCGCCGTCAGCGGACGGGTGCGGCGCACGGCCGAGGTGCCGGACCCGCCCGGCAGGGAACGGCGCATCGAGGAGAGCTCGACGACGCCGTCGGGGCCGGGCCGCATCAGCTGCGTCATACCGCGCTCGACGGAGGACTTGGACACGCCGAGGTAGCCCGCGAGGGTCACGGTCGCGGCGGTGCACCCCTCGGGGCGGGACGCCAGCGCGGCGATCTTCACGTACACGCTCACCGCGACGTCGGCGTACTGCGGCGCGGTGATCAGGCGCATGGGCACCTTCACTCGCTGGCGGCGCTGCGGGCGCGCGGCCGTGCCCGCCGTCGGCGGGTCGGTGGGTACTGCTGCTGTGCTGGGCACGCTTCTCCTGGCGCACCTGGTGCCGCAGGGCGGCGGCCGTGGTGCGCTGGGTCTTGACGGCATCTCCGGGGACGGGGAAGGCCGCATGTGGGTCTGGGTCTCTGGCCAGTGGCACTCGGCCGGAGCTGAGGTACGGGCCTTCAGCTGCTACGGGTGTCGAAAATCCCGGCGGTGTGACAGTTCGGCCGAAAAAATCGCCGACGAGTTTGTGACCTGCGGGTCAAGGGGGTGCCGGAGACGTTCGCCGACCCCTTGACCGGGGTCTGGCGCGGCCACTGCGTGGGCGCCGTGGACGACGGTGCCGCCGGAGGTGGTCAAGGGGTGCAGCCCAGGCCTGGTCAAGGGGTGCCCGGCGGGCAAGGGGCCGTGTTGCCCCCACAGCGCACGGCAGGCCGCACGAGCGGACACGGGACGTGGCGGGGAGATCACGGAAGGGTGAAAGTCGGCCGAGAACAGCGGGCGCCGAGGACGGCCGAGCTGACAAAGGGCATGGCTGTACTGCAAGATGGACCCCGTTCCCCCGGGTTGCCCCGGGAAACGACAAACCCCCTCGGGGGGATTGCTGCTGGAGGGCAGTGATCACCGGACCGATTCGGTCCGGTCTTCGCTTGGACGAGCTGCTAACTCGGCTGAGCGGTGACGGCCGGTGGAGGAGCTGCTAACTCCGAAGCCGGCGGGAGGGCGAGGAGCGGCCTTTGCTAGAGGCGCCCGCCCGGAGCTTCTACGACATCGTCGAGTCCCCCTTCGAGGGGGCCACGCACCCACCAGCCGGGACGCGCCAGAGCAGCACCCGTGACAGTGTCACGGGTGCTGTGTGCATCCCGCTCGGCGTCCGTGGCCGCGAGCAGGTGTACGTCATGAGGAAACCGCCTTCTCGGTTCGCCGGGCCCTGGCGGGGTGTTGCGCGCCGGGCCTGAGGATGAGGCGAGTGTGGATCAAGTGGAAGCCACCCTATCCCCTGGGCGGGGCGGTGCACACGCATTGGGACGGCTGTTGATGGCCCCTCTGCAGAACGCCGGAAGTGCACAACAAAAAGGGGTAATTGGGAGACTCGGCCCCTAATTTCCGCTTTCCGTAAGGATGGTCGCTCTGTCGGCCCGTACCACCGTCAAAAGGTATGAATGCGGCCGGTCTTCAACGAATCCGACCCTACGCATCTCGGTCACGACAGCCTGCGGCCCGGCCCGCAGGAGCTCGCGTTCGTCGGGCGTGGCCGGCCGCGCCGACCAGCGGCTGGTGTGCCGCGTCTCGGACCTGGCGGTGCCGGCGAGGAACGGGGCGACGGCGCCGGCGTGTGCGCCGGGAGCGGCGCCGGGCGCTTCCGTGGTGAACAGGGTCTGCAGCGCCCAGGGGACGCCGGTGTGCAGGAGTGTCACCTGCCGGACGAACAGCCGGACGTTCGGCGCAAGGCCCAGCGCCTCGGTCGCGAAGGGGATCTCGGCCGCGATCGCGCCGGCGCCCCGGCCGTCCGGGCGAAGCTCGTCGTAGCTCGCGCCGCCGGCGTCCACGGGGCTGATGAGACCGTCCGGCGACAGGCGCGCCTCCATGGGGGCTGCCGGCTGCAGCACCCGGGTCCGGCGCCGGGGGGCCATCTCGACCAGCCCCTCCTTCGCGAGGAGCCGCAACGCATCGCCCATGGTGTTCGGTGCGACGCCGTACCTGCCGGCCAGTACCCGTTGTCCCGGGAGGCTCTCTCCCGAGGTGAACGTGCCCCTGAGGATGTCGGCGCGCAGCGCCGCGGCGGCACTTTCGTACGGGTTCTGGGACGTCATGAGCACATCTTGCCGCAATCGCCAGAGCCTCCTGATCAAGCGATCCACCCCTTTCCTTGACGTGCTGCGCTTTCGCGTGCATGATCTGCCTTAACTGACGCAAGACAGTTAAGGCAGATGGGGCGTGGAAAAGCAAGCGACCCCCGGGGCTGGATCCCCCGGAGGCCGCAGCGCCCTCATCAGACCCGTCACAGGAGATGAGAACGCATGAACACCATGATGGCAGCCCAGCCGCCAGTCCGGAGCAGGAACTCCCAGCCGGGTGAAGAGAGCATCGCCCAGTACATCGCCAGCAGCGAGTCGATCGACCAGCTCGTCGCCGACGGCTACCTCGTCCGTCACGACGGCCGGCTCATCGCCCGCCAGCTGCGCGCCCCGCAGCTGCGCCAGGCGCTCACGCACTCCATGTGCCACACGGCCCGGCCGGACGTCGACGACTTCTACCAGGCCGACGGCGAGAGCGACACCGACTGGAGCCGACGCCGCGCCGGCACGGTCCGCAGCAACTGCTCCGCCTGCCCGGTACGCGCCGCGTGCGCCGAGCTCGCGCTCCGCGACGACGACACCGAAGGCCTCCGCGGCGGCCTGACACCCGAAAAGCTCCGCACCCGACTCCAGGCCGAGGCCGCAGGGCTGGACCAGGCCCGCGCCGAAGACCAGCGCGCCGCACGCGAACAGCAGGCCCGCATCGCCGCGGCCGTGGAAGTCCAACACCTCGCCCGCCAGTACCTCGGCGGATCGATCCCCCCGAAAAAGCGCGAGGCCAACCACGCCGCGATCGCCACCGCGGCCCGCCGCCGCGACGAACTCTTCGCGACCCACCGCCTCGCCACGGGCTGGACGCAGGCCGCATGAACCCCGCCGACGCCGAACGCGCCCGCAACCGCGCCCTGATCAGCCACCTCGCCCACCGTGACGACCTCCTCTTACTCCCCGTCCCCGTCCCGGCCGGCGCCCAGGCACCCCTCATCCACCCGCTCACCGTGCTGCTCCTGGCCCAGCTCCGCCAGGTCACCGCCGAGCGCGACGCCTACCGGGATTGGATCACCCAGGACCCCGCCCCGCCCGACGACGCCCAGCTGCGCACCCACGCCGCCGAAGCGGCCGGCTTCATCGCCAGGAAGGATTCCCCGTGACACCCGACCTCGTCCCCCGCGGCACGGCCGCGGTCGAACTGCTCAGCAGCTGGCAGTTCGTCCTGGGGGCGCTCGTCCTCACCACCGGGCCGGCGATCGCCCTCCACCGGCGCCGCCTCGCCCTGGCCGCGCGCACCGACGCCGAGCGCGCCGAGGCCGCCGAGTGCCGGGGCCGGCGGATCGAGGACCTCCTCACCGTCGTCGTCGCCGCGGCCGCAGCCACCCTGTCGGCCTCCGGGCTGCGCAGGGTCGGCCACCACCAGATGGGCCTCGACGCCCCGTTCGATCTCCTGCCCTTTGTCGCCCTGGACGTCGCCGCCATGGTCTGCGGACGCCGGGCACGCCGCCGCGCCCGCGCCGGTGACGGGCCGGGCGTGTCCGGAGCGCTCTTCTGGACCCTCGCCACCATCAGCGCCTTCTTCTCCGCCGCGGAAGCCGCCTCCCCGCTGGGGGCAGCCGTCCGCGCCGTCTGGCCCGTCCTGGCCGCCGTCCTCTGGGAGATCGGCTCGCTCGAGGAACGCCGTGCCGCACGCGCCAAGCACGACCGACCGGACCGCCGCATCGCCCTGGTCCGGCTCTTCCACCCCGTCGAGTCTTTCCGCGTCGCCCTGCTGCTCGCCGCCCGCCCCAACCTCCCCCAGGAAGACGCCACCGCCGAGGTCCGCATCTCCCGCGTCGCCTACCGCTGGTACCGGCTGCGCCGGGCACACGATGGCGTCAAGGATGCTGGCCGATGGACCCGCTGGGCATACCGCCTGGCCGAGATGCATGCCGACGCGCGAGCCCAGCATGCCAGCGAACGCGCGGGATGCTCCGACCCCCAGGTGCTGGAACAGGTCGTCGCGCGACTCCAGCTGAGAGTGCGCCAGGCGGACTGGGCCGGGATGAACCTGCGCACCGCCACAGCGTTCGAGCAGATCCGCGGCACCCTGATCGGAGCCATCCCGCCCATCCCGTCCCGGACGGAGACACCCCATCCCGCCTCCCCATCCCACCCAGGCCCTGAGGAAAATCCGCAGGTCACAGGCAGGATGGGTGACGGTGAACAGGACGGGGATGACGCCGACGGCACGGACGCGCCTCTGCCCGACCCGGGCGAGGATGCCGAGAAGGATGAACCGGCAAACGCCGACCCGAAGACCGACGAGCAGGTCATGGCCGCCTTCGTCGCGATCGTGCCGCGCCGGGATGACGGCACCTTCGCCTGGGGCATCAACAAGGTCGCCAAGGAACTCGGCATCGGCAACAACCGGGCCCGACGCTTCCTGAACACCCAGCACGAGTGGCTGCCCCAGGCCCTCCAGGCCCATCCCGCCACTCCCGAAGCCGCCGAGGCCGATCACGGCCTGGAGGACCACTTCGACCAGGCCGTCGCCGTCGCCAACCAGCCCCAGCCGGCATCCGCCGCCCGAGCCCGCCTGCTCGCCGACGCTCCTCCCGCCGCCGTACAGCCGCCCTTCGACGAGCTCCTGCTCGAGCCGCACCTGCGCGACGGCTACGCGCAGCTTGGCAGCGGCCTCCTCGTTCCCGCCGGCGCCGGCACCCAGCAGACCTGACCTGACGCACCGCTCCGCAGGGCGCCCCAAGGGCCTGCCCGCGAGCACGACCGTGAGGACCGAACTCCCATGCCCGCCACCTTCGACGAACACGTCAACCAAGCCCTCGCCCTCATCGCCCGGGACCGACGCCCGGCAGCCCGCCCCCGTACCCGGCCCGCCCACGCGCCCCGACCCCGCCTGGCCCTCGTGCCGAGCCCCGACTCCGAGGGGGGTCTCAAGCGATGACCACCACCCCCTCCGCGGGCGGCCGCCGCGGCCGGGCCCGGCGCGCCCTGCGGGCCCCCGCAGCACGAGCCCTGCCGACGACCCCCGAAAGGCACCGGACCGCGGGACCCGACGAGAAGCTGATCCGGCGCATGCTGATCAAGGTCGGTGCCCGGCCGCTCGGCCACGCCGACCAGCTTGCCGAGGAGCCGGCGCCGTCCGCCCCTCCCGCACAGCCTGACCCGGACGAGCCGAGTGCCGACGCTCGCCAGCGTTCCTCGGCCTCCCCGTACGGACGGCTGCCCCCGCCCGGCCACACCATCACGCTCTCCGCCGTCGACGACGAGGACGAGACGGCCGCTGGCCCGCCGGCCGCCGAGGAGCAAGTTCCCGACGAAGCCGACCACGCTGACGACGAAGCCCAGGAAGAGCAGGAGGCCCTGCTCGCAGAAGGAGAGGAAGAGGGACCTGCCGATGGCCTCGGCCCGCACGCAGCCGAGGCCGCCGGTGACAGCAGGGGCCGGCTCCTTGTGGCCAAATCGGCTCCGCGCCGCGTCATGGGCGCCGCCGACGACCCGAACATGCGCATCCTCGTGTTCAACGGCACGGCCGCGGCCGTCGGATACGTGACGCCCCTCGTCGACTACTTCGGCCAGTTCCTGCCCTACGCGGAACAGGCCGCCCGCGGCGTCCTCGGCCTGCTGCTCGCCCTAGTCGGCGCCTGCCTCGGCTGGCGCGCCACGGGCTACCCCGCCGTGCGGACCGTCTTCGGCGGCATGACGCCTTTCGTCCGTCTGATCGGCACCGCGGCACTCGCCGAGTTCGGCCGCCGCCTGGCGCCCATCCCGGTCGAGTGGCTGAACCGCAAGGGAGCTCAATTCGGGCTCAGCGCCGGCTCCGTCTCCCTCGTGCTCACCGCCCTCGGTATCTGCGGCGGCCTGTGGTGGTTCATCGACCGCCGCACCCGCAACTGGCACTGGACCGGCCGCTGGGTCCTGCGGATCCCCCTCGCCTCCGCCCTGCTGGCCTGCGCTCTCTACACCACCTGAAAGGCCTCGCTGTGAACGCGCTCCTCGCCGCCGCCCCCGGCATCATCGGCGGCAAGCTCCTCGGCACCATCACGGTCGTCGGCATCGCTGTCCCCGCCACCATCGCCTTTGTCGCCGGCCTCCGCGGCAGCGACACCATCAAGATCAACAACAAGAAGAAGGCGGCGTGGTGGGGCGTCGTCATCGGCAACCTGTGGGTAGCTGCAGGCGGCACGCTCGCCGACATCGCCAACGGCGTCGGCGCCATCAGCAAGGGTGTCCTCGGCGGCGACGAACTCTTCGGCTCCAGTCCCGGCCTGGGCGGCGTAGCGCTCATCCTCGCCGCCTGCGCTTGGGCCCCGAAGTGGAAGCGCATGGTCTGGCCCGCGATCTTCGGCCTGGCCACCGGTGTCGTCATGCCCGAGGTTGGCGGACTGTGGGGCATCATCGCCAACGTCATCCGCATGGTGCTGGCCACTGTCGTCACGAAGGTGACCGGGTCATGAGCGTGCGCGACGAGGTCCTGGCGCCGTTCCGTGGGCTGCCGCGCGACATCCGGCGCGGCACTCCGGTCCTGACCCGCCACATCGCCCGAGGGCTTCACGTCGCACTGCGCGCCGTCCTTCGCGGCATCGGACGCCGGAGGGGTGCTACGACGGCGCTGGTGAAGGGGCACCTCGCCGAGGCCGGGGAGGACCAGCAGGCTGGCACGGTGAAGCCCTCGAACGGACAGCTGACCGGGCCGCCCTGGAAGAAGAGCCGAAAGGATCCGCCGGCGGCCGCACCTGCGCCGACCGCCGGCCGGAGCCTGGCCGATATGGCCGAGACCGCCGCCACTGGCTTCCTGACCCTGGCCGTGGCGGCAACCGTCCTCGGCATGGTCCTCGGTTACCTCGGCCAGCTCCTCGCCCCCTACCGCTGGGGCATCGCCCTCGGACTCGCCATCGCCTGGTGCTTCGCAGCTGCCATCGCCGCCCCGCAGGAGAACACCCTCCAACCCGAAGACAGCGACAGCCCCGGCACCCAAAACGATCATGAAAAATCCGCGGGGGAGGAGCCCTCGGAACCAGACGAGTGGCCCCTGCAGCGGCAAGCCGTCCGCGAACTCGTCGAGGGCAAGGTCGCGGCCGCAGCTGCCGGCCACGCCGAGGCCAAGGGCAAAGGCGCCCGCATCGACGACATCCTCGCCGGACTCCAGGCCAAAGGCATCGCCACCACAGAGTGGGACAGGAAAACAACAAGGGAATTCTTGGGAAGGGCAGGAATCACCGTCCGAGATCAGATGAAATTCCGCGTCGGCGGAGAACAGCAAAACCAGCCCGGCGTACATGTCGACGACCTCGCCGAGGACCTGGGACGCCGCCCGCTCCTTCCCGCCCACCTGGTCCCCGACCTCACGCGCCAGCAGGCCCCCGCGGGAGAAGCCCCCACCACCCGGTGACCACCCCCGGTCACCCCGGTCCAGCAGCCGGCCCTGGCGGCTGGACCGGGGTGCGAGGTCGGGCCGGCCGCAGGGGAGCCGCGCACCCCAACCCCTCCCCCGGCCCGCGGAGAGCCCCGCTCGCCTACCTCCTACCGCCTACCTACCTTGCCTACCTGCCTCGGGAAAGCCTCGGCCGGCTGCCAGAACGCGACCGGAAACAAGGCAGAGACCAGAGCCCTCGCCCCGGTACCGTGGACGCGCACCAGTCCGTCCGCACCCGCACACGGGGAGATGCGCCGCTGTGCTTGGCCCATACCGCTACGACTGCCCGGTGTGCCAGATCACTTCCCCGCCCTACCTCTTCCGATACCAAGCGGAGAAGGTCGGCCACGACCACCGCCACCGCTGCCACGATGGAATGCACCCGGCCAGCGAATCCATCAAGGCGCCCGAATTCCGGGCCCCGAAAGGCGGAGAGCGCACAGCAATTCTCGTATTCTTCCTCGTCGTTGTGGCCGCATTCGCCAGCCACCTGCATTGACCCTGCCGGAGCGGCGTGAATCGACCTGGGGCTATACGCGCGGGCGGTCCGACCCCCGGTATCGACGGCCAGTGTTGTTGCCCGCCTGCCATCCAGCAGGGTGCTCGGCACAACGCTGCGGCGCCGGACGCCTCGGCGCCACAGCGTTCTCCAGCTCCACCGTCGCCACCACTGCCCTTGCCCGCCTCGCCAGGCTTGTAGGCAGGGCCAGGCCGGACGGACAGCCGAGGGTGCCCATGGGGGCGCTCGGCCCCGTCAGGGCCGAGGCCGTGGGGTTGCCGCAGGGGGCCGGGCCGGCTTCGCTGGCCGCCCGCGCCACCGAGTGACGTCCAGATGCCGGGTGCCGAGACGGTGGCCCAGTGGCCGCCGGGCCCCAGGGGCTGGGTGAAGTGAGACGGGGCAGGAACGGTGCCGCCCCCGCCACGGTCGAGGAATCAACGGAGCCGGTGGGCGGGAGGGGGGCGTCCGCGTCCCCCGGAGACGGCGCGGCGCTGTAGGCGAACCGGAGATGAAGCGGACACACGGCCAGCCGTTCGCCGAGGCTGAGGGCGCCCGAAAGTCGCCGTTGCGTAACTCCAAACCTGCATGTAATTTGAGCAGCGCAGAAGAGGTTCCGCCTCACTGTCACACGCGGCTCGCGCACCACACCTATAGCAAACGAGCGCACCCAAACACGCCCAGGAGCCCGCCGTGCCCACTGCCCGCACTCTGATAGTCAGCTCCGCAGCCGCAGCCACCCTCCTCCTCACCGGCTGCACCGAACAGCCCGTCAAACACGGCGAGGTCATCGACAAGCGCAGCCAGGCCGGCCACTGGGTCCCGGCGTACGAGGACATCGCCCGCGAGAACTGCGCAACCACCCGCACCACCGCCTTCAGCAGCGCCCTCCTCGGCCGTGGTGGAAGCACCGGCGGCAAGAGCACCACATCCAAAGGGAGCGGCAAGCGCGGGTCCGGCGGAAAGGCGGGGTCGTCGTCCTCCGGCGGCTCACGGACCGGAGGCAAACAGCTCAACCCCAGCAGAAACAACGACAGCACAACACCGGATTCGACCGGCTCGGCCACCAGTGGCAGCAAGCCCCTGACCAACTGCAAGCGGGAGTCCGTCGGCCGGAAGGAAACCAGCCGACGGTGGCAGCAGGGGAAGTGGGAGCTCAAGCTCCGCAACGGCGGCCGCACCGCATGGGTCGAGGTCTCGCAGACCACGTACGACGACACCAACCTTCACGACCGGATCTGACCCCGATCAGCACACGAAAGGAACCGAGACCGTGCACCCGCTCCCACCCGGCAACCCCTATAGCTACATCGCCAAGGCTCAGCTCCACCCCGTCGACGATTCCCACTGGCTCGGGCAGGCCGTCCACGGCCCCTACCGCCGCCCCTACATCGTCCAGCGTGCGAACCACTACAGCCCTCAGACACTGCCCACCCCGGAGACACCTCGGTGACCCAACTCGCCCTGGGCGCGCTTCTCGGCGCCATAGCAACTGCTCTCGCCCTTGCCCTCCGGCGGCGACAGATCCGCCGTCCTCACTGTCCCTGGTGCGCAACGGCCTCGAACTGGCCCACGTCCCAGCACGACGCCCTGCAATGTCGCGGCTACGTCCAAGAACGCCGACGAGAACGGCTCCGCGACATCGCCCGCGGTCGGCCCGTCTCGAAGCCCACCCCGTGGGGCAACGCGTACCCCCTGGACGAGGAGCTTGGCACCGGACCCCACACGCCCACCACCTGAACCCCGACGGCCGTGGCTGACCACCCGTCAACCACGGCCGCGCGTAACCCGCCGCGCTTGGTCCGGCACTGCCGGCCGGAGCCATCCCCCCAGAAAGGTGTGTAGCCCATGCACGCTCCAGCACTCCCCGAACTCGACCTCACCACGTACCTCCGCGAACGCCCATCCATCACCCGGCTCGTCAGCGAGGCCCGGTGGGCGCACTATCAGCTCGCGTACGCCCTGGAGCACTACCCCGACAGCGAGACCGTCCCCGCCCTGCGGCACCAAAGGTTCCTCCACCTCGGCGCGCTCACCGACGTCCTCGCCCTGCGGACCCAAGATCCGGACCTCTACGAGATGGCCCGCGACTACGGCGAACTCCTCCGCAAAGCCGACGGCCTGACCCTCGACGACCACCCTCGCAACGGCCTCGACCACCTCCGCACCCAATACGGCCTCCTCCACGGCCACGACCACGGAGCCGACCACCACCCCATGCTGGCCCTGGACGAACCGCGTCGCCGACTTCCGATCTATCCCGCAGGGCCCCAACTCATCCACCACATGTGCGACGCCTACGCCTGGGCCACCATGGGGCGCTCCCCGTACTTCCCCGCCGTCGACGTATCCGCTGAACAACGGCGGCACTTGCTCACCCGCGGCCTCATCCTTGACCTAGCCGCCGCAGCGGCCCCGACCGACACCGCATCCGCCGCGGCAGCAGCCACCGCCGGCCACGCCCTGCGAGCACTCGACGGCCGGCTCGCTCTGAACGACGCCCGCGCCCGCGCCTACCTTCTGGACGCATTCCGAGACCTCTGCGACGAAGACGACGAAGAGGCCCCCCACCCCGCAGACTGTGCAGGGGGCTGCGCCGGTGACGGCGAGATCCTCACCGTACTCACCTGGGAGTCGCAGGGCGACGGCATCTACATCCCCGTCCACCAAGAGCCGATCACCTGCCCCGGCACCAGCCGTGTCCGACACGAGCCCGACTGCACCACTTGCAACGGCCACGGGTACACCTACGCCCACGGCTACCGCGAACTCTGCCTGGACGGACGCGCCCCGAGCGGCGACCACCAAGCCCAGGAAACCTCCCCGGTTCCGCAGGGAGGATGACCGCCAGCGCGACCGCCGGCCTTCCCGACCTCGCCGGCGGTCAGCAGCGCCACTGACTTCGGAACCATTCCCGAGCCCTGCACTGGACAGCGCTCGCCAAGGCCCAACAAGTGCCACATGGTCGACGCTCCGTCGAGCCACAGAGATTTCTCCCCCCAAGAGCAGCGGAGGGTGGAGATTTCTCCCCCCTTACCCAAGTCTCTGGAGGGAGGAGACTTCTCCCCCCCTATCAGGAGGGGGAGATTTCTCTCCCCCTCCTCCACGGCTTTCGGGACCAAGAAGGAGAGGAGATTCCTCCCCCCTCCCATCGCGACCAGGAGAGGGGAGAGAAATCACCCCCCTCCAAAGCGTCTGGACCTCCCATCCCAGCCCTTCCCGAACGCAGGTTGCCCTACGAGTTGCCCTACGAGTATCCCTACGAGTTGCTTTACGAGTTGCCCTACGAGTTGCCCTACGAGTTGCCTCAACACCGCCACCCGGAGAAGGAAAAGCGCAGGTCAACAGCACGGTCAAGGGGGGAAGACCGCGCCGACTACTTCTCTACGAGACCCCCAAAGGGCAATGAAGGCACCAGCGAAGGAAGACAGGCAGGAACCGGGACCACTAGGGAGAGGCAGACCGAGGCAAGCAGAAACGACCGAGCACGTAGGGACGAGAACGGGACGGAGAGCAGAACAGACGAGACGGAAACACAGAGGACCAGCCACTACAGAACGAAGGCAGAAGAGCGAGCACATAGAACGAGACGAACAGACAGCCCAGGACAGCTACCAGAACAGGCCAGAAGAGACGACGCAGCACAACGACAACCGACGTACGGGGAGCAGCACAGCGAATGCGCCGGGGACCACACGGGGAAACCGCCGATGACTGCCGACGGCCGGGGAGCACCGCTCCCCCTGAACCCGGCACCGGCCGAACAGGACAATTCGGAAAACGGTGCGCCCCGCTCAGCATTCGCTGAGCGGGGCGGGGTGGGCGGGCGTTGGGGGGGGCTACTTCGACGCCCGGAGCATGCGCAATGCGGCAGCGCGCCCAGCGGCCGTGAACCGGCCCTGAGCCCATATACGCGCGTCGCGCGCCCTCATGAACGCGGCGGCAGCGTCCGTGTCCCCCTGAGCCGCGCGGGAGAGCAGGTTGTCGATCCGGTCAGAGTGCATCGATGTCTCTTCCTTAAAGACGGGATGGATGACGGCCTCGGGACGGCTTGTAGTCGGCGCCATCTGTAACCGGTCACGCGGCAGCGGGTCACCGGCAAGCAGGGCGCGGAAGGTTCGACTAGACATGGCAGCGGTCTTCCTGAAAGGCGTGCGAGCAGATGAGAGAGCGGCACACGGGTCCCCCGGCCCGGGGGTGGTGGGGTGTTGGGGCCCCGGGCCGGGGGGTCCGGGGCGCGTGTTGGGGTGCGCGCCCCGGGTTTGGTGGGCGCGGGCGGCCCCGGGGGAGGGGGTGGGGGTTGGGGCCGCCCGGCCCGGTCTGTGGCGCCCGTGGGCCCGGGATGTGTGCCCCGGGCCCAGTGGGTGGGTTACGCGGTCTTGTAGCCGTTCAGCTTCTCCGTCAGCTCCGCCTTGCGGAACATCAGGGCCTTGATCTGGGCGTCGATCGCGTCCAGCTCCGGCTGGATCTTCTCGGCGCGCTGGGCGTTGAGGAAGGCCGCGTACTGGGCCTCGCGCTTGGGGGTGGCCTTGTCGGCCCGGTACTCCTTGACCAGGGCGGTAATGAGGTCCTGGACCTTGTGGAAGGTCTCGCGGGTGGCGCGGATGGATGCGGTGCCGGTTGCGGTGCTCGCGGCGCGCACGGAGCGGGTGAAGGTGATCTTCGGGTCGGTGATCTCGCCGGTCTCCGGGTCCGCCTTGGCGTCGAGGTCGGCGGGGTTGATGAGCTGGTGACCGATCACGTAGGTGTCGTGCTCGCCACCGAGCATGGGGACCTCGGTGCGGTCGTGGCGGTCGTAGCTGTCCGCGCCGCTCTTGCCGAACTGGATGTTCAGCAGCCCCGGGACGGCCGGGTCCAGGTTGTAGTCGGGGTGGACCACGATCGCGCCGACCGGGAGGGCGCCCGACTGGAAGACGCGGGAGAGGTTGTAGACGGCCTCGCCGTGCTCGCCGGTCTCGATCTCGTAGGAGTAGGTGGCACCGGCGGCGGTGGTGAAGGTCTTGGTCGACATGAAGGTCCCCTCCAGAAGGGTCAGTTGGGTTGGTTTCTCGGCCGGTTCTTCGTTCCCCCGACCTCGTGATAACTACTGTACACGCAAGAATCGCGAAGTGCAACGCAGAGAGTTCCCCTGTCTACGCTTCTCTGAACCGGCCTCCGAAGTAGGAACTTCGTCCGGTCGGCGGTCCGTCTCGGCTCCCGGCCGCGACCCTCCGCGCCCCCGCCCGGGTACCCCCGGGCGCCCCGTGACCGCGCCCGGCAGGCTCGTGCACGCGCCTGCCCGTGGACTCCGGGGGCCGCGAATCTAACGCTCCCGGAGGCCGCCCGGCCGGATCGGTCGCGAATCTAACGCCACCCCGTTCGCGGCGTGTTGAGCCGCCCCGGAACTAACGGTCACGGGCGCCACGGATCTAACGCACCGGCAGGCAGCGGAACGTGAATCTAACGCCGCCTTCAAAATCCCCCAGGGATGCCTGTGCGCGGCTCACACGCCCTCGCCCCGGGACTGCCTTCCCTGACTCGCTCTCAGCCCTGTACGCTCGCCCTGGAGCCGCACAGAGGTCCCCACGGTCGAGGGCGGGCCACCCCGTGGATACGGGTAGCGAATTGCCCGTCAAGCCCCTTGGGAGCGTTGAAAAAGACGGACCGTCACCCCTATACTTGGTCTCACACGGCAAGGCAGTCAGGTACCGGATCGAAAGCACCGGACCGGAGTCACGAAATAGCCGTCAGAGAAACCACCGAAAAGGCAAGCAAGGACAACGGGAGAACCCCCGCCACCTAGCCAGCCATTTCAGTAACCCCAACCCCCAGGAAGGGAAAGCAAGATACCGGCCGGAACACCCCCCGGCCCTCCGGTCCCGCTCCGCGGGCCGGCTTCTCGGCCGGCTCCGCCGGCCGGTCAGCGCTCCGCGCTGACGGTCTCTCAGAGGGCGCTCCGCGCCCTCTGTACCCGCTCCGCGGGG
>NZ_JBIAWF010000038.1:0-45047 GCF_042895325.1 Streptomyces sp. NPDC001407
CGGATACTTCTGACCATGACGATCAGTGAGCGTGCGAGGCTGCGGCGGTTCCCCGTCGTGACGGCGGTGGTGTTCGCCGTCACGACGGCGGTGAATCTCCTGCAGTTCGCCGTGCCCGACACGCTCGGGGATTTGCAGCGGACTCCCGCCGGGTTGCACGGGGAGTGGTGGCGCTCGGTCACGTCGCTGTTCGTCCAGGACGGCGGGGTGGCGGGGACCGTGTCCAACCTGCTCTTCCTGTTGCTGGTGGGGGCGGTCGCGGAGCAGGTGCTCTCACCGTCCCGCTGGCTGTCGCAATACTTCGGGGTGGGAGTCGTCTGCGAATTCGTCAGCTACGCCTGGCAGCCCATCGGTGGCGGCAATTCCATAGCGGTCTGCGGGCTGGCCGGTGCCGCCGCGCTGGCGCTGTGGCGTGCCGACGCCCGGTTGCCCGGCTGGGCCGTGCAGGTGCTGCTGCTCTGGTGCGGCTGCATGATCGGCACCCTCTGGTCGGGCGCTCTGATACCCGCGATCGTCGCCTGCGTCGCCGCGTCGGCACTGGTGCGGGCCGGCGAGGAGCGAGGTGTCGCCGTCCACCGGGCGGCAGCGCTCGTCGTGCCGGTCGTCGGCGTCGTGCTGTCGATCGCTGAGAACATCCACGGCGCGGCACTTCTGCTGGGATGCGCGCTGGCCATGTCGGCGGCGCGTGCCCGTCGGCCGGTCTCGCGGACGGCGACCGACTCCCACAGCATCGAGCGGTCCTCCGCGGCGTGATTCGCGCCCATGGCCGTGGGCAGTTGGCGCATGCCGCGCAGGACGAGCACACCACCGGGCCGCGCGTGCCGCGCCGGGCAGGCGGCTCGCGGTAGGCGGGGCCGGGGTCGTCGAGGCCGTTGGGGAGGGTGAGCGCGTCGTAGGTGTCCGGTCGCACGCTCTCCAGGTACTCGGTGACGTCACCGAACGCGAACCGCATTCGGCCGCGCCGTGGCGTTATGCGAGGTGGTCGAGTTCGCCTCTCTTGGCGGCCTCGATGAGGTTGCGGAGTCCTTCGCGGGTGGTGGTGATCAGTTCGTCGGGGCGGGTTGTCTCGCGGAGTATGGGGGTTCCGGTCGCGGTGTGGCCGATTTGAAGGCAGGCGTTACCGCCATTGGCGCAGAGGGGTTCCTGCCACCGAATTTCGGACATGACGGGCCCTTCAAAGTTGCTGAGCGATCTCGTGGATGAACTCGCGTGACTCGCTGGCGCTGAGCACGCAGGGCTCCATCATGTCGAAGAGCAATCGGTAGTTGGCAAGCTGTGTTTCGGCATCGATGAAGACAGACCCGTGGGACGTGTCCAACTGAACGGTGTCGAGCTGGGGAACCGGCCCACAGGCATAGAGGATCGTCTGTCCGGCTCCGGGGAATGCGCCCCTCTCGAAGGGGATCACTCTGAGGCTGACGCACTCGCGCTCGCTCGCCTCCAGCAGGTGTGCCAACTGGGCTCGTGCGACGGATCGACCGCCGAACTGCATACGCAGGGCGCTCTCGTGAACGATCGCCTCGTAAGCAGGTGGGTCATCCCGGTCCAAGACCCGAAGGCGCTCCAAACGGTGGGCTACACGGATTTCGATCTCGTCAGCCGGCATCGTCGGAATCACCAGGTCGAAGATGGCTCGTGCGTGATCTGCGGTCTGAAGCAGACCGGGGATGTGCGACGTCAAGGCATTTCGGATCCTGACGGCGTGCCACTCAAGCTCCGCGATGTCCAGGAAGAACGCGGGAAGGGAACCTTTGTAGGCCTCCCACCACCCCTTGGTCTGATCCTCGGCAAGCGCGGCGAGGGCATCAACCAAGCCACTGTCCTCGCAAGCGTAGTTGGAAGCGAGCGCGCGCACGCGGGCCGCGCTGATACCGAAGCGCCCGGCCTCCGTGTTGGAGATGCGGGTGCGGTCGACGCCGAGCGCCGCCGCCGCGTCCAGAGCCGACATACCCGCCTGCTCACGCAGGTGGCGCAGCGCGGCCCCCAATCGGCGTTGACGGATCGACGGATTGCTTCTCGGTGGCATGCGCCCCCCTCTCGAACCGGCAACCAGTCTGCCCGCCGGCAGCGGCGAGTTCCAGCGATCACCCCGTAGCACAGGGACTCCCAGGAGTCGGTAGCACAGGGCTTCCCGACTGCGCTACCGTCGGTGTTGCCTAGCTCACACGCAGTGGAGCCGGAAGTGCACCGCGCGAGCATGCCCACCTTCCCTGGAGTGGGCGCGCCCGCGCCCAGGGAGGCGAGCCACCGGTGCCCACCTCGCGTGCTGGGTCTCTCCCACCTCACCCCTGCCTCTGGAGTGACCGCGCATGAACTTCGCACCCTGCATGCCCGATTCGTCGGCCGTGTCCGCCCCCGAGCCCATTCCCAGCAACCTCAACTACACCCTCGGGCTCCCCGGCGGCGCGTACTGCCTCGGCATGGCCCGTAAGACCGTCGAGCGCCTCCTGCACGCGCACGACCTCGCCGACATGGCCGAGCTCGGCGTGCTCACGACCTCCGAACTCCTCGCCAACGCCTACCTGTTCACCCCCGGGAAGGCGACCAGCCTGTCCGTCCGGTGGCGGTTCGGCGTGTTGCGGCTCACCGTGTTCGATGAGCACCCGCGCCATCCGCGGGACGCGCGGGACGCCTGTCAGGCGCAGCGGCGCGCTGCGCTTTCGACTCTGGACGCCGTACTCGCCGCGTGCGACGGCCTTTGCTGCGGGCTCAGCGAGGTCGGCGGGCCGCTGGCCGGGAGCAAGATGTGGGTGGCGTTCTCGCGGGCCGCGGCGCGGAACTACGCGCTGCTCTGAAGATCCAGGGATATCGGGGCGCCTGCGGGAGTACGCTGCTCACGATGAATCCCGCGGCGCCAACTCATGTGTGTGCGCCGCGATATGGCGGCGATCTCGCACCCTGAAAGGCGGCCTCTGCTCCATGGACTCACACGAGAAGGACGAGCTCTACGCGATGGACATCTCCGGCGTGGAGTGGCTGAGCGCGCCGGACGCCACGACCGAGGTGCGCGTCGAGATCGCGTATCTCCCGGGTGGTGCGGTGGCAATGCGGTCGTCGGCCGATCCGGACACCGTGCTGCGCTATACGGAGAGCGAGTGGCGGGCCTTCGTACTGGGTGCGCGGGACGGCGAGTTCGACCTGACGTGAACGTACGGAGTGGGGCGGGGCCATTGCCTGCCCGCCCCACTCCCGTCGGCCATCAGTAGCTGATGTCGAACAGCTGGGAAGCCTTGCGGTCCGTGTGACGGTAATCCATGCTGCCCTGCTTGATCTTGGATGCGATCTCGGTCAGGATCGAGTGGATGTGCGTACCGCGCGCGTCGAACTGCGCCTTCGCCTGAAGCATCTTCTGGTGGGCCTCGCCCTGCCAGCCTTCGGTGACCTTGTTGACCGCGGCCCAGATGTCCTTCAGCTGCTGGTCGACGACGCCGGCCGCCTTGCTGATGTCATCGGCGGTCTTCTCGACCGAGCCGTAGTGAACCTTGAGGTCGTCGTTCGCCCCGGGCATGTGTCCCCCTCGTGGTGGTGATTGCTTCGTGGATTGCGGAAATACTTCTAGTAACTGCTGATCTTGCTTTCGAGACCGGCACTGACGCCGGCGCCCGCACCCAGGGACCCGAGGTGCCCGCCCGCGGCGGAGCCGTTGACGTCAATCTTGTTGAAGGTCGCCATGATGTCGGCGTCGTTGGCGTGGCTGGACTTACGGGTGAGGGCCACGGCGTCGTGAATGCCGTCGATCAGCCGGCGCAGGGCGTCGTGGTCCTCGTTGAGCGCGGTCTGCGCGGTGCGGAAAGCCTGGGCGCCCGCACCCGTCCACGCGGCCTCGACCGTCGCGATGGCATCGGCCAGGGACCGGAGGTTGGCGGAAAGAGCCTCGCTCGTCTCCCGGATCGCGCCTTCGAATTGGGTGAATGCGGGATCACTGATCTTCTGAGTGTCCGACATGCTTCGCCTTTCTTGTTGTCAGGGCTGGCTGGTACGGCGGCGTACGACGACAAAGCCGATGGCCGCGGCGAGGATCACTGCGGCGCCTGCGCCGAGGGCGACCCAGGTGGTGGTGCCGATTCCTTCGCTCGAACCGGACTTCGCGGCGATGGGTTTACCGGCTACAGACGAGTTGGGATCGGCAGGGGACGGCTTGGGCGCGTTGGCCTTGAGAAGGGGGTTCACGTCCGCCGGGCCGGGATCGCCCTCACCGTCCACGAGGACCTTGCGGGGGCGGACGCTGCCGTAGCCGAGGTATTTGCTGGGCATCTTGGCGCCGGCGGGCTTTCCGGCCGTCTCCATCATCACGCGCAGGACTTGGTTGTTGGTCCAGTCGGGGTGCTTGGCCCAGATGAGGGCGGCTGAGGCAGAGGCGATGGCTGTGGCTTGGCTGGTGCCGCGCCCGATGCAGTAGCCAGTGTTCTTCTCACAGTGCTCGACGATTTCGTCACCGAAGGCGACGAGGCCAACTTGGTTGCCGTAGGTTGAGAATTTGGCGACTTTACCTTGGCGGTCGATCGCGCCTACGCCGACGACGCCGGGAAGCGCTGCGGGCATCTCCACAAGGTTCCCCTTTTCAGCGCCGTTTCCCGCACCTGCAAAAATCAGGCTCCCCTTACCAAGCGCAGAGTTAACGGCATCCTGAACCTTGGGGAACTGGCTACTGGTTCCTGGACCTGCGAGGGAAATGTTGATGATTCTGGCGCCGTGGTCGGCGGAGTACTGGATACTTCTGGCCATTAGTGCGTCAATTGCATCTGCCTGGCCATCAGGCACTGCCTTCACAGGGAGGATCTTCACTCCAGGAGCCAGGCCTTGAATTCCTCCATCAGCTCCGGTGCCAGCAATCAGCGTAGCCATGTTCGTCCCGTGGCCTTCACGGTCGACATGTGCACCCGTTGGCTTGTTAGAAGCATCAGTGCCGTCCAGCACCTGGCCGCGTAGCTCGGGAAGGGTATCGTCCACGCCAGTGTCGATCACGGCAACTGTGATGCCCTCACCTCTGCTCACCTTCCACATCTGTTCAGCCTGCATATCGTCCAAGAACCACTGCCTTGAGTGCTCGTCCTGTGCCGCCGCCGGAGTTGCGATACATGCGAACACCACCGCTAGCAACGCCGAGGTCCGCAGAGCGCGCTGAGCCGGAAATGGCATGAGGCAGTGGTCCCCTTCGTGAGGTCTCGTGAGCTATTCGATGACTGGAGGCACGACGTTCCCGCGGCCTCTGGTCCAGGTCTCTTCGTCTTCCACCAGATAGTCGGGCCTGCTGCTGGAGCGACGGCGGCTACCGCCGGAAGAGTTGGCTCCAGAGTGTGGCATCACCCCCGGTGGCTGGTTGCGTACGAGACCTGAGCCGCCTTGAGTGAACTCGGAACGCCCCTCACGCGGTGCGCGCAGCCCACCGGCAGTACCGCCTGGCTCAGTGGCGAGCCTTCGGCCTACGTAGCCGTTCCTCGGGCCGGGAGTGCTGCCGCCAACAGGGTGGCCGCCCATACCCATCGGACTTCCTGGCCGAGCGCCTGGGCTCCCGGCGACACCTCGCGGCCCCGTAGTTGTACCCGTTTGAGGCCCGTTCACGGTCCGCTCTTCACCCACGACCGTGCCTCGCGGCAACCGCGGGACAGCGGACTGGCCGCCCGAGCGGACAGGCGTGCCACCGACGATCCCATCCTTTCCCCCGGCCCGAGCTATGCCTTCGGGCCGAGGCACACTCACACTTTCGGGGTGGCCTACAGCAGGTCCGCGCGGCCCTTCGATCCCACGTTGCCAACCGGATGGCATGGCAGGCACGAAGGGCCCTGGCATGGCAGGACCTCTTGGATCCGGGATATCAGCAGGGAGACGCGTAACGGCGTGCCTGGTCGCGTTGTCCGGAGCCTGCGGGGGTGCCACAGAGTCGATCGCCGTATGCGAAGGCCGGTCAGTACCCAAGGCTGCGCCGGGTTGTCCGCGTCGACCTTCATCAGAAGGAAGCGACGGTCCGCTGGAGATCGTGCCAGCTCCGTCAGCGCCAGGCCGCACGGAGCCTTCCTGCATTCCGCCGTGAGTCGGCACTGATCCCGGCGCAGCCGAGGCTACGTCCGGACGCTCCAGATCGTTGACGGGCGTTGTGATCAGCCCAGGAGGCAACGCCGGAAACGTCGGCGCCTCCAACCCCGCCACATCCGTATGCACCGTCCGGTAGTAAGAATCCAGCCGCTCCATCTGATTGATGGCTTCCTGCCGGTTGGACTCCGCCCCCTTCAAGCGCGCCTTTTCCTTGTCCGCGTCCGCGTAGCACGGTTCCGGTGCCGGAATGGCCGCCTTGGCGTCGCTCAAGCTCTGGCCCGCGAAGCCGATGTTGATGCCGACCTTCAGCGTGTAGTCGGCAAGCTTCAGCGTCTGCTTGGCCAGTTCCGCGCCCCACTTGCGGAACGCCTCGCCGCCCTCGCCCTCCCACTTCACGCGCTCGACGTGCGCCTGGAGTTCCCCGCCGAGGTCGTTGATGTCGGTGAACGCCTTCAACAACGCGTCCGCGGCGTCGTTGATCTGCTTCGGCTGACCGCCCGCCACCATGGCGTAGAGCTCTTCGTGCGTGGCGTCGTCGAATTTCCCCTTGCCCATTCGCCTTCCCCCCTTACGCGGTCTCGGATCCGAGATCGGAGGCGCTGCTGCGCTCCGGCTTGGGCTCGTGCCCGCCCTTTGCCGGGGCGTGCTGTCCGGCTGTCGGATCGTGGTAGTTCTTGCGCACGCGCTCTTCGATCGCCTTCAGCCGGGCGGCCTGTTCGGCGTCCATCCCGTCGTATCCGCGCTCGGCGACCACGGCGGCGATGCCCATCGCCTCGACCTGGTCGCCCAAGGTCTGGGACAGCGTCTTCAGCTGGTCGTGAACCTTGTCGTAGAGCTTGGCGAGGTCGTCGGCGGAGCCGAACCCGGTGCCGTAGGCGCCCTTGGCGATCGTCTGATGGGCGATGGCCTTCTGCGAGGCCGGCGACTTCTCCAGCTCGGACACGATGGTGTCGATCCGGCCCTTGAACTTCGCCAGCGTCTCGGCTTCCTTCACCAGGTTGCCGTTGCCGAACGGCCTCTGGTCCTCGCCCGCACCCTGTTGCTGCACCCTGCCCCTCCCCTGTGGCATCCAGCGCGACACTACGCCACTCCAGCCACTCCCCGCATGAGTTACATGGTGCAGCCCGGTATCCCCGTGACGCCTGAGTACGCGTACTCAATCAAGCCGCCCGCCGCCGCCTCAAATCGCGAAGTACCACCGCCACCCCCGCGATCGCCGCCACCAGCAGAGCCGTGCCGCCCAGGCCGTACGTGGCGAGGCGTTCCTGGCGTTGGGACGGGGTTTCGCCTGTGGCGAGGGGGGCCGGGGCGGGGGGTTTGGCGTGGTGGGTCGTGGGCTGGTCCGCGGTGACGCGGTCCAGGGGGTGGGCGTCGTCGGTCAGGGCTCGGACCGGGTCGACCACGCCCCAGCCCACGTAGCGGTCGTGGCCGTTCGTCGCGCGTTCCGCGGTCTGCTCGATCTGGGCGACGACCTGGTTCTGCTTCCAGTCGGGGTGTTTGGCGCGGATCAAGGCGGCGACGCCGGCGACGTAAGGGGCCGAGAAACTCGTGCCGTTGTCGACGCACTGGCCGCCCAGCGGGACGGTGGAGACCATTTCCACGCCGGGCGCCGCGACGCCCACGAATTCGCCGGGCTGGGAGAACGGTGCGCGCTCGTTGTTCCGGTCCGAGGCGGCCACGGCGAGGACGCCCTTGTAGGCGGCCGGGTACGTCTCCTTGACGCTGCCGTCGAGGCCGTCGTTGCCCGCGGAGGCGACCACGACGACGTCCTTGGCGAGGGCGTCCTTGACCGCGAGTTCCAGGTCGGAGTCGGGTTTGAGCGCCTTCGCCGTGTCCTGGGAGATGTTGATGACCTGGGCCCCGGCCGCGACGGCCAGGTTGATGCCCTGGGCGAGGGTCTGGGAGTCGCCGGTGCCCTTCTCGTCGTTCTGCCGGATCGGGATGATGACCGACTCCGGCGCGAGGCCGACGAAGCCGCTCGCGGCGGACGGGCGGGCCGCGATGATGCCGGCGACCTTCGTGCCGTGGCCGACGAGGTCGAGCGTGGGGTCCAGCTGGACGGCCGGCTTCTCGGGTTCGGGTTTCGGCGTGGGCTTCTCCGACGGTTTCGGGGAGGCCGGGGCCGACGCCGAGGCGGAGGGCTTGGGGGTCGGCGTGGCCTTGGGCTGCTCCGAGGGCTTCGGCGTGGTCTTCGGAGCCGGCTTGGGCTCCTTCTTCGCCTGGTCCTTCGAGACGGCCTCGCGGCGGTCCTCGGTCGCCTCGCGCACTCCCACACCGTCCGCGGCCGCCGCCTGCTTGCCGCTCAGCAGATCGGCCCCGCTCTTGGCGTCGACCGCGTCCTTCAGCTGCGGGTTGTGGGTGTCGACACCGGTGTCGATGACGGCCACGCGCACCGGCTTGCCGTCGCTGTCCTTGCCCTTGGTGTCCTGCCAGAGCTGGTCGAGGAGGACGCGCTGGAGCGACCAGGGGGTGCCCTTGATGGGCTTCGCGGGATAGGTGCACTCGCCGCTGCCGTCCAGGGCGACGGGAAGCGGAGCGGATACCGCCGACGCTCCCGTCAGGGGAGTCATGAGCGCGGCGGCCGCCAGCGCCGTGGTGATGCGTCGCATTCCGCTCCTCACGATCCCTGCGGCTGCGAGGCGCTGTTGGGGTCCAGCCGCGGGCCTGTGGGGAGGAATTGCGACCAATTGGCCGGAACGGCCATGGGATTCACGTTCTGATAACCGAGCCTGGTGCGCGCCGTGTCGGCCTCGGGTGTCGCGGCGGACGGCGAGCTTTCGGGAGCGCTTCCGTCGGGGCCCGCGGACGGGGCGGGGTTTTCGCCGATCTTCGACTTCTTGGTGCCGCTGTCGCCGTTGGACTGCACCGCATAGCGCAGCCCCGTGTCGGTGACGAGGAAGATGGAGCCGCTGGTGGTCTGGTGGCCGGTCACCTGGCGGTAGAGCAGTCCGGAGCCGGGGGTGACATAGGCGCTCGTCGCCCCGTCGGGAATCGTCGCCGGGTATTCCGTGCCCGCCCACGTGGCGAGGTCGGGGGTGCCCGCGGCGGAAAGGCCGCCGAAAATGCTGCACACCGTCGTCTTGGCGCCGCCGCCTCCCGCGGACGCCTCCTGCGCGTTGGCCTGCTGGGGCACGCGGGAGGGCCAGTGGTACTTCCCGTAGAACTCCTCGTCGTCCGGGGTGAAGGTGGCGGCGCTGACGTGCTCGGGGGTGCCCGCCTGGCCGAGCGACGTCAGCATCTTGCTGTTGAGGAGCAGCTTGGCGACGAATTCGGAGACGCGCTGGACCTTGCCCTGGAGCACGACATAGTGCTGGGTGCCCGTGCCGGTGGGGGCTTCGAGGACCGTACCGACGTGGTTGGCCTTCGCCGGCAGGGTGCCGATACCGGCGTCCGCGCCGATGTCACCGCGGATCTCGGGGAAGACGATGGGAGCGCCGTCGTTGAAGGTGCCCAGCCAGTCCTTGGTGACGCGCTGCGGCCGGGCGCCGTCCTGGAAGAGGGAGCGCAGCAGCAGGTTGTAGTCCGGGGTGCCCGCGAGAGTTTTCCACTCCGGGCCGCCGAGGAGGTATTTGGTGCCCTGCGGATCGATGAGATAGCGGGCGTCGTCGGGACCCTGGACGTAAAGGGCCTGATTGTCCCGCAGCCGGCCCGAACCGGTGAGCTTCTTGAGCTTCGGGTCGCGGTCGGCGAAAAGGAAGACGGCCTTCTGTGTGGTGTTCCCGTTCGTGCCGCCGGGCTGTTCGCAGACAGCCCACTGCTTCTTCCGGCCGGCTTCGGCGGCGCCGGGCATGCGGTCGGGGGCGTAGGGAATGCCGAGGGTCGGGCCGCGCGGGATGTGGCCGTTGTCGAGTTCGGATTCCTTCACCTTGATGACGGTGGATTTGTCGGGGGTGAGGAGCAGCTTGGCGGAGGCGAAGTTGAGGACGGGGTGGAGCTGTTTCTTGTTGTCCGTCTCCAGGACGACATAGCGCGTGGTCGAGTCGCTGCCGACGATGACGTGCGCCGCGGTGTCGTCCCAGCCCTTGGGTGCGACCGGCCGGAACAGGCCCCAGGCCCCGAACCCGGCGACGAGCAGCGCCCCGACGACGACGCCGGGCAGGACCGCGCGCAGCGGACGCGGGGCACCTTCCTCCGTTCCGCTGGGGGAAGGTTGCAGAAAAGCTGCGACCGTTCGCTTCTTCGCGAAGGTGTACGCGTTGAGCTGATCCCGGCGTGATGCCATGTGTCGCCGCTTCTCCCCAGTGGTCGGCTTCGGTTGACGGGGTGCTGCCGGACCCTGCCGTCGGTCCGGTTGTCGTACCGGCCCCCTACTATGCCGGTAGGGGATCAGAGTGAGGCGAGGGGGTTTGTCAGGCATGGGTGCCGCAACGCGCGTACGGCCGCCGGAGGTCACCGCGCAGCCGGGCGCGGTCGCGCCGCGGGCCGTGTCGCGGCCCGGCAGCGTGGGGCCGGTCCGGCTGCAGCAGCTGGTGTTGGTCGAGGTGGCGGTGGCGCTCGTGCTGGCCGCGTGGGCCGCGGGTCCGATGTGGCTGGTGCCCGCGGGCGTGGTGGCCGCGGTGCTGGTGCTGCTCGCGCTCGTGCGCCGCGGGCAGCGGCCGATAGCGGACTGGCTGGCCACGGCGGTGTCGCTGCGGCGGCGCGCGGGCCGGGCGGTGGCCGCGCCGGTGGGCACGGACACGGGGTTCGCCCCGGTCCTGGAGTGCGAACCGGCGCTGCGGACCGGTTCCTTCACGGACCGTGAGCGGCGCGAGGTGGGCCTGGTCGGGGACGGCACGTTCCTGACGGTGGTGCTGCGGATCGACGCCGTCGACGCCCCGCTGCGCCCCCTGCGGGTGGAGAAGGCGCTGCCGCTGGACCTGCTGCGGGACGCGATGGATGTCGACGGCATCCGGCTGGAGTCCGTGCAGGTGGTGCAGAGCACGCTGCCCGCGCCCGCCCCGCACCTGCCGGCCGAGTCGCTGGCGGCCCGTAACTACGCCCCGCTCCAGGCGATGGCGGGGACCCCGGCGGTGCGGCTGACCTGGGTGGCGCTCAAGCTCGACCCGGAGCTGTGCCGCGAGGCCGTCGAGGCGCGCGGTTCGGGTGTGGAGGGCGCGCGGCGCTGTCTGCTGCGGGCGGCTGACCAGCTCGCGAGCCGCTTGCAGGGGGCCGGGTTCCGGGCCCAGCTGCTGTCCGAGGAGGGGCTCACGGCCGCCGTCGCGACCGCGGCGAACGTCAATCCGACCGCCTCCGCCCAGGCGGGCCGCAGTGGCACGCCGGTGCGGCGGACGGCGGAGAGCTCCCGGGCCTGGCGGTGCGACGACCGGTGGCACAGCACGTACTGGGTCTCCCGCTGGCCGCAGTTGGGCCCGCGGGCCACTCCGCTGCCGCAGCTGGCCGCGCTGCTCACCTCGCTGCCCGCGCTGTCGACGACGCTGAGCCTGACCCTCGGCCGCGGCCGCACGCCGGGCGGCCGGCACGCGCCGAGCCTGGCCGCGCACGTACGGGTCACCGGCCGCAGCTCGGACGAACTGGCCGAGGCCCGGCGGGAGCTGGAGCGGGCCGCGCGCGGGGCGAAGGCCGGCCTGGTGCGCCTCGACCACGAGCAGGTGCCCGGTGTCCTCGCCACGCTGCCCCTGGGAGGGACGCGCTCATGACCACTGCTCCCCCACCGCCCGCGCCCGCGCGGCGCCGTTTTGGCTTCGGGCTGCTGGGTCCGCGGCGCGGGCGGCACGAGATCGCGCCCGAGCAGTTCGACGCGCTGGCCCTGCCCGTCGGGGACGACGGCGTGGTCATCGGCACCGACCCCCACGAAGCGCCGGCCGTCCTCGGCATCGGCCGCCCGGCGCCGTTCGACGCCGTCCTCGTGGGCGGCGCGTGGACGGCGCAGGTCATCGCGTTGCGTACGGTCGGCACGGGCGCCCGCGTCGCCGTGGAGACCGGCCGCCGCCAGCTGTGGACCTCGCTCGCGCAGGCCGCCAACAGCGGCCAGCCGTGCGTGACTCTGCACGATGTCGGAAGGGTGCCGCCGCAAGGGGCGTCGGTGCACAGCCCGGTGCTCGTCGTCCGTGACTGCGGTGCGCGGCCGCCTCGCGGCCGGGTCGTCGCGGCGCCCTGGCAGCCGGTGCTCACCCTGCTGCCGTTCGTGAGCCCGGAGGCGCCGCGCCTGATGGCGAGCGCGGATCTGGTGGGTGTCCAGCGGGTCTCGCCCGAGGAGGCGGAACACCTCGGCCGGCTCCTGGGGTTGCCGCCGGAGGACGTCGCGGCGCTGCCGACGCTCCAGGACGGGGTGACGCTGTGGTGCGCGGGCCGCCGCTCGCGCATATATGTCGACACCCGGGCGACGGGGCCGGAGGCCGGGCTGCTGGGAGCGGCCCGGCGGATGGACTGAACCGGAGGGCCGAACCGTAGAGGTTGAGCCGGAGGGTGGGGCGGGGGTCCGCCCCCGTCCCACCCTCGGGGTCACTTGCGGAAGGCCAGCAGGATTCTGTTGCCGTCCCCCGACTTGCTGCCCGACAGCCGCTTCGTGGCGATGTAGAAGCGGTCGTTGTCGTAGAGGTAGCGCGCGTCGAAGAAGGCGTTCTCGGTGGAGGTCATGGACGCCGGGATCTGGAGCAGGACCTTGGGGTCGCCGTCGGAGCCGACGCTGACGACGGCACCCGCCTTGTCGTACGACGCCCTCTGATACGCGATGACCTTGTCACCGTCCGCCTTGAGGGGCAGCAGCTCGCGCTTGCTCGTGTTCTTGGCGGCCCACTTGCGCTTGCCGCTGTCGAGGTCGAAGGCGTGGATCTCGTTGCCGGACGAGTAGTTGCCCTCGGTCGGCAGATACAGGGTGCTGTCCGTGACGGCCACGCCCTGGCAGCCGCCGAGGTCGTGGTTCACGATCGACATCCCGCAGGTCGGCGCGTACGCCTGGCCGGCGAAGTCGATGACCGAGCGCTCCTTGCCGTCCTTGAGCGCGATGACACCGCCGGTCTTCTTGTCGTCCGACAGGACGGAGACGACGGCCGGTTCGGTGGAGTAGATCTTCTTGGTCCGAAGGCCCTTGCGGCCGTCCCAGGTCCAGGTGGCCTTGCCCGTGGCCGGGTCGACCTTCTCGACGTGCGAGGTGTTGTCGCTCACGCAGCTCCAGGAACGCAGCAGGGCCTTGCCGCCCGCGTAGCCGTCGATGCCGCAGCCCGCCTGGATGTCGGGGGTGGAGATGGTCTCGCCGTCGCTGACCCGGATCATGCCGGAGCCGCCGAACCAGGCGGCGCCCACGGCGTCGCCGCTGATGGCCATGTCGAGGCCGATGAAGCTCTCGGCGAAGCCGCCCGACTTGGGGATGGGCTTGTCCCAGACCTTCTTGCCCGCCTTGAGGTCGAGCATGGCGTAGTTGCCGCACTCGTCCTTCTTGTCGCCCTCGTACGCCACGACGACCTTGCCGTCGTCCGTGGTGTCCTTGGGTGCCGCGCACACCCGCTTGGGCAGCGGGACGGACCACTTCTCCTTGCCGTCGTCCGTGGAATAGGCGACGACCTTGTCCTGCACCGTCTTGACCACGTGGTCGCCGATCACCCAGATGCCCGGGACATCGGCGCCGGCCCGGTCGACGTCGGGGCCCTTCTGGTCGATGAGGATCTTCGCCTCGCCGGCCTGGCGCGCGTCGTTCGGGTCGTTCTCACCGCCGTCGCGCGGGCCCGCGGTGCCCTCGTCGCCACCGTCCTTGCCGCCCTTGGCCGGGGCGGCGCTGCCGTGGGCGCTGGGCTTGTCCGAGCCCTTGTCGTCACCGGTCAGCGCCCATACGCCACCGGCCGCCGCGACCAGGACCGCGAGCGCCGAGCCGATGATGAGGGCCGTCCGCTTCTTGTCCGGCCCGCCCGAGGGCTGAGGGCCGGGAACGCCGAAGGGCTGGGCCGGGGGCGGCGGGAAGGCGCCGTACGGATTGGGCTGTTGCGCTCCGGGCTGTTGCGCGTACGGGTTGGGCGGGTACGGCGGCACACCGCCGGCCTGGCCCGGCTGCCCCGGGGCGTGGGGTGCGCCCCAGGCCTGCGGGGGCGCGGCGGGCGGCTGGGCCGGGGGCGCGGGCGGCTGGTCCGGGGTGGCCGCGGACTTCGCCAGCGATGCCGGCGGAGTGGCGGGGGCCGGGGGTCCGGCGGGGGTGGTGGGGGGCTGCTGGGGTGTCTGCGGAGCGTTCGCGGCCGGATCCCGCGGTGCGCCGAAGCCGCCCTCGGGGGGCTGGTTCGGGGGCATCGGTGGGGGTGGGGGCGGCTGGACCATCAGCGCTTACCTCTTGCTGTGCGGGCCCGGCGCCCGTTCTGCCTCCCCCCGCGATCCGATGGAATGTCAGCATTCCAACGAAAAGGAGCGAATCGGGCGCGGATCCCGCGCCGTTATGGCTTTCGAGCGGGAAATCTTTCTATCACCCGGTTCCGGCGCCGGCCGGGGCCGGTTGCCTCGGGGGCCGTTGGTGAGGTGGGGACGGGCCTGCCGCGGCGACGCGTATGACGATTAGTCTTGACGGGTGTACGCACGGGAGAACCGCACACCGGGCCCCTCCCGTCGGAACAGGGGGAACCCCGGGCGGTCGGACGACGGGAACGGTCGGGCCCGACAGGCAGCACATGGGCGTCAGACCACATCAGCAGGAGGCAATGTGAGCAGCGATCGGGACGAGCTCCGCGCGGGCGGGACCACAGCCGGCGAGGACCGGTCCGACGCGGGCCACGAGAACGAACCCGACCACACGGGCGAGTTCACGATCGACTACACACCACCGGCTTGGTACACGCAGAACGCGATGTCGCAAGCCACTGGTGCGGCCGGCTCCGCCGGTGGCCCGGCCGTCGGCGAGGGTGACGCGGGCCGGAGCGCCCCGCCCCCGCCTTCGGGTGAACCGCTGGCCCCGCCGGTTCCGCCGTCGGCTCCGCCTGGTCTGCCGCCCGTGTGGACACCGCAGTCGGCCGACGCCACGACCCCGGACGAGGGCACGCCGGTGACGGACGGGCTGCCCTTCGGCGCCGGTGCGGCGGACGGGCTCTCGCCGTCCGCTTCGCAGGGCGACGGTTCCGAACTGCCGTTCGGGGCGGAGGCGCCCGGGACTCCGGTGGCGGACGACGCGGTGCCCTCACCGGTCGAGGCCCAGGCGGGCGCCGACAGCGGCGCGCCCGTGGAGCCCAGTGAGGACCAAACCCCGGCTGACGACAACAGCGCGGCGGACACTCCCGACGCGGACCCGCTTCCGTTCGGAGCGGAGGCCTCCGAGGCCGGTGGCGACGTTCGCAGCGAAGGGACCATGCGGTTCTCTCCCAGCGCTCCGCAGGGCGAAGCCGACGGTGATGCCCGCGAGGGTGATGTGCGCAGTGAGGGAACCATGCGGTTCTCCGCCGCCACCGCGCGGGAAGAGACCCCCGACCGCGCCGAAGAGCCGCGGCCCGCCGCCGACGCTCCCCGCGCCGACGGCACGATGCGGTTCTCGGCCGCCGCTCTGCGCGACGAGGTCGCGGAACGCGCCGAGGAGCCGGGCGTCCGGCGCGAGGGGACCATGCGGTTCTCCGCCGTGGCGCCGCCGGACGGTGACGCGGAGCAGGCCGCCGAGGCGTCAACTCCCCAGACTTCCGAAGCCTCCAAGGTCCCCGAAGCCCCCAAGGTTTCCGAAGCCCCCGAGGCTCCCGCCCCCGAGCCGTGGGCCCCGCCGTCGGTGCCTCAGGCCGCGCTGCCCCCGCTGCCCCCGGACTTCCAGCCCGCCGTCCCGGCCCCCGACGCTCCCCCGGCCGCCCCGGCACCGGCACCGGCGCCCGCGCCCGCACCGGCCGCGCCTTCGCGTCCCGACGTCGCCCCGGCGGCGCCCACTCCGCCGCCCGCGCCGGCCGACGCGCCCCGAGGCGGCTATGGCTACCCCGGTCAGGCGGCGCCCCCGGCACCGCCGTCCCCGTACGCGCAGCCGACGGCCGCGCCGCAGGGCGGTTACGGCTACCCGCGCCCCGACGCGGCCCCTGCCCCGGCCCCGGCACCCGCGCCGTACGCCCCGACTCCCGTGCCGCAGCCCGGAGTTGGGCAGGCTGACCTGTACGCGCAGTACACGCCGGGCGCGTACAACCATCAGAACTCCCACCCCCGGCCCGAGGCGCACCCTGCGGCGGACGCGCCCCAGCCCATGGCCAAGCCCTCTCCGTACGCCCCGCCCGCCTCGCCCGTGACGCCGCCTCAGGCGCCCGTGGCTCCGGAGGGTTCCGCCGAGGCGGTTGCGCCGCAGCCGCAGAGCTCTCCCGGGGAGCCGGCACCGCAGGCGCAGCCGGGCGTGCAGCCCGGCGGGTACGCGCTGCCGCCCGCCGTCACGCCGGACAACGGCGCCCTTCCGCCGCTCGCCGAGCAGCAGCAACAGCCGCAACCTCAGCCCCAGCCGCAGCCGCAGCCCGGCGTCCCCGTGGATCCGCGGTCGGGCGGGTGGCCGACCGTGACGCCCGAGCAGCGGCAGCGGTCCGTGCACGGGGCCCCGCTGGGGTTCACGGCGTCCATGGAGCTGTCGTCGGAGCGGCTGCTGCGCAACAAGCCGAAGCCGAAGAAGCAGCCGAGCACCAGCCGGTTCAAGTTCGGCGGCAAGAAGGAGGAGGCGGAGCGGCAGCGCAAGCTGGAGCTGATCCGCACCCCGGTGCTGTCCTGCTACCGGATCGCCGTCATCAGCCTCAAGGGCGGCGTCGGCAAGACGACGACCACCACCGCGCTCGGGGCGACGCTGGCGAGCGAGCGGCAGGACAAGATCCTGGCGATCGACGCCAACCCCGACGCCGGTACGCTCGGCCGCCGCGTGCGCCGGGAGACGGGGGCGACGATCCGCGACCTCGTCCAGGCGATCCCGGGCCTGAGCAGCTACATGGACATCCGCCGCTACACCTCGCAGGCGCCGTCCGGGCTGGAGATCATCGCCAACGACGTGGACCCGGCGGTCTCGACGACCTTCAACGACGAGGACTACCGGCGGGCGATAGACCTGCTGGGCAAGCAGTACCCGATCATCCTCACCGACTCGGGCACCGGCCTGCTCTACAGCGCGATGCGCGGCGTCCTCGACCTCGCGGACCAGCTGATCATCGTCTCCACGCCGTCCGTCGACGGTGCCAGCAGCGCCAGCACCACGCTGGACTGGCTGCACGCGCACGGCTACGCCGATCTCGTCTCGCGCAGCGTCACGGTGATCTCGGGGGTCCGGGAGACCGGCAAGATGATCAAGGTGGAGGACATCGTCTCCCACTTCGAGACGCGGTGCCGCGGTGTCGTGGTCGTGCCCTTCGACGAGCACCTGGCCGCGGGTGCCGAGGTCGACCTGGAGATGATGCGGCCGAAGACGCGCGAGGCGTACTTCCACCTGTCCGCCCTGGTCGCGGAGGACTTCACGCGGGCACAGCAGCAGCACGGGCTGTGGACCGGGGAGAACCCGCCCGCGCACCAGGCGCCGCCGGTGCCGGGCGCCTACGTCCCCGGCCAGCCGGGCGCCCCCGGGCCGTACCAGCAGCCGTACGACCCGTACGCGGGCGGACAGCCGCAGGCGCAGCCGTATCCGCAGCAGCCGTACCCGTACGGTCAGCCGCAGCCGGGCGCCCCGTACCCGCCGGCGGGCGGGCAGCCGCAGCCCGGTGGCGGCTACGGCTACCCCCAGCAGTACCCGCCGCAGCAGAGCTGAGCGGATGACGGAACGGAAGGGCCCGGGCGATGTCGCCCGGGCCCTTCCGTCGTCCCGTCAGCGACTCACGCCGTGACGTGCGCGGCGTCGTGCGCCGCCACCAGGTCGCGCGCCCGCTTCACATCACCGGCCATGCACTGCAACAGCGCCTCGATGGAGTCGAACTTCTCCATGCCGCGCAGGTAGGCGAGGAAGTCCACGGCCACGTGCAGGCCGTAGAGGTCCAGATCGGTGCGGTCGATGGCGTACGCCTCCACCGTCCGCTCGGTCGCGTCGAACTGCACGTTCGTGCCGACCGAGATGGCCGCGGGCATGGCCTCGCCGCCGACGGTCAGCCAGCCGGCGTAGACGCCGTCCGCCGGGATCGCGGTGTGCGGGAGCGTCTCGACATTCGCGGTGGGATAGCCGAGTTCGCGGCCGCGCTGCGCGCCGTGGACGACGACGCCCTCGACGCGGTGCGGGCGGCCGAGGATCTCCATCGCGCCCGCGACATCGCCCTCGGCGACCAGGCGCCGGGTCAGGGTGGAGGAGAACGGCTGTCCGTCGCCCGCCTCACCCGTCACATAGAGGTCGATGACCTCGACGTCGTAGTCATAGGTGGCGCCGAGCTCCTTCAGGAGGTCGACATCGCCCGCCGCCCGGTGGCCGAAGCGGAAGTTGGGGCCCTCCACGACCAGCTTGGCGTGCAGCTTGTCGACCAGCACCTTCACCACGAAGTCCGCGGGCGAGAGCTTGGAGAACTCCGCCGTGAACGGCAGGATCAGCACCGCGTCCACACCCAGCTCCGCCATCAGCTCGGCGCGCCGGTGGTGCGGGGCCAGCAGCGGCGGGTGGCTGCCCGGCCGCACGACCTCGCTGGGGTGCGGGTCGAAGGTCACCACGACGGCGGGGACGCCGAGCGACCGCGCCCGCTCCACCGCACGCCCGATGAGCAGCTGGTGCCCCCGGTGCACCCCGTCGTACGAGCCGATGGTGACGACGCTGCGCCCCCAGTCCTGGGGGATGTCCTCCAAGCCACGCCAGCGCTGCACTGTGCCCGCTCCTCGCCCGAACCCGAACTGTTGTCTGTCGATATACGCAGGACTAAGAGTGCCATGCTGGCTCGCGGCGGTCCGCATCGGCCGGTCCACCGGCGCTCGCCCCGCCCGCCCCGGCCCCGCCGGTCAGCCTGATCCGCGCCCGCGGCCCCACCACTACGGCCCACTGCGCGGGCGCGGACTTCAGCCAGCGGCGCACCTGTTCACCGAAGACCGGGATCTCGCGGGCCAGCTGCGTCAGCCGCCGGTCGAAGCAGGCCGCCCCCTCCGCCGTCCGCGCCATCAGCAGGCCGGTGCGGTGCACGAGATCGCGCGTGCGGGCCTCCGTGCGCTCCCCGGCGCCCGCGGCCACGGCCCGCAGCAGGGCGTCGAGGACGGTGACGTCGCGCTCGTACGGGCCGTACTGCTCGCGCTCCAGCAGCACCTCCAGCAGCTCCTGGCGCAGGGGGCGGGACAGCGAGGTGCCGGGTGCCGCGAGGACGGGGGCGAGGGCCCGGCGCACCTGCGCGGAGCGGCTGCTCAGCAGGTGCACGACCAGCGGGAAGAGCACGGACCGGGCGGCGGGACCCTCCTCCAGCCGCCGGTCGACGAAGGCCGCGGCGTGGTCGGCGCCTTCGGGGCGGTGCTCGATGTGCTCCTGGACGAGCGCGGCGGCCCGGCGGGCCAGGGCGGGGGCCGAGACCCCGGCGAGGGCGCGCAGCACCAGGGCCGGGCCGTCGCCCGGCTCGTACAGCCGCGCCCGGAAGATCGCGAAGACGGGCTCGGGGTGGGTGGTCAGGGCCGTCGCGAGGGCCTCGGCGGGCAGGTGGGGGTCGCCGGCGGCGAAGCGGACGATGGCCTGCGGGAGGTATTTCGCGCGGGTCTCGGGGTCGCGGACGAGAAGGGCGAGCGCGGTGCCGTGCAGGGCGCCCTCGGCGGGGCGGGCGAGGAGGGCGAGCGCGGAGTAGCGCAGCAGTTCGCGGTCGGCGTCGATGGTGACGTGGGGCGCGGTGCGCAGGGCGTACGCGGCGGCGGCGACGTGCCGCTCCAGCCGGTCGTCGTGGGCCCAGCGGTCGACGGCCCGGCAGAGCGCGGACGGCTCGTCCTCGGCGAGGGCGTTCAGGAGCTCGTCGGCGCGCGGGTGCCCGGCCTCCACCAGGGCCTCGGCGAGGTCGTCGACGGCGCGGTGGCGGTGGGTGTGCAGCAGCACCTGGGCGGCGGTGGAGACGGTGAGGCGGGCGCTGTCGGGGTAGGGCGCGGCCTGGAGCGGGCGTTCGTCGCTGAACCAGCGGCAGATGAGGGGCTGCGCCGCGCAGGGGTCCTCGGCGAGGACGGTGGCGACGGCGGGCAGGAAGCGGTCGCTCTGCGGCGCGTGGGCGCCCTGGTGCGGCGCGAGCTGCGCGTGGTCCTGGGCGGGGGCGGCACCGGGCGGCGGGCCGTCGGCGGGGAGGAGCAGGCGCAGCAGGTCGAGGCGGTCGGCGAGGCCGAGCGGCAGCCGGAGCCAGAACCAGGGTCCGAACTCCGCGAGCCCGCCCAGCGCCCGGCTCGCGTCGCTGTCGAAGCCGCCGAGGTCGACGGCGCGGGCGGTGATCCGCTCGGCGAGCAGCCGCAGCGCGCCGAGATAGGGGGCGGCGTCGGGGACGCGGAGCAGCGTCTCGCCGAGCAGGTGCGCGGCCCACCAGGCGGGGTCGGGCAGGGCGGGGGCCGGTGCGTCGGTGAGGGCGGTGGTCCGGCCGAGGGCGGAGCGCCCGGCCGGGGAGAGCGCCTCCACGGCGTGGACCAGGGCGCGGAGGCGGTCGGCGAGGGCGGCGGGGCCGGAGCGCCGGGCGAGCAGGAGCAGCGCCTGGAGCACGGGGCCGATGCGGTGCCGGGGCACGGGCAGGGGTCTGGGCTTCTCCTGCTCGGCCGCGCCGCGCTTGGTGCGGCGGCGGCCGGCGCCGGCGCGGGGCGGCCGCTTGGAGCCGGGGGGCGGTGGCACGTGGCCCTCGGGGGCGGCCCCGGTGCCCGGCCGGGACGGCAGCCTCTCCTCCGCCTCCAGGCCCGCGCTCTCGTGCTCGTACCAGCGGTGGACCAGCGCGTGCAGGGCCGCGTCGAGGTCGAGGTGCGCGCCCTGGAGCCAGTCGGCGAACTCCTCGTGCGCGAAGCGGTAGCCGCTGCCCGCGGGGACGAGGAGGCCCTCGGTGAGCACGGCGGAGGCCCAGCCGTTGCGCCAGGGGAAGAGCTCCTCGAAGGCCTCGCGCTCCAGCTCCCCCTGTCCGGGCCCGAGGCAGCGCCGGGCGGCCTCGTGCACCTGCCCGGCCACGCGGGCGGCGAGCCGGCGCACCGTGGTGCCGCGCAGCGGTGGCCTGCGGTCGGCGGAGAGCCGTACGGCGATGCGCAGGCAGGTCAGGTCCAGAAAGGCGGAGAAGACGTCCCAGCGGTCGGGCGGCCGGGCGCCCTCGTCCTCCTCGGACGGGGCCGCGTCCGGGAGGGCGGCGCGGACCTCCGCGAGCAGCCGGAGGGCCAGGGGGTGGGCGGCGTCCGCCTGCTGGATGGCCTCCTCGGGGACGCCGTAGACGGCCCGGGCCTCGGCGGCCTGCCGGGGGGTGAGGTCGGTGAGGCGGACGCAGGGCGGCAGGCCCCGGGGGGCGGGGGCGTCGTCCGGGACGTGCAGGGCGGACGGCGGGAAGAGGGCGCCCGCCGTCTCCCAGTGCTCGGGGCGGCAGGCGATGACGATCCGGGCCGACACCTCCCCCAGCCACTTGGCGGTGGCGGCCGTCCAGGCGGGCAGCCCGTGGGCGAGGACCGGGGGGAGCTCCTCTGGCCCGTCGAGGACGATGAGCAGGGGGCGCCCCACGCGGTGCGCGAGGGCGGCGACGGCTTCGGGGGTGGCCTCGGCCGGATCCCCCACGGTGCCCGCCGTGCCCGCCGAGGCGGTGACGATCCGCGCGGCCGCCTCCAGGGCGCGTGCCACGGCGTCCCGCACGCTGTCGTCGCCGTCGCGCAGGTCGGCGCCGCGGAGCCAGATCGTGGGCGCGGGCTCCGAGCCGCGGGCCCGCCGGGAGGCGAGCGCGCCGAGCTCAGTCGTACGGCCGGTGCCCGGCCCGCCGACGAGGCCCAGGACCAAGGGCCCGAGCGGCGGGCGGGTCTCCGGTTCCGCTTCCGGCCCTGCGCCCGGCTCCGCTTCGGTGTCGGCCTCCCGGTCGTCGGGCGGGGCCGCGGGCTCGGCCGCGTCGCCTCCGCACGGCAGGCCGCCTTCCGGGCCGTCCGCGCCGCCGGCCGGTTCCGGCCCGTCGTCCGCGCCGGTGAACGGGGGGCGCGGGCACGCCAGGAAGCGCTCGAACTCCCTGGCGATCTCCGGCCGCGGGACGGGGTCGCGCCAGGCGCGCGCGGTGCTGACCTGCCCGAGGGAGGTGGCCGTGAGCTGGAGGGCTCCGGCGAGATTGAGGTCCGGGCCGTAGGCCGGGATCGTGGCGGCGTTGCGCTCCAGGAGGGCCGCCAGGGGGCCGTCCGGGGTGGCACCGGCGGCGGCCCGGAGCGGGATCGCGAACCCGCCCGACCGGCGCTCGGCGTGCAGCGCGGTACCGAGGACGGCGGCCACCGTTCCCGTGCGGGCGTCGATGACCGGGCCGCCGGTGGCCTCCTCGCCGAGGCGCAGTCCGTCGCGCTCGCCCAGCGACAGCTCGACGGCCGCGTCCAGCAGATGGAAGCGGTCGGTGGCGGTGTAGGTCACCAGCGCCTCGCCGACGATCCGCGCGGTCTGCCAGCGGCCGGCGCGCAGCCGGACCTCCGTGCCGTCCTCGATCCAGTCGGCCGCGGCGACGGGCAGCGGCCGCACGCCGAGGCCCTCGGTCCGGACCAGCGCGAGGTCGCAGCCGGGCAGCTGGGTCACGGCGTCCGCGCCGACCAGGCAGGTGCGGTCACCCGGCGCGAGCAGGACGAGGCGGGCGAGCCCGTCGACCGCCTCGTGGCTGGTGATCATCGTGCCGCGGTCGTCCGCGAGGAACCCCGTGCCGCGCGGTCGCCCGGCGAGGTCTCTGATGCGCACCAGGTACTCGTCCGCATCGGTCCGCCGACCGTTCATCCGTCGAACCTCCCCGCCGTGCACTTACGTCGACGGTAGGCAGCGGATGATCGGCAGGACAGATCGCACCCGGAACGCGCCCCCTTCCACCCCCTCCGTTCACTCCGAGCGCCTGCCCAATGGGGTGAATCCTCCGCATGGAGCGGATGGGGAGCGGAGAGAAGGGCATCGTGGGACGGGGCGCGTCCGTACGCGCCCCGTCCCACGATGCGTGCCGGAGCCGAAGCCCCGGCGTCGTTGTCAGCCCCTCAGGCCGTCAGGCCGTCAGGTCTCAAGCCGTCCGTCCTCAGGCTCCAGGCCTCAGACGTCAGACCTCAGACCTCAGCCGAAGACGGCCAGGCTCTTCGCCTTGCCGCCCTGGTTCTCGACCAGGACGAGGAAGCGGCCGTCCGGTCCGAAGACCGCGACCGGCCCGGTGCCCTCGAAGAGCGGCATCTTGAGCCGCACGCCATTGCCGAGCAGGCGCGCCTGCTCCTCATTGACGTCCCAGCGCTGGAAGGCCGCGGCCGCCGCCTCGGCGACCGGCATGACGCCCAGCTCCTCCTGGATCTGCTCCAGCGTCCGGGCCTCGCCCAGGCCGTACGGACCGACCCTGGTGCGCCGCAGCGCCGTCAGGTGGCCGCCGACGCCCGTGTCCGCGCCCAGGTCGCGGGCGAGGGCCCGGACGTAGGTGCCGGAGGAGCACACGACGGAGACCAGCACGTCCTGCACCGGAGTGCCGTCCTCCGCCTCGGCCGGATGCACCGCGTGCACCACAAAGGAGGAGACCGTCACCGGGCGGGCGGGGATCTCGAAGTCCTCGCCCTCGCGGGCCCGGGCGTAGGACCGCTTGCCGTCTATCTTGATCGCGCTGACCTTCGACGGGACCTGCATGATGGCGCCCGTCAGCTTGGCCACGCCCGCGTCGATCGCCTCGCGGGTGACCCCGGAGGCATCGGTGGACGAGGTGATCTCGCCCTCCGCGTCGTCCGTCACGGTGTTCTGTCCGAGGCGGATCGTCGCGACGTACTCCTTCTCGGTCAGCGCGAGGTGACCGAGCAGCTTGGTCGCCCGCTCGATGCCGAGGACGAGCACGCCGGTCGCCATCGGGTCGAGCGTCCCCGCGTGGCCGACGCGCCGCGTCCGCGCGATGCCGCGCATCTTGGCGACCACGTCGTGCGAGGTGAAGCCGGCCGGCTTGTCGACAATGATCAGACCGTCCGGCGGAGCCGGTGCCTTCTGCTTCATTCGGACGCCGCGTCCGTGTTCTCGGCGCCCTCGGCGTCCTCGTCCTCGCCCGGCTTGCGGTACGGGTCCGCGTCGCCGGCGTACGTCTTGCCGGAGGAGACCTCACGGACCTCCGCGTCCTTGGCCTTGGCCTTGGCGAGCAGGTCGTCGATCGTCCGGGCGTTGTCGGGCAGGGCGTCCGCGACGAAGGTCAGGGTCGGCGTGAAGCGCACCCCGGTCTCCCGGCCCACCGTGGAGCGCAGGATGCCCTTGGCGCTCTCCAGGGCGGCCGCGGACGCGGCGCGCTCCTCGTCGTCGCCGTAGACCGTGTAGAACACGGTCGCCTCGCGGAGGTCACCGGTGACCCGGGTGTCCGTGATGGTCACATAGCCGAGCCGCGGGTCCTTGATGCGGCGCTGGAGCGTCTCCGCGACAATCTCCCGGATCCGGTCGGCCAGCTTGCGCGCCCGCGCGTTGTCGGTCATGCGCCTACTTCTTTCTTCTTCGGTTCAGTCATCAGTCGTCGTCGCCGTGGATCCGCCGTCTCACCGACAGCAGTTCCACCTCCGGCCGCCCGGCGACAAGCCGCTCGCAGCGGTCCAGTACGTCCGTGAGGTGCCCCGTGTCGCCGGAGACCACCGCGAGCCCTATCCGGGCCCTGCGGTGGAGGTCCTGGTCGCCGACCTCCGCCACGCTGACCGCGTACTTGCGGGCCAGCTCGGCGACGATCGGGCGGACGACGGAGCGCTTCTCCTTCAGCGACCGGACATCGCCGAGGAGGAGGTCGAAGGACAGAGTCCCTACATACATGCGTGACGGGTGAGGCCCACCCGGGAGGCGTGTGGGGGCACCCCCAGCGGCAGCCGGGGGATAGCTGGTGTGTACGAGCTCCTAGAACCGTACATGCAACGGCCGGGGCCGATCGACGGGATTTCTCCCGCCGACCGGCCCCGTCCCGCGTGCCGCCCGGCCACCGTCACCGGTGGACGCGCCGCACGCGGCAGTCGCTACGCGGATCAGCCGCGCGGCTTCTCGCGCATCTCGTACGTCGCGATGACGTCGTCGATCTTGATGTCGTTGAAGTTTCCGAGGTTGATACCGCCCTCGAAGCCCTCGCGGATCTCGGTGACGTCGTCCTTGAAACGACGCAGACCGACGATGTTGAGCTCCTCCGCGATGACCTTGCCGTCGCGGATGAGTCGCGCCTTGGTGTTGCGCTTGACCTCGCCGGAGCGGATGAGAACACCCGCGATGTTGCCCAGCTTGGACGAGCGGAAGATCTCGCGGATCTCCGCCGTGCCCAGCTCGACCTCTTCGTACTCCGGCTTCAGCATGCCCTTCAGGGCCGCCTCGATCTCCTCGATCGCCTGGTAGATGACCGAGTAGTAACGGACGTCGACGCCCTCGCGCTCGGCCATCTGCGTGGCACGGCCCTCGGCGCGGACGTTGAAGCCGATGACGATGGCGTCGGAGCCGGTCGCCAGGTTGATGTCGGACTCGGTGACCGCACCGACACCGCGGTGCAGGATCCGGATCTCGACCTCTTCGCCGACGTCGAGCTGGAGCAGCGAGGACTCGAGAGCCTCCACCGAACCGGACGCGTCGCCCTTGATGATGATGTTGAGGTCCTGCACCAGACCGGCCTTGAGCACCTTGTCGAGGTCCTCGAGGGACACCCGGCGGGTGCGCTTGGCGAAGGCGGCGTTGCGCTCACGCGCAGCGCGCTTCTCGGCGATCTGGCGAGCCGTGCGGTCCTCGTCGACGACGAGGAAGTTGTCGCCGGCGCCCGGGACGTTGGTCAGACCGAGGACGAGGACGGGGGTCGAGGGACCCGCTTCCTCGACGTTCTGGCCCTTGTCGTCGAGCATCGCGCGGACACGGCCGTAGGCGTCACCGGCGACCATCGTGTCACCGACGCGGAGGGTACCGCGCTGGACGAGCACGGTGGCCACGGCGCCGCGGCCACGGTCGAGGTGGGCCTCGATGGCGATACCCTGCGCGTCCTGCTCCGCGTTGGCGCGCAGGTCGAGCGAGGCGTCCGCGGTGAGGACCACGGCCTCCAGCAGGCTGTCGATGTTCAGACCCTGCTTGGCGGAGATGTCGACGAACATGGTGTCGCCGCCGTACTCCTCGGCCACCAGACCGAACTCGGTGAGCTGACCGCGCACCTTGGTCGGGTCGGCGCCCTCGACGTCGATCTTGTTGACCGCGACCACGATCGGCACGTCGGCCGCCTTGGCGTGGTTCAGCGCCTCGATCGTCTGCGGCATCACACCGTCGTTCGCCGCCACCACGAGGATCGCGATGTCGGTGGACTTCGCACCACGGGCACGCATGGCGGTGAACGCCTCGTGACCCGGGGTGTCGATGAAGGTGATCGCGCGCTCTTCGCCGTTGACCTCGGTGGCGACCTGGTACGCACCGATGTGCTGCGTGATACCGCCGGCCTCGCCCGCGACGACGTTCGTCTTGCGGATGGCGTCCAGCAGTCGGGTCTTACCGTGGTCGACGTGACCCATGACGGTCACGACCGGCGGACGGGAGACGAGCATCTCCTCGCCGCCCTCGTCCTCACCGAACTCGATGGAGAACGACTCGAGCAGCTCGCGGTCCTCCTCCTCGGGGCTGACGATCTGAACGGTGTAGTTCATCTCGTCGCCGAGGAGCGTCAGCGTCTCGTCGGAGACCGACTGGGTGGCCGTGACCATCTCGCCGAGGTTCATCATCACGGCGACGAGCGACGCCGGGTTGGCGCCGATCTTCTCCGCGAAGTCGGTGAGGGAGGCACCGCGGGACAGGCGAATAGTCTCGCCGCCACCGCGCGGCAGCATCACGCCGCCGACGGACGGGGCCTGCATGGCCTCGTACTCCTGGCGCCTCTGCCGCTTCGACTTGCGGCCACGACGCGCCGGACCGCCGGGACGGCCGAAGGCACCCTGCGTGCCACCACGGGCACCCGGGCCGCCGGGACGGCCACCGAAGCCGGGACGACCGCCGAAGCCGCCGCCACCGCCGCCGGGGCCACCGCCACCGGGACGACCGGCGAAGCCGCCGCCACCACCGGGACGACCGCCACCACCGGGACCGGCCGGACGGCCGGCGAAGCCGCCGCCACCCGGACGACCGGCACCGCCGGGACGACCGGCGCCGCCGCCGGGACCGCGACCGCCGCCGCCGGGACCCGGACGCGGACCCGCGGCCGGACGCTGCGGCATCATGCCGGGGTTCGGACGGTTGCCCGCGGGAGCGCCACCGGGACGCGGAGCGCCACCGGGACCACCCTGCGGACGGGGCATGCCGCCCGGGGTCGGACGAGCGCCGCCCTGACCCTGCGGACGCGGGGCGCCGCCGGGGCCGCCCTGCGGACGCGGGGCACCCGGACCGGGCCGCTCGCCACCGGGACGCGGGGCGCCACCGGGACGGGGGGCCTGCGGGCGGGCCATGCCGGTGGAGCCACCGGAGGTGAAGGGGTTGTTGCCCGGACGGGGACCGGCCGGACGCGCGCCACCGGGACGCGGGGCACCCTGGCCGCCGGGGCGCGGGGCGCGCTCGGGACGGCCGCCCTCACGCTGACCGCCGTCACGGCCGGCGGGCGCCGGACGAGCCGGACGCGGGCCGGGGGTGGCACCGGGGCGCGGGGTGGAAGGGGCCTGCTGGGAGGGTGCCTGCTGCGCCGGGGCCGGAGCGGAGAACTCCGCGGCCGGGACCGGGGTGACAGGGGCAGGCTTGGCCGGAGCCGCCGGAGCGGGCTTCGGGCCGGGGCGCGGACCGGGAGTCGGCGCGGCGCCTGCGGGCTTGGGGGTGGAAGTCTCCGCGGCCGGCTTGGGGGCCGGAGCAGCGGGACGGGGGGCGCCCGGAGTGGGGGCACCCGGCTTCGCGGGCGCGGCCTTGCGCGGCGCCGCGGGCTTCGCAGCGGACTTGGCGTTGCCGCCAGGGCCCTGCAATGCGTCAGTCAACTTACGGACGACGGGCGCCTCGATCGTCGAGGACGCCGAACGGACGAATTCACCAAGTTCTTGGAGCTTGGCCATGACGACCTTGCTCTCTACGCCGAACTCCTTGGCGAGTTCGTATACCCGGACCTTAGCCACTTCGCTCCTTCTAGGTCCGGGGTGTCCACCGGACCGTCGCTACTTCATGGGCGTACTCATCGCGTACTCATCGAGTGCTCATCGCAATCTCGACCTACTTCCAACTCGCGAGGTACCTGACCGCACGGTTTCCCGTGCCGTTCTTCTTACGGTGTTGCCTGCCGGTGCTGCCCTTACTCATCGATCCGCTCGATGAATCGGCGCAGTTCCGTCACGTCGAGCGGGCCCTGGGCCTTGAAGGCCCGGGGGAACGCCCTGCGGCGGACCGCCAGGTCGAGACAGACCAGTGTGGGGTGCACGGACGCACCCCGGCCGGGCAGCGTACCGCGAGGGTCGGGGACGCAGGCGCCCTCGATCATCACGATCCGCAGCAGATCGCCCTTGGCCGCTCGCTCCCGGCATCCCACACAGGTTCGCTCAGGGCATGCGCGGGCATGCGTCCGGCCAGACACTGATTAAGTCTACCTCCCCGCGCCGACCTCGCCCCTGGGGGGCCGTGATCGGGCACGAATACGTTTCGGCCACCCTGCGTGGCCGCCTCCCGGGGCCCGCCGCGGCGGGCCCCGAAGTCCGTCGGCCGGCGCCATGGGCGCCGGCCTTCGCGGATCAGTCCTGGTCAGTCCTGGTCCGACTGCTCCGTGTCCGGGCGGATGTCGATGCGCCAGCCGGTGAGGCGGGCGGCGAGGCGGGCGTTCTGCCCCTCCTTGCCGATGGCGAGCGACAGCTGGTAGTCCGGCACGGTCACCCGGGCCGAGCGCGCGCCGAGGTCGACGACCTCGACCTTGCTCACCCGTGCGGGGGACAGCGCGTGGGCGACCAGCTCGGCCGGGTCGTCCGACCAGTCGACGATGTCGATCTTCTCGCCGTGCAGCTCGGCCATGACGGCGCGGACGCGGCCGCCCATCGGGCCGATGCAGGCGCCCTTGGCGTTCAGGCCGGAACGGGTCGAGCGCACCGCGATCTTGGTGCGGTGGCCGGCCTCGCGGGCGATGGCCGCGATCTCCACCGAACCGTCGGCGATCTCCGGCACCTCCATGGCGAACAGCTTCTTCACCAGGCTGGGGTGGGTGCGCGAGAGCGTCACGGACGGGCCGCGGACACCCTTCGCCACCCGGACGACGTAGGTCCGCAGGCGGGTGCCGTGCTTGTACTCCTCGCCGGGGACCTGCTCCTGCACCGGCAGGATGGCCTCCAGCTTGCCGATGTCGACCAGGACGTTCTTCGGGTCCTTGCCCTGCTGGACGATGCCCGCGACGACGTCGCCCTCGCGGCCCGCGAACTCACCGAAAGTGATCTCGTCCTCGGCGTCGCGCAGACGCTGGAGGATGACCTGCTTGGCGGTGGTCGCGGCGATCCGGCCGAAGCCGGACGGGGTGTCGTCGAACTCGCGGGGCTCCTCGCCCTCCTCCAGGTCCTGCGGGTCCTCCTTGGCCCACACGGTCACATGGCCGGTGGACCGGTCCAGCTCCACGCGGGCGCGGCGGCGGCTTCCCTCGGTGCGGTGGTACGCGATGAGGAGGGCCGACTCGATCGCCTCGACCAGCAGGTCGAAGGAGATCTCCTTCTCTCGCACCAGACCCCGCAGGGCACTCATGTCGATGTCCACGGCTACGCCTCCTCTTGGCTCTCGTCGGTTTCGTCTGCGGCCTTCGCGGCCTTGTCGTCGGACTTGCGGTTGAACTCGATCTCGACGCGAGCCTTGGCGATCTCGCCGAAGGCGATCCGGCGGGCGGTGGGCTTGCGGCCCTTCACCCCGGGAACCTCCAGGTCCAGGCCCTCGTCGTCGACCGCGACGATACGGGCGACGAGCTCGCCGCCCTCCGTCAGCTGTGCCTTCATCAGGCGGCCGGTGGCACGCACATAGTGCCGGTGCTCGGTCAGGGGGCGGTCGGCGCCGGGAGAGGTGACCTCCAGGACATACGGGGTCCCGCCCATGGCGTCGCTCTCGTCGAGCTTCTCGGAGGCCGCGCGACTGAGGTCGGCGCACTCGTCCAGCTCGACGCCGGCGTCGGAATCCACGACGATACGCAGCACGCGGCGCTTGCCGGCGGTGGTCACCTCGACCTCTTCCAGATCCAGCTCTCGCGCGCTGACGAGAGGGGCCAGCAACTCGCGCAGCCTCTCGCTCTGGGTGGTGCTCATCCGGGTGACTCCTCGGCCGCGTGTGCTGTTGTGGGAAAGTCGCGTGTCAGGTCAAAGCCTATCTGTTCCGGCAGCCGACTGACGATTCCGGTCCCCTGCTCCCCGGCCTCGCGCCCGCGCGCGGGTACGCTCGCGGGCGGTGATCATGGCGGGACCTGGCGGAAACACAGAAAGTAGGCGCTCGTGGCGCTCACGACGACGACGCGGGGCGCTGCCGGTCCGCGCAGACGCGGGGTACTGACAGGCGGCGCGGCCCTGCTGACCGGCGGTGCCTCGGCGCTGCTGACCGGCTGCTCGGGCTCCGCCGGGGGCGGCGACGAGCGGACGTCGGCGGCGAACCGGCTGCGGGCGGCCGCGGGCCGGGACTCGGCGGAACTGCTGGAGCGGTACGACGCGACGATCGGCGCGCACGAGGCGCTCGCGCCCCGGCTGCGGCCGCTGCGGGCCGAAGTCGCCCGGCACGCCGAGGCCTTCGGAACCTCCGCGTCCGCCTCGCCTTCGGCCTCCGCTTCCGCTTCTCCTCCGGCGGGCGTTCCCGGGGGCGTTCCCGAGGACGAGAAAGAAGCCCTGGCCGCCCTCGCCGGGGCCGAGCGCCGCGTCCTGGACGCCCGTACGGCCGCGCTCGTCGGCGCGCCGCCCGAGCTCGCCCGGCTGCTGGCGTCCGTCGCCGCGGCGGGCGCCGGTCACGTCTTCCTCCTCGGAGGCGGCTCATGACGCCCTCGCCGTCCGGCACGGCGCGGACCCGCACTCTGGACGCCGCCCAGGCCGCCCTCGCCGCGGAACACGCGGCGGTGTACGGCTACGGGGTGGTCGGCGCGCGCGTCGACGAACCGCACGCCGCGCTGGCCCGCGAGGCGTACGACGCGCACCGCGTGCGGCGCGACGCGATGAGCCGGGCTGTACGGGACCTGGGTGGCACGCCGGAAGCGGCGGCCGCGGGTTACGCGCTGCCGTTCGCGGTCCCCGACGCCGCGGCCGCGGTGCGGCTGGGCGCGGAGCTGGAGAGCCGGGTCGCGGGCGTCTACGCCGACCTCGTACGGGATGCCACGGGCGCCCTCCGCCGGGACGCGGCCGCCGCGCTGCGGGAGGCGGCGGTGCGGGCCGTGCGCTGGCGCGGGGGCAGCGTAGCCTTCCCTGGGCTCGTCGAGCGGGCCGCCACCGGGGGCCCGACGGCCTCCCCCAGCGGTTCGCCGGACCGCGCCTGACCAGCGAAGACGAAAAGGACTGCCCAGGGATGACCAACGCGAACAACCGCCTCGAACCGCCGGAGCGGCTGGTGCGGACCCTGAGCCTCGAACCCCCGGACAGCCCCGCCCGCCGCTGGCTGGCCGCACTGCCCCAAACCTCCCAGGAGTGGCTGCGGCGCTGGGAATTGACACTCGAACGGGTGCAGGAGCCGGGCGGGCGCACCAGCCTGGTCCTCCTCGTGCGGCTGCCCGACGGCACGCCCGCGGCCCTCAAGCTCACCCCGCCCGACGGCACGGCGGCGCTGGAGCACGCGGCACTCACCCGGTGGGACGGCCGGTACGCGGTGCGGCCGCTGCGGGTCGATCCGGACGGCGGGGCGCTGCTGCTGGAGCGGCTGCACGGTGACATCAGCCTGCGCTCGCTCGCGGAGCCGAAGGCGCAGCTGGAGGCGGCGGCGGTGCTCCAGCGGCTGTGGGTGCCGACGGGCGACGACCATCCGTTCGGCAGCGTCGCCGAGCACACGGCGGCCCTCGCCGCGGACCTTCGGGAGCACCGGGAACAGCCGTGGGCGGCCGACGCGCGGGCCCTCGCCGACGAGGCGCTGGAACTCCGCGACGCGCTGACGGCGGCCCCGGCGGAGGAACCGGTGCTGCTGCACGGCGAGTTCCACCAGGGCAACGTGCTGGCCGGTGACCGCTCCCCGTGGCTGGCCGTAGGCCCGCGGCCGCTGGTGGGCGAGCGGGCCTACGACCTGGCGTGGCTGGTCGGCGACCGCGTCGACACGCTCCTGGCCGCGCCCGGCGCGGCGGCGGCCGCGCGGCGTCGGGTGTCGAAGCTCTCGGATTCGCTGGAGGTGTCGCCTGAGCGGGTGCGGGGGTGGGGGCTGTTCCGCGCGGTGTCCTCCGGACTGGCCGAACTCGCGTCGGGGCGGCGGGCACGGGGTGAACTGCTGCTGGAGTTCGCGGGGTTGTTGTAGGGGGGGGCGGGGGCGGCTGCGGGTGCGCGTCGCCTGCGGCGCTTTGTTCCCCTACCCCGCCCCTTCCCGAAACTGGGGCGCTGCCCCAGACCCCGATGTGCGGGTTCGTCGGCTGACGCGCAGCGCCTGCGGCGCTCGTCCTCAAACGCCGGACGGGCTGAAATCAGCCCGTTGGGGGCACCTCTGGGGGCACCCCCGGACGGAGTCTGGGGGAGGTAGCTGGGGGAGTTTGAGGACAGCGCGCGAAGCGTGCTTCGGGGATCTGGGGGCGTAGCCCCCGGTTTCGGGAAGGGGCGGGGTAGGGGAACAAAGCGCCGCAGGCGACGCGCACCCGCACTCAGGCACGAGTCCGGGGCGGAGCCCCGGCCGCGGCGGAGCCGCGCAACAGATGCTGCGGGAAGGGGCGGGGCTGGGGAGAAAAAATCAGCTCGCCGTCAGGCGACCCACCGCCGCCTCGATCGAGAGCTCCTCCCGACCCCCCGTCCGCCGGTCCTTGAGCTCGACGACACCCGCAGAAGCCCCACGCCCCACCACCAGAATCATCGGCACACCGATCAGCTCCGCGTCCGTGAACTTCACGCCGGGCGACACCCCCGCCCGGTCGTCGAGCAGGACCCGCACCCCGGCCCCGGCCAGCCGCTCGGCCAGGGAGGATGCCAGTTCCGTCTGGAGCGCCTTCCCCGCCGCCACCACATGGACGTCCGCGGGGGCGATCTCGCGGGGCCAGCACAGGCCGGCCTCGTCGTGGGTCTGTTCGGCCAGGGCGGCCACCGCGCGGGAGACGCCGATGCCGTACGAACCCATGGTCACCCGGACCGGCTTGCCCTGCTGGCCGAGGACGTCGAGGCCGAAGGTGTCGGCGTACTTCCTGCCGAGCTGGAAGATGTGGCCGATCTCGATCGCCCGGCCGACCTCCAGGCCCGCGCCGCACCGGGGGCAGGGGTCGCCCTCGCGGACCACGACGACGTCGAGGTACCGGTCGACCTTGAAGTCCCGTCCGCAGACCACGTTCCTGGCGTGCGTGTCCGCCTTGTTGGCCCCGGTGATCCACGCCGTGCCGGGCGCCACGCGGGGGTCGGCGATATAACGCACCGTCAGCCCCTGCGGGCCGACGTAGCCGCGTACGAGGTCGGGCCGGTCCGCGAAGTCCTCGGCCGTGACCAACTCCACGACGGCGGGCGCCAGATGCTCGCCCAGCTTGCCGAGGTCCACCTCGCGGTCGCCGGGCACGCCGACGGCGGTGATCTCACCGTCGATCTTGACGAGGAGGTTCTTGAGGGTGGCCGAGGCGGGCACGCCGAGGTGGTCGGCGAGGGACTCGATGGTGGGGGTGCCGGGGGTGTCCAGCTCCTCGACGGGGCCGTGCGCGGCCCCGTCGGCGGGCTCGATCCGTGCGGTCACCGCCTCGGTGTTGGCGGAGTAGTCGCACTGCGGGCAGTCCACGAAGGTGTCCTCACCGGCCGCGGCCGGGGCGAGGAACTCCTCGGACGCCGAGCCGCCCATGGCGCCCGAGACGGCGGAGACGACGCGGTGGTCCAGGCCGAGCCGGGTGAAGATCCGGATGTAGGCCTCGCGGTGCAGGCGGTAGGACTCGGCGAGGCCCTCGTCGGTGGTGTCGAAGGAGTAGGAGTCCTTCATCTGGAACTCGCGGCCGCGCAGCGCGCCCGAGCGGGGCCGTGCCTCGTCGCGGTACTTCGTCTGGATCTGATAGAGGATCACGGGCAGGTCCTTGTAGGACGTGCACTGGTCCTTGACCGTGAGCGTGAAGATCTCCTCGTGGGTGGGACCGAGGAGATAGTCGGCGCCCTTGCGGTCCTTCAGCCGGAAGAGCAGGTCGCCGTACTCCTCCCAGCGCCCGCTCGCCTCGTAGGGCTCCTTGGGCAGCAGCGCGGGCAGCAGGACCTCCTGGCCGCCGATGGCGTCCATCTCCTCCCGGACCACCCGGCAGACGTTGTCCAGCACCTTCTTGCCGAGCGGCAGCCACGTCCAGACCCCCGCGGACGAGCGGCGGACGTAACCGGCGCGGACCAGCAGCTTGTGGCTGGCGGTCTCCGCGTCGGCCGGATCGTCGCGCAGTGTCTTGAGCATCGTCGTGGACATGCGCTGGACGTGGGCCATCGTGGTCTCCTGCGTGCGTAGGGCGATTGGCAGGAGATTAGCCGCGGCCGGCGACGGCGGAGAAACGGGTTTCCGCGCGCTCAGCCCAGCAGGGGCAGGGGCGCGCCCATCACCACATAGGGGCTCGGGGCGCTCGGGAAGACGACCTGCCGCGCGAGGTCGCGGTAGCCGAGGCTGCGGTAGAGAGCGCGGGCCGGGCTCTCGGTGTCGATGGCGGAGAGGATGCTGCGGGGCTCGGCCGCGGTCGCGGTGATGGCCGTGATGAGGGCGCGCCCGATGCCGCGCTTCTGGTACTGCGGGTGGACGTGCAGCTCGGTGATCACGAAGGCGTCGTCGAGCCAGCCGTCGGAACCGGTGTTGCGCAGATACGGTTCGACGACGCTCGACCACCAGTGCCCGCGGCTGTTCGGCATGCCGTAGACGAAGCCGACGAGCCGCCCGTCCGCCGTCGTCGCCCCGAGGGCGCGGGCGCCCGGACAGCCGAGGTGCCGGAGCACGATGTGGCGCCGTACGCCCACCTCTTCCTCGGTGAGCCCGAAGGCCAGCGCCTGTACGCCCAGCGCCTCGTCGACGCGCGCGGCGAGGTCGAGCGGCCCGACCACGATGTCATCCATGCGGGGAGGCTACCTCTCCCTCGGGGCGGGGCGGCGGGACGGTCAGAACAGCACGCTCATGAACGCGCCGACTTCCTCGAAGCCCACGCGCCGGTACGCGGCCCGGGCCGCGGTGTTGTAGTCGTTGACGTAGAGGCTGACCACCGGCGACACCTCGTTCAGCGCGAACCTGAGCACCGCCGCCATCCCGGTCTCGGACAGGCCGCGGCCGCGGTGTTCGGGGGCCACCCAGACGCCCTGGATCTGGCAGGCGTGGGCGGTGGCGGCGCCGATCTCCGCCTTGAAGACGACCCGGCCGTTCTCGATCCGGGCGAAGGAGCGCCCCGAGCCGACGAGCTCGGCGACGCGCGCCTGGTAGAGCAGTCCGCCGTCGCCCGCCAGCGGTGAGATCCCGACCTCCTCGGTGAACATGGCCACGCACGCGGGCATGATCACGTCCATCTCGTCCTTGCGGATGCGGCGGACGAGCGGGTCGGGCGCGATGTCCGGGGGCATGGCCCGGGTCTGCATCAGCGGCTGGTGGGGGCGGACCTCGCGGGCCGGTCCCCAGTGGGGTTCGAGGAGCGACCACAGCTCGGCGGTGGCCTCGGCGGGGCCGACGATGGAGGAGCAGCGGCGGCCCGCGCGGCGGGCGCGTTCGGCGAAGGCCCGCACGGCCTCGGGTCCCGCGCAGACGGGGACGAGGTTGGCCCCGGCGTAGCAGAGGGATTCGAGGCGGCCGCCCGCGTACCAGCCCCACATCTCGCCGCCGAGCCGCCAGGGATCGAGTCCGGCGACCTGGACGCGGGCGGTGACGAAGGCGTTGGCGACGGGATCGCGGTCGAGGACGGCGAGCGCGCCGTCGAGCTCGCCGGGCTCCAGGACCTTGGTGGTGGTCGTCGTCAACACGTGTCGGAATGCCTCACCGTCGCGGGCCGGAGGCCATGGGAACAGGTCTTGGAACTGTACCTCTCTGGTACCCCGTACACCTCCCCTGCCTGCCCCTTGTCATGCGGAGACCGTCCGGGACGCGCGCGTGCCCCGCTCCGGGGAGCGGGGCACGGGGCGGTGCGGGTGCTGCGGGCGTGGGCGGGCTCAGCCGCTGACGCTGACCTCGGGCTCGCCGGAGGCGATGCCGTCCTGGCGCATCTGCTCGGCGATCTTGAGGGCTTCCTCGATGAGGGTCTCCACGATCTTGGACTCGGGGACGGTCTTGATGACCTCGCCCTTGACGAAGATCTGGCCCTTGCCGTTGCCGGAGGCGACGCCGAGGTCGGCCTCGCGGGCCTCGCCGGGGCCGTTGACGACGCAGCCCATGACGGCGACGCGCAGCGGGACCTCCATGCCCTCCAGGCCGGCGGTCACCTCTTCGGCCAGCTTGTAGACGTCGACCTGGGCGCGGCCGCAGGACGGGCAGGAGACGATCTCCAGGCGGCGCTGGCGCAGGCCGAGCGACTCCAGGATCTGCATGCCGACCTTGATCTCCTCGGCCGGCGGGGCGGAGAGGGAGACGCGGATGGTGTCGCCGATGCCCTCGGAGAGCAGGGCGCCGAAGGCGACGGCGGACTTGATGGTGCCCTGGAAGGCGGGGCCCGCCTCGGTGACGCCGAGGTGGAGGGGGTAGTCGCACTGGGCGGCCAGCTGCCGGTAGGCGTTGACCATGACGACCGGGTCGTTGTGCTTGACCGAGATCTTGATGTCCCGGAAGCCGTGCTCCTCGAAGAGGGACGCCTCCCACAGGGCGGACTCGACCAGCGCCTCGGGGGTGGCCTTGCCGTACTTCGCGAGCAGGCGGGCGTCCAGGGAGCCGGCGTTGACGCCGATGCGGATCGGGGTGCCGGCGTCGCCGGCCGCCTTGGCGATCTCCTTGACCTTGTCGTCGAACTGCTTGATGTTGCCGGGGTTGACCCGCACGGCGGCGCAGCCCGCGTCGATCGCGGCGAAGACGTACTTCGGCTGGAAGTGGATGTCGGCGATCACGGGGATCTGTGACTTCTTGGCGATGACGGCCAGTGCGTCGGCGTCGTCCTGCGTCGGGCAGGCCACGCGCACGATCTGGCAGCCGGACGCCGTGAGCTCCGCGATCTGCTGGAGCGTGGCGCCGATGTCGGAGGTCCTGGTCGTCGTCATCGACTGCACCGAGACGGGTGCGTCGCCTCCGACGGCCACGGAACCGACCTGGATCTTGCGGCTGACCCTGCGGTCGGCGAGCTTGATCGGAACGGAAGGCATTCCAAGCGAAATCGCTGTCATCTGGCGAGCAACCCCAAGGTGTGAATCAAGGTCCCGAGATCGGCGGGCTCCGGTCTTCGAGGTTACGGCAAGGCCGGACGGGCTGGAAAACGCGGGCTCGCGCAATCCCGCCCGTCCGGCCATACGGGCCGGTGTCCGCGGGCTAGGTGAGGCGGACGGGGTTCACGACATCCGCGATCAGCACCAGCAGGGTGAAGCAGACGAAGATCCCGGCCACCACATAGGCCACCGGCATCAGCTTCGCGACGTCGAAGGGGCCGGGGTCGGGGCGGCGGAAGACCCGGGCGAAGGCCCTGCGCAGGGACTCCCACAGCGCTCCGGCGATGTGCCCGCCGTCCAGCGGCAGCAGCGGCAGCATGTTGAACAGGAACAGCGAGAGGTTGAAGCCGGCGACCAGGAAGAGCATGGTCGCCACCTGCTGCGACGGCGGGATGTCGAGGTTGAAGACCTCGCCGCCGACGCGGGCCGCGCCCACGACGCCCATGGGCGAGTCCGCCTTGCGCTCGCCGCCGTCGAAGGCCGCGTTCCACAGGTCCGGGATCTTGCCGGGCAAGGCGATCAGCGATTCGACGCCGGACTGGACCATGTCGCCCATCCGGTTGACGGACTGGCCGAAGGACTGCGGCACGACACCGGTCGCGGGCGTGAAGCCGAGGAAGCCCGCGGTGACGTACTGCCCCTTGATGGGGCTGCCCTTGCTGTCGTACTTCTGGACCTGGTTGGAGATCAGGTCGGCGTTCAGGGTCTTTCGCGCGCCGTCCCGCAGGACGGTGATCGTGGCCGGTCCGGTGGTCTTGCGGATCTCGCTCTGGAGCGTGGCCCAGTCGTCGGTGCGGTGGCCGTTGAACGCGACGATCTTGTCGCGCGGCTGCAGCCCCGCGGCCTTGGCCGGGGAGTCCTTGGCGCCCGCGGGGCAGGCGTCGGTCTTGTCGGTCGCCTTGACCACGCAGGCCGAGACGGTGGAGACCTGGGTGGTCTGGGTGTTGATGCCGAAGGACATCATCACGCCGAGGAAGATCGCGACAGCCAGCACGAGGTTCATGAAGGGGCCCGCGAACATCACGATCACGCGCTTCCACGGCTTGCGCGTGTAGAACAGCCGCGTCTCGTCGCCCGGCTGGAGCTCCTCGAAGGCGGCCGAGCGGGCGTCCTCGATCATGCCTCGCCAGGGCGAGGTGGAGCGGGCGCTGATCTTCCCGTCCGCGCCGGGCGGGAACATGCCGATCATGCGGATGTAGCCGCCGAGCGGCACGGCCTTGATGCCGTACTCGGTGTCGCCCTTCTTCCGCGAGAAGATCGTCGGCCCGAAGCCGACCATGTACTGCGGCACCCGGATGCCGAAGAGCTTCGCGGTGGAGAGGTGTCCCAGTTCGTGCCAGGCGATCGAGAAGAGCAGGCCCACCACGAAGACGACTATCCCGAGGACCGTCATCAGGGTTGTCATGCGCGGGCCTCCGAGGTCGTTTGCGCGGTACGGGCCGCCGGGTCCGTGCGCGCTGCCAGTTCACGGGCCCGGGCGCGGGCCCAGGTCTCCGCTTGCAGGACGTCCGGGACGGTGAGGCGGGTTCCCGCGGCGGGGGTGCCGTGTTCCGCCACCACCTCGGCGACGGTATCGACAATGCCATTGAACGGCAGCGCGCCGGAGAGGAACGCGTCGACGCACTCCTCGTTGGCGGCGTTGAAGACCGCGGGCGCGGTGCCGCCGAGCGTGCCGACGTGCCGGGCGAGGCCGACGGAGGGGAACGCCTCGTCGTCCAGCGGGAAGAATTCCCAGGTGGACGCCTTGGTCCAATCGAAGGCGGGGGCGGCGTCCGGGACCCGCTCGGGCCAGCCGAGGCCGATGGCGATGGGCCCGCGCATGTCGGGCGGGGTGGCCTGGGCGAGGGTGGAGCCGTCGGTGAATTCCACCATCGAGTGGACGTAGGACTGCGGGTGGACGACGACCTCGATGCGCTCGAAGGGGATGTCGTAGAGGAGGTGCGCCTCGATGACCTCCAGGCCCTTGTTGACCAGGGTCGCGGAGTTGATCGTGATCACCGGGCCCATGGACCAGGTGGGGTGGGCGAGGGCGTCCTTGGGGGTGACGGAGGCCAGCTCGGCCTTCGTACGGCCGCGGAAGGGCCCCCCGGAGGCGGTCACGACCAGTTTGCGGACCTCGGCGCGGGTCCCGCCCAGCAGCGCCTGGAAGAGCGCGGCGTGCTCGGAGTCGACCGGGATGATCTGCCCCGGCTTGGCCAGCGCCTTGACCAGCGGGCCGCCGACGATCAGCGACTCCTTGTTGGCCAGGGCCAGCGTCCGGCCCGCTTCCAGAGCGGCGAGGGTCGGCGCGAGACCGATGGAGCCGGTGATGCCGTTGAGCACGGTGTGGCACTCGCCGCGGGCGAGCTCGGTGGCCGCGTCGGGCCCCGCCAGGATCTCGGGCAGCGGTGTGGTGCCGTACTGCGCGGCCAGCGCCTCGCGCAGCGCGGGCACCTTGTCGGCCTGGGCGACGGCGACCGTGCGGACCCGCAGCCGGCGCGCCTGCTCGGCGAGCAGCCCCACCCGGCCGCCGGCGGCGGACAGGGCCGTCACCGTGAAGCGGTCGGGGTTGCGGAGCACGAGGTCGATGGCCTGGGTGCCGATCGAGCCGGTGGAACCGAGGATCACGATCTCGCGCGGTTCGCCCGCGGCGGTGGGGGCGGAGTAGCGCAGATGCGGGTCAGCGAGGGAGTCCGTCATGTACTCCATTGTTGCCTCTCCCGGCCGGACGACGGACAGGGATCCCCCCGCCCGACCTCGCGGGATCACGTCCGGCCGGGTGGCGGGTCAGCGGATGGGCCGGTGGACGTTCTCCGTGCGGGCCGGGCCCGGGGTGGCGTCGGCGATCCAGGGGCCGTCGCCGCTGGGGTCGACGATGCCGGTCTCCAGCCATTCGTAGGCGCCCGACATGACCTGGGAGACGAGCTTGCGGTCGAGGTCGTCGGTGTTGGTCCACAGCCGGCCGAAGAGCTCCTCGACGCGGATCCTGGACTGGCGGCAGAAGACGTCGGCGAGCTCGTACGCCTCGCTGCCGTGGTCGCCCTCGGCGCGCAGCCGCTCCGCGCGCACGCAGGCGGCGCTCATGGCGAAGAGCTCCGCCCCGATGTCGACGATGCGGCCGAGGAAGCCCTGCTTGGTCTCCATCCGGCCCTGCCAGCGGGACATGGCGTAGAAGGTGGAGCGGGCGAGCTTGCGGGAGGAGCGCTCGACGTAGCGCAGATGGGTGGCGAGGTCGCGGTGGCCGGCCGGGTGGAACTCCGCGTAGGTGCGCGGCAGTTGTCCGGGCCCGGCGACGAGCTTGGGCAGCCAGCGGGCGTAGAAGCCACCCGCGCGCGCCCCCGCGCGCGCCTTGTCGCCCAGCGACTTGTCCGGGTCGATGAGGTCGCCCGCCACCGAGAGGTGGGCGTCGACGGCCTCGCGGGCGATCAGCAGGTGCATGATCTCGGTGGAGCCCTCGAAGATCCGGTTGATGCGGGAGTCGCGCAGCATCTGCTCGGCGGGGACGGCGCGCTCGCCGCGGGCGGCGAGGGAGGCGGCGCTCTCGTAGCCGCGGCCGCCGCGGATCTGGACCAGCTCGTCGGTCATCAGCCAGGCCATCTCGCTGGCGTAGAGCTTGGCGAGTGCGGCCTCGATGCGGATGTCGTTGCGGTCCTCGTCGGCCATCTGGCCGGACAGGTCGAGGATGGCCTCCAGGGCGAAGGTGGTCGCGGCGATGAAGGAGATCTTCGCCCCGACGGCCTCGTGGCGGGCGATGGACTTGCCCCACTGCTCACGCGCGGCCGACCACTCGCGGGCGATCTTCAGGGACCACTTGCCCGCGGAGACGCACATGGCCGGGATGGACAGCCGGCCGGTGTTGAGGGTGGTCAGGGCGATCTTCAGGCCCGCGCCCTCGGGGCCGATGCGGTTGGCGGCGGGCACCCGGACCTGGTGGAAGCGGGTGACGCCGTTCTCGATGCCGCGCAGGCCCATGAAGGCGTTGCGGCGCTCGACGGTCACGCCCTCCGCCGCCGCCTCGACCACGAAGGCGGTGATCCCGCCCTTGTGGCCCTCGCTCTTCGGCACCCGGGCCATCACCACCAGCAGGTCGGCGACGACGCCGTTGGTGGTCCACAGCTTGACGCCGTCCAGGACGTAGTCGTCGCCGTCGGGGACGGCCGAGGTCGCCAGCCGGGCGGGGTCGGAGCCGACGTCCGGCTCGGTGAGCAGGAAGGCGGTGATGTCCGTACGGGCGCAGCGGGGCAGGAAGGCTTCCTTCTGCTCCTGGGTGCCGAAGAGCTTGAGCGGCTGCGGCACGCCGATGGACTGGTGTGCCGAGAGCAGCGCGCCGACGACGGGGCTGGCGGAGCCCACGAGGGCGAGGGCCTTGTTGTAGTAGACGGCGGTGAGACCGAGGCCGCCGTACTTCGTGTCGATCTTCATCCCGAAGGCGCCGAGCTCCTTGAGCCCGGCCACCGTCTCGTCCGGGATCCTCGCCTCGCGCTCGATGAGCGCGCCGTCGATGCGCGTCTCGCAGAAGTCGCGGAGCTTGGCGAGGAACTCCTCGCCGCGCCGCACGTCCTCCATGGCGGGCGTCGGGTGCGGGTGGATGAGATCGAGCCGGAAGCGTCCCAGGAACAGTTCCTTGGCGAAGCTGGGCTTCTTCCAGTCCTGTTCCCGGGCCGCTTCGGCGACCTGGCGTGCTTCGCGCTCGGAGACCGGTCGTACGGATGGTGCGGTCATGAGAGGCACCTCGCCGCTTCAGTCGGGGCCGTCCCGGTCGGCTACCGACCGGTGCTACTCGACCGTATGTACCCGATCCGCGGGACGTCTACCAGACCTCGCGCAACGTTCCGGCCCCCGTGCCCCGAGCCTCCCGCCCGCGGGCGACGGCGGCGGCTCAGTCCTCGACCGTCAGTACGATCTTCCCGGACGTACGATCGGTCTCGCCCAGCTCATGGGCCTTGGCGGCGTCGGCCAGCGGCAGGACGGCGGCGATCTCGGTGCGCAGCCGGCCGGTCTCGACCAGCTCGGTCAGGGCCTTGAGGCCGGCGAGGTCGGGCTCGACCACCATGCGGGTGGCCCGGACGCCCCGCTCGCGGGCCTGCGCGCGCACCTCGTCGGTCAGGGGCAGCAGGGACACCAGGGTGCCACCGGGGCGCAGGGTGCGCAGGGAGCGGGCGGGGTAGTCGCCGCTGATGGCCTCCAGGACGACGTCGACGTCGTGGACCGCCTCGGCGAAGTCCTGCTCGCGGTAGTCGATCAGCTCGTCGGCGCCGAGCCCGCGGAGGAAGTCGTGCTTGGCGGCGCTCGCCGTGCCGATGACGTAGGCGCCACGGGCCTTGGCGATCTGCACGGCCAGGTGGCCCACGCCGCCGGCGGCCGCGTGGATCAGCACGCGCTGCCCCTCGCGGAGGCCGGCGGTGTCGACGAGCGCCTGCCAGGCGGTGAGGGCGGCCAGCGGCAGGGCGGCGGCCTGGACGTGGTCGAGGCCGCGCGGCTTGGGCGCGAAGTGCCGCGCGGGGGCCGTCACGTATTCGGCGTAGGCGCCGGCCGGGTGCGGGAAGCTGGGCATGCCGTAGACCTCGTCGCCGGGGGCGTAGAGGGTGACGCCGTCACCGATGGCCTCGACCACGCCGGAGACGTCGAAGCCGAGGGTGAAGGCGACACTCTCGCCGGTGTAGAAGGAGCCGCGCTCGCGGGTCTTCCAGTCCGTGGGGTTGACGCCCGCCGCGTGCACCCGGACCAGGATCTCGCCCAGGCGCGGCTCGGGGCGGTCGGTCTCGACCAGCTGGAGGACCTCGGGGCCGCCGGCGGTCTCCTGGACGACGGCGCGCATGCGGGCGGGGGCTGCGGAGGTGTCGGTCATGGCGGTGAGCTCCTTGCGATCACGTTCTTCGATGGGAACAGCCTGTCGCGAGGGGCGCACGTCGACGAGTGGCCTGACTGCCATGGTTCGCAAGGATCGGGCCATGACCCGAGGCGGGTATCGGGCGGGTACGCGGACGGCCGGGGTGCTCCGTGCACCCCGGCCGTCCGCATGCGTGACTACAGAGCCAGGCCCGTCATGACCAGCACCCGCTCGTAGGTGTAGTCGTCCATCGCGTAGCGCACGCCCTCGCGGCCCACGCCGGACTGCTTGGCGCCGCCGTAGGGCATCTGGTCCGCGCGGTAGGACGGCACGTCGCCGATGATCACGCCGCCGGTCTCCAGCGCGCGGTGCGCGCGGAAGGCGGTCTGGAGGTCGTGCGTGAAGACGCCCGCCTGGAGGCCGTACGGCGAGTCGTTGACGGCGTCGAAGGCCGCGGCCTCGCCGTCCACCGAGGTGAGGGTGAGGACCGGGCCGAAGACCTCCTCGCACGCGATCGTCACACCGGCGGGGACGTCGGCGAGCACGGTCGGGGCGTACGTGGCGCCCTCGCGCTTGCCACCGGCGAGCAGCTTGGCGCCGGCCGCGACGGCCTCGTCCACCCAGGACTCGACGCGCTTGGCGGCGTCCTCGCTGACCAGCGGGCCGACCTCGGTCGCCGGGTCGGACGGGTCACCGGTGACCTGCGCCTCGACGGCGGCGACGACCTTCGGCAGCAGCCGCTCGTAGAGCGAGGCGTCGGCGATGACGCGCTGCACGGAGATGCAGGACTGGCCGCCCTGGTAGTTGGAGAAGGTGGCGATGCGCTGCGCCGCCCAGTCGAGGTCCTCCTCGGAGGACCAGTCGGCGAGGACGACGGCCGCGCCGTTGCCGCCGAGCTCCAGGGTGACGTGCTTGCGCGGCGCCGAGTCGAGGATCGACCAGCCGACCGGGCCGGAGCCGGTGAAGGAGATGACGGGCAGGCGCTCGTCCTGGACGAGGGCCGGCATCCGGTCGTTCGGGACCGGCAGCACGCTCCAGGAACCCGTCGGCAGGTCCGTCTCCGCGAGGATCTCGCCGAGGACCAGCGAGGAGATCGGCGTCGCCGGGGCGGGCTTGAGGATGATCGGCGCGCCCACGGCGATGGCCGGGGCGACCTTGTGGGCGCTCAGGTTGAGCGGGAAGTTGAAGGGCGCGATGCCGAGGACGGCGCCCCGGGGGAAGCGGCGGGTCAGCGCGAGCCGGCCGGTGCCGCCGGCGTCGGTGTCCAGGCGCTGGGCGTCACCGGCGTTGAAGCGGCGGGCCTCCTCGGCGGCGAAGCGGAAGACCGACACCGCGCGGCCGACCTCACCGCGGGCCCACTTGATGGGCTTGCCGTTCTCCGCGGAGATCAGCTGGGCGATCTCCTCGGTGCGCTCGGTAAGCCGCTTCACGACGTGGTCGAGGGCCGCGGCCCGTACGTGCGCCGGGGTTGCGGCGAACTCGTCCCGCACGGCGTGCGCGGCGGCCACGGCCTCCTCGACCTGGGCCTCGGTGGGCACGCTCACGGTGCCGACGAGGCGGCCGTCCCAGGAGTTCGTGACGTCGAAGGTCTCCTCGCCGAGGGCCTCACGGCCGGCCAGCCAGAACGCGTGGGGAGCAGTCACGGTTTTCCCTCCGGGGGGTACGGATGATTGTGGCTCCCCCACGGTAGGGGTGGGGCGGGTGGGGGTGGATTGTCCTTGATGGAGCGCCTGCCTTCGGCGCCGCGCCGAAATGGAGGGCTGGGGTGGGGGGTGGGTGCGTTTCGCCTGCGGCGGGCTTGTTCCCCTACCCCGCCCCTTCCCGAAACTGGGGGCAAGCCCCCAGACCCCCGAAGCACGCTTCGCGCGCTGTCCTCAAA
>NZ_JBIAWF010000039.1:0-43347 GCF_042895325.1 Streptomyces sp. NPDC001407
GTTGGTTTGGGGTTGGCGGGGGGGGGTGGTGGGTTGAAACCCCCCCCCCCCCCCAAAACCCCCGGGGGGGGGGGGGGGTTGGGGGGGGGCGGCGGGGGGGCGGGGGGGGGCCCGGCGGCGGCCGCGCGCGTCCCCTCCCCCCACGCGCCCTCCCGGCCACCACGGCCAGGAGGGCGCTCCCCTCCCGCGTGATCGGAGAACCCCGATGGACCCGCTGAACGCCCAGTCCGGCATGCCCGAGTCCGAGGCCGCAGCCGAAGCCCGCCGCCTGATCGACGACTGGGCGAGCAAGCCCGTACGCCACCACCCCACCTCCTTCCGCGACGACACGGAGCCGCCGGCCTTCGGCACCACCCCGCCCGTGAAGCAGGACGACCAGCGGATCGTCCCGGCCTGGGCGGCCGGGATCGCGGTGGCCTCCATCGGTGTGGGCGCGGGGATCACCGGCATCGGCTGCGGCGCCTGGCTCGTGCTCCAGGGCCTGGCATCCGCCACGTTGAACGGCGTCCTGATGGTCACCCTGCCGCTCGCGGGCCTGGCCATGGTCACCACCGCCATCGGCGGCGTGATCAGCAAGGCTCGCTCCGCCGTCACCAGGAACGTCTACGAGGGCCCGGTCACCCACCACACCGAGATCCACAACAACAGCAGCACGCGCGGCATGTTCTTCGCCCGCACCCGCAACGAGATCCGCTGACCGACGCCGGCCAGCCCGCCACCGCTCACCTCCGACTCCAGCAAAGGAGCAGCTGCACCATGTCCAGCAACGACGAGCAGATGAACGGCCAGCACCGCCCGAACAGCATCCTCGACCAGCTCGAACTGCCCCAGGCCCGCAAGGACAAGCAGCGCCTCGCCCGGCTGCGTACCGCGTGGAAGGAGTCCTGGCAGGAGGGCGGCTTCCTCTACCAGCGGTGGGAGGAGGTCTTCCAGGCCCGGCACGCCAGCTGGCACGGGATCGCCAACTGGATCAAGGCGGCCGCACTGGTCGCCGGGATCAGCCTCATCGTCCTGATGGTGGACACCGCCGGCGACATCGCCAGCGCCACCCTCAATGGCCTGTCCGCCGCCCCGGCCCCCGGTGCCGGTGACGGCAGCGGACTGTGGGGCACGGTCGACCACCCCATCCAGGTGTTTCTCGCCGACCAGGCCGCTCACCTCTCCGTCGCCCCCGCCGCCCTCTACGCCTTCTGGCAGCTGACCGGACTGCTCGGCCTGGTCGGCGGCTTCCTCGGCAACGCTGGCGCCCGCATCGCCTGGGTGCTGTTCGGCATCGGCAGCCTCGCCATGATCTGGTCCGCCGCCCCGGCCGGAGGCCGCGCCGCCGCCACCGGGCTCGCCGCCCTCATGTGGGCACTGGCAAGCATCTTCGCCCTGCGCGGCCTGACCCTTCGGCCCATCGTCCACAACCACCCGCCGCAGTACCAGTTCAACCCCGCGCTCCACCTCCACGCCACGATCCCCGCCCCCACCCCGGCCGGTGACGACTCCGACGACGAACCCGACAACGTCCACCCGCTCCAGCGCTGACCCCGCCCCCACCCCGTCCAGCACCACCGACACCGAGCCCCGAAGGAAACCTGATGAAGCTGCAGAGCGGATTGTGGGTCGGCACCTTCCACGGAAGCCACGACGGCCTCCCCGCCAAGGTCACCGCCACCCACGACGAAACCTGCTCCGAGCCGTACGCCTGGACGTGCACCTGCGGCGCGTCCCAGTCTTTCCCCACCGAGCACGGCGTGTTCCCCACCGCCTGGCGGCACACCCACCCCACCCGCTTCGACCAGCTGCGGCAGTGGGCCGCCCGCCGGTTCCGCACCCGCACCACCCGCTGAGACCTGACGCCCCGCCTGGCCCTCGCCCGCCCCGCCCAGGGGACCGGCGAGGACCGGACAGGCCGCCCGGCCGCAAGCACCACCTCGTCCCGAGCCGCATAACCCAGCCGCACCACCCGCTGCGCCCCGCCGACACCAGCACGACGTCGGCGGGGCGCAGCGCTGTCCACCGACGACTGGAGGAACTGCCCGTGCTCATCCCTCGCCCACGCCGCCGGATCGGCCGGCCTCGTCCGCAGCGCCCCGGCCCCCGCTACCCGCAGCAGCCCCGCCGACTCCCCGGTTCCTGGGACGCGTGATGGCCGGCCAGGACGAGGACCTGGTCGACGTTGATCCGCACGACGACGGGTCGTTCCCCACCTACCGCTGGCGCCAGGCCCCCAAGGGGCTCGCGACCCGACGCCAGCTGCGCACGATGGGCCTGCGGCCCGGCGGCCGTGACCCCGTCGCCCAGATGACCTGCCGGAACGGCAAGCGCGTGGCCTACCTGTACCGGGTCGACCTGGCCGTCCCGAAGATCCCGATGACGCTGGCCAAGGAGGCCGCGCTCGACAAGGCGATGGCAGCCCGGCAGACCTGCCCGCAATGCCACCGCCGCTACTACCACTGCCTGCGCCTGCGCACCGTCGGCTCCTGCGAGGAATGCCACGACGGCACCCCAGCCGACCCGAGCACCTACACCGCTCCCCCGGCCACCTGCCGCCTGGCCGCCTGAACAACGAACATTCCGAAGGAGAACCCGTGTCACTCAGCCTGTTCACCCGCCGCCCCGACGTCCTGGACCCGGCGATCTGGACGCCGCCGGGCACCACCGTCGTCCAGCGCTACCGCGCCGTGGAAGGCGCCACTGTCCTCGTCTACACCGCCGACGGCGACCGCGGCACGTCCTGCTTCGCCGCCGCCTGTCTCGGCTGCACCCTCCGCGCCGCCAACAGCAGCAGCCGCGTGCGCTTTTCGGAAAGCGACGCCGCCGGCCTCGCCAACACCCACGCCGCCAACTGCCGCGCGATGGCCCGGGGCGTCCCGGTGGCCCCCGACGACGACCAGGCCGCGGAGATGGTGCGCTCCCGGTTGTGGAGCCTGCGCGAGTACGCCACCAGCGCCCGCTCCGTCAGCCTGAGCGCCTTCCACGCGGACCGCGTCGACCTGCAGCGCCCGTCCGACTTCATCAAGCAGACGATGCTCCAGCTGGTGCGCGACGAACCGGACTTCCTCACCACCGAGCCTGACTTCAGCGGCACCGGAACCCGCTCCCTGGTCCAGCCGCACCCGACCCTGAGCTGATCCGGTGCGCGCTCGAACCCCTCTCCTGCTGGCCGCTGCGCTGCTGGTCGCGGCCACCACGGCCGCCGCCGCTCTCAAGGCTGGCGCCATGGAGCTGACCCTCTCCCGGCATGCCATTCGGTTCTCCCCCAGGCCCCGCCGCAACTGCCCGGACTGCCACGGCGAAGGCGGCTGGTGGTCGGAGGGCCTGTACCCGGGCGGAGAGCTGTGCTGGTGCTGGGACCGGCCGGTGCGGACCCTTCAGCTCCTGCCGTTCCCGAACCGGCCGGACGAACCCCCGTTCTGACGCATTCATCCACGGAAGCCAACCCGGGCGGCCCGCACCACCGGCGGGCCGCCCACTCATGCCACGACAAGGAGAACGCTGCCCATGACGACCCCTACGGTCCCCGCCTCCGACATCGACAAGAACCTGGACACCGCCTGCGCCTCAGTCGCCAGCGAGATCGGCCGCACGGACGGAAAAGCGTCCTTACTGCTCGCCTTCAACGGCGCCGTGCTCGCCGGCCTCGGCTCCGTCGCCGACAAGGACCTCCCGCCCACGACCAAGGTCTTCGGCACCTTCGCCATCCTCGCCTTGGGCGCAGCCGCCGTGCTGCTGCTCCTGGTCGTCCGGCCCCGCCTGCGCGGCGCCGACCGGGCCTCCTTCCCGTACTGGGCTCGCCTGGACGAGGACGAGATCCGTGCCTGCATGGATGACGACACCCGTGCCGCCCGCATCCGCGTCCTGTCCACCCTCGCCGTGAGCAAGTACCGCCACCTGCGGCGCTCCGTCGACCTGATGCTGGCCGCCCTGGCCCTGCTTGCGCTGGCCGCCGCCAGCCTCGCGCTGTAACGGCGGCCCCGGGGCCCACGCCCCGCGCCCGCATCGACCAGCACGCTGCCGCCTGCTACGCGATCCCCCGCCCCAACACGGCAGCTGCCTGATCTCGGCCTCCTCGACCACTCGCCCGCTTTAACCCAGGAAGGACACCCACGCATGAGCATCACGATCACCAACACCTACGGCACCGCGCACAACGTCAGCGAGACCAACCCGGCCAACGTCACGAGCTGCGACTACTACCGGCTTCCCCTCGTCGGCACCATCGCCCCCGGCAACCCCGGCTACGAGGACATGGTCGAGATCCTGAAGGACACCGGCCACGACACCCGCCCCGAGGGGTATGGGCTGATCTTCCTGGAGTCCGAGGAGTTCAGCGCGACGTACTTCGGGTCGATCGAGCAGATCGAGAAGTACAAGCGCGAGAACATCGACGGCAAGGCGACCTTCGACGCCTCGCAGGGCGTCATGTACGCACAGTGGCCCCACGGCAAGGGCTGGGACGACTTCCTCCCCCGCGTCTTCTGGAACGTCAAGGCGCGCGGTGCCATCGCGGACGGCGTCGGCCTCGTCACCGCCTTCGCGCACACCGAGACCCCGGGCGCCGAGGTCATCGTCTACGAGTTCGAAGGCACGTGGCTTCCCGGCGGCACGCCGGAGCAGATGGTCACCTACCACTGCACCGCCTGCCACCTCGACACGTTTCACGACGGCGGGCATGTACACGAGAACACCGGCCCCGACCGCCGCCGCTGGGCCGCCCGCCAGGCCCGCCAGCACATCATCAGCGCCGCCCGACACGGCGTCGGCGACAACAACAGCGCATGCCGCCCCCACAACGGCGAGATGCTGCGCGTCGTGAACGCGGTCGCCCGCGACATGTGGGGCACCACGGGCAACGCCCTTCCGGACACCGACGACGCGTACTGCGCCACCAAGGGCCCCTGCTCGATCATCCGCGAACTCCGTGCCGGAGTCCGCCCGCCCGTCTACCGCGCCTGACCGCCGACCATCGAGCGCTTGGCCGACGACACCGTCGACCAGGTCCTCGCCGACATCAACGTCAGCCAGGCCGTTCGTCTGTACTCCCACGGCCGGGCCGCCGACCTGGCCGTGGCCGCCCAGCACCACGCCCGCCAGTCCTGCCCGCGCTGCCACGGAGACGGCGGCTGGTGGGCTGTGACGTCGGCAGAGGTGCTGGCTCCCTCTTCACACGGGCTGCGTCTGCTGGACCGCCCATGCACTCGACCCTCAAGGAGAGACCCAATGCCCTCGTTCCTCTACGGGGACCTGCCCGAGAACGCCCTGATCGTGCTGATCGGTGCGAGTGGTGCAGGAAAGTCGGCGCTGGCCGGCACCTGGCCCGCCTCCCAGGTCCTCTCGCTCGATGCCCTGCGTGGTGCGGTCAGCGACGACCCCGGATGCCAGGAGGCCACGGACGACGCCGTCGACGTCCTGCAGCTCCTTCTCGAGCGCAGGATGGCGCGGAAGCTGAACACGGTCATCGACGCGACGAACGTGGAACGGGAGGTGAGGGCCGGTCTGGTCGCTGCGGCCAAGCGGCACCACATGCCTGCGGTCGCGGTCGTCGTCGCCACGCCGCCCTCGGTCTGCGTCGACCGGCAGCGCTCGCGCCCGGCCAACCGGACCGTGCCGGACGACGTGGTCCGCGTCCAGCACAAGGCGATGGTCCACTCCACCCCTCGCCTGGCCAACGAGGGTTTCAACCAAGTCGTGTTGGCCGACAGCCTCTACCGCCTGGAGCCGTACCTGCAGCGGCTGAGCGCGGACCGGCTCGCCGACCTCGGGCTGGACGACAGCGAGGGCCTGGGTGACCTGCTGCTCCCCCGCGGCTTCTTCGGCCCGGAGATCCTGCCACTGTGGCGCTGGAAGCCGGGCTCCTGTCTGGCCGGCGGTGACCGCGTCGCGGAGATACGCCTCGGCCAGCAGCGCCTCACCCTCGCCTTCCGCGAGAACATCGACGGCGAAGGCGACAACGGTTTCGACGTCCTGCTCCCCTGCCCGGCCGACCCCGAGTGCCAAGGCTGCGCCTGGGCGCCGGTCTACAGCATCACGGACCTGCACCGCGCGCTGAGCGGCGCTATGGACAACGACCCGGACATCACCTGCACCGTCCACGGCCCGCACGGTGACGAGGACCAGGACGACGACCTCGAAGGCCGCGCCGACCTTCAGTCTCAGTACGCCGAGGCGGTCCGGGCGTGAGCAGGGCCGCACCCGGACCGCACCCGCACCCCCTCACCCCGGCCGAACTCCCCGACGGTGACGCGTGGTTCCACGGCTGCCCGGACTGCCACCTGCCGATCCAAGGCGGTGCCGCTGGCCTCGCTGCGCACCGCCGCACCGTCCACTCCCACCGCGACGACCCGCGCATCCCCATCACGATCCGGCTCGACTTCTGACAAGGAGACCCTCATGGCCGTCCAGACCAGGACCGACACCTTCGCCGCGCTCCGCGACTGCTTCGCCACCGACCTCGCCGCCCTCGTCGGCGACCAGTCGCAGCGCGGCACCACCCCGAACGACTTCATCGACCTCGTCGAAGAAGTCCGCGACGTCCTCGGTTCGTCCAGCCTCGGCAGCTGGCAGGACGCCAGTGAGGAACTGGACTCCGCCGTCAGCTACCTCACCGACGCACTGACCAGCCCGGACGGCGATCAGCGCTCGCTTCTGGCCTGGGCGCGCACCCATCTGCGCGACGGCATCGCGACGGCCAGCTGATCCCTGCCTGAGCTGAGCGCACTCTGTGCCGCCCCGGACCCGCACCCGCCGGGCCGGGGCGGACGCAGTGGCCCCTCAACCACGGACAGCACGAGAGGAGATGGACGTCATGCCCATGCCCTACTACGAGGTCGACGTCCCGATACACCGCACCGATCAACCCGGCCTGAGCGGTGTGCACGTCTTCACCGGCCGCGCCGACAGCCGCAGCGCGGCCGTACGGATCGCACACGAGGTCTACGACGCGGCACGCGCAGCCCGGGACGCCGGACTCGAGATCCCCCACGGACGGCCGGACGGCTGGGGCGCCTGCGGCTACCGGCCCGGCTGGGAGCTCGACTGGCCCGCCGCGACGGTCGGCCGCTGGAACAACTCATACAGCTGGACCCGCGCCGACGTCGAGCTGTAGCTCTGCCCCGGGACAGGCGCCAAGGCGTGGAAACCAACCGCCTGTCCCGGGCCCACCCAACCCGTACAAGACGAGAGGGAGACCCTCAGTATGGACTCCGTCCCGCACAACCGGGGCAGGATCGGCTCACGCGCACTCCTTCTGGCCACCGCCCTCGTGCCGTTGGCCAGCTGGGCGGTGCACGCCATCGCGCTGCACAAGCAACTCGCTGCCACGCGGAAGGACCCGCTGACCGGCCTGCTGCGCCGCGACGCCTACACCGCCCGCGCCCGCCGGATCCTCGCCCGCCACAGCGACACCACGGCCGTGGTCATCGTCGACGCCGACCACTTCAAGCGGATCAACGACACGGCCGGGCACCCGGCCGGGGACGCCGTACTCGCTGCGTTCGGCGCCCGGCTCACCGCCTGGGCGGGCCCGCACGCCGCCGCCGGCCGCCTCGGAGGCGATGAGTTCGCCGTGGTCCTGAACCTGCCCGCCGACCGCCGTGCGCACCGCCTGGAGCAGCTGGTCCGGATGCTGCACACCCCGGTCGCCCTGGACGACGGCCGCACCATCGACGTCGCCGCCTCGATCGGCGCCGCGACCACCGACGTCCTCGGCACCCGCGACCTGACCACGCTGCAGAGGGCGGCCGACGCGGCCCTGTACGACGGCAAGCACTCCGGCCACGCGGTCCTCGCCACCGCCGCGCACACCACGGTCCCGTCCATCAACGGACGCCGCGCCGGGCGTCCCGGCACGGCCGTGTGGGGGCGAGCGGCATGAGCACCGCCACCCTTCCGCCGGCGGACGACTGGATCCGCGGCATCAGCCTCAGGCAGCCGTGGGCCACCGCCATCGCCACCGGGGCGAAGACGATCGAAAACAGGCCGCAGCGCTGGTCCTGGCGCGGCTGGCTCCTGCTGCACGCGGGCCAGCAGATCGACCGGCCCGCCCTGCGCCTGCCGTTGGTCGCTCGCACGATCCGCGGCCGCGACCTGCCGACCGGCGCCGTGATCGGGGTCGCCCGGCTGGCCGGCTGCCACCAGGACCCGGACGGCGCGCCGCCCTGCACCGAGTGGGCGCAGCCCGGCCTGTGGCATCTGGAGGTCGCCGACGTCCAGGAGCTCGCCCTGCCGATCCCTGCACGCGGACAGCTCGGGCCCTGGAAGCCCACCGAGGACCTGGTCGCTCAGGTCCTCCAGCAACTGCCCGGCCTGCGGCCGTGAGCACCCGCCGTCGCGCCGCACCCGCACCGCCCGAGCCGCCCGCCGTACCGGTCCGTCTCCTGGACTGGCACGACGGGGCGCACTTCGCCTGGCCCGAGCGGTGCGTGCTGTGCCGGAAGACCACTCCGCTGAGGTCCCACGACGGAGAGGCCGTGCACAAGACATGCGCGGAGCTCTGGAATGCGGCGCACCCCGGCGAGACCCGGTTCGTCTCCGACCCGCCCAAGAGCGGCCAGAGCAAGGACCATGCCTGACTTCCCCTCCAGACCGGAGGCCCCCATGAGCAGCACCGATCGCGACGTCGACCACGCCCTCGCCTACCCCGAGCCGCCCGCCTCCCCGCTCTGGCACCGCCACGGCGCGAAGGCCCGCCCGCTCACCCCCGAACAGCAGCGGCGCAACCGCGAGCTGCTGGACATCGCCCAGCGCACCACCCGACCCCGCTCCTCTCGCCCCACCGAGACCCTGGCGGAGGCCAGCTGATGGACACAAAGCACTGCGCCATCGACGGCTGGGTCGACGCGATCCCCGCCCCCGGCCCGCGCGGCACCGCCACCTTCGACCTGATCGTCCGGCCCGCCGACATCGACACCGTCGACGAGGATGCCCCCGACACAGTCGTCGCCTGCACCAGTGGCAACCCCCGGATCACGCACGAGCTGCTGACCGGCATACAGCCCGGCGACCTGCTGCGTGCGACCGGCACCCTGATCCAGCCGTCAGCGCCCGGCGAGCCCGCCCGGCTCACCGTCGACGGCCTGGAGGTCCTGGACACCGCGCTCATCCCGGTCCTGCGGGAGATGGTGCTCGACAGGTACGGCGACTACGTCGTCATCTTCGACGCCGACACCGACGCCGTGCCCGTCTTCACCGCGCACGGGGCATGGGTCGGCCTGGCGGAGAACCCCGACGCCATCGCCACCCTCATCGACATCCACGAGCGCGTGAACGGTGGTGACGCCTGATGGCCGCCGCCACCGCGCAGGCCCGAACCGTCCTGGAGCAGTTCCCCGCCGGAGGTCCCCGCGGCTCCTGGCCAGCCGAGGAGTATGCGGCCGCCCAGCGCGCCCAGGGCACCAGCGCTCAGGTCGTGATGGACATGCCCAGTAACCAGTTCCTCGTGGTCATCGACACCACGCAGTAGCACCACCCCGGAGCGCCGCGCCCCGCCCCTCCCGGCCGGGCGCGGCGCTCCGTGTGTTCCCGCCCCTCATCACCGAGCAGGAGGCTTCCTTGCGCACAATCCGTCTGACCTCGTTCGGCTACCTGCACCTGCCCACCGGCCCGGACGGCTCCCCCGTCCCGCCCGCCGCCGACCGGATCGAAGACGTCCGCGACCGACTCCGCGACCCGGCCGCTGCCCGCGACATCCTCGACCTCGACGGCCTCAACCCCCGCGTCCAGGACGTCGTCCTGAACACCCCCGGCGCCCGCGAGCTGCTCGCCAACCTCGCCGACTACGCCGACCTGCCCGTCGGCCCCAGCCGCATCGCCATCGGCTGTGCGGGAGGCCGGCACCGTGCCAGCGGTCTTACCGAACTCCTGGCCCGAGCACTCCGGGACCGCGGCCGCGAGGTCGTAGTCGAGCACCTGCACGTCCATCTGCCGCGCGTCCTCAAGACGCCCGCCGACCCCCGCACCGCCAACACCGAGCAGGAGACCGCCCGATGATCCGTCGCTTCCGCCGCTGCGGCCACGGCCCCGGCGCCCTCACCCCCGAGGACCAGGCCGTCGTCGACCAGTTCCGCGTGATGCTCGCCGCCGTACGCGCACCGGAGCCCTGGACGCCCGGCCGCGCCCAGGACATCGCCGTGCGCGTCGGCCCGTTCATCGAGCGCGCACACACCCGGCCCGGCGACGACCACGGCCCCGACCTGATCGCTGTGGCCCTGGTCCACCCCGACACCCCGCACGCCGCGGCCTACCTCCACGGCCGTCAGCTCGGTTACGCCAACCGAGGCTGGCTGCGCTGTGAGACGACCGCGATCCTCGGCGCCTGGCAGCCGGCCTACGCGATGCTCACCCACGCCGCCGCGCACCTGCCCCTCCCCGACGACGTCGGCATGGCCCCTGCCCACTACGGCGTCCACGTCGAAGCCCGCCGTGCCGACGGCACCGGCTACGTGCTGCTGCGCCTCGGGCCCTACCCCCAGACCTGGCTGGCCTCCCGCGACGCCGACCGCCTCAACACCGAGCTGGAAGGCCGCGCCGCCCTCCTCATCACCGGCTTCACCGTCACCGCGAAGGACGCAGTGTTCGACGTCAGCGACCACGACAGCTACGCCGACCCGCACGGCGCCGACGTCGCCGCGCTCCTGGCCGACGCCATCAAGGGGGTGAGCGTGTGACCGCCCCGGCCCTGTACGAGATCGAGACCAGCGAGGGCGACGACGGCAGCATGCACCCCGTCGAGCAACTCTGGTCCCCTTGTGCCGACGACGCTGCCGACAGAGGGTTCATTGCCCACCGCGGCCTTCACGTCACCGGGATCGACGATCCCACCGACGATCACCTCTACCCGGTCGCGTTCCTCGTGCTCGGGCACCAGAGGTGGGCCGACATCATCGAGGCCGCCGCCGCGTACATGGCCCGGGTCCACGGCTGGCGGAACCTGCACCTCTACCCCGGCGACGACCCCTCGGTCCTCATCCCCCGCATCCCGCGCGCCGTCCACACCCACGGCGTCTTCTTACGGCACCCCCACCCGGACCACGGCTGCGGGTGCGAGTGGGACGACACCTGGCGCATGGTCTGGGCGCCAGCCACCGAGCCCGGCGCTGTCCCAATCACCGCGATGCGGCACCCGGCCGCCCCGGCGACAGCCGCCGGCCTTCCCAACCCCGATGAGGGCGCGCCCGCGACCTGGGCGACCTGACGCCCGCACCACCTCGAAGCCTCGCTTCCGGCCGCGTGTCGGGAGCGAGGCTTTTTGTGTTTCCGGATCCGGATTCGTCAACTCCGCGTCGTCCGGCCCCCGATGGATCATGCTCCCAGGCGTGGACTCCCCAATTGGGGAGTGAAGCCCCGAGCCCAGTCCTGCCAAGGGTTCCGGGTGTGCCAAGATTCCTCTGCCGCGCACGGTGCGGTCCACACATGAGCAACGAGGAAGGGCACCCCCGTGCTGAACCCAAGCGCAGCGCAGGTCGAACCCCCCGAAGGCAGCACAGCCGTCGGCACGGGCAAGGGCGGCGTCGGCAAGAGCACCGTCGCCGCGCACCTCGCCGGCGAATCCGCTGCCGCCGGACACCGCACCCTCCTCATCTGCGTGACCGGCCAGGACGACGACGACCTCGGCATCAAGCGCTACGGCCGCGGAATCCACCCGCAAGGACCCTCCGCCATAGACGGTGAGGGCTTGTACCGGGCCATCCACGACCGCACCCCGCTCCAGCCGATCCGGGAAGTGCGCCCGAACCTCGACGTGCTTCCCGGCGGCCCCAAGGTCGCCGACGTCGCTAACGTCCTCATGCTGCGGATGATGCAGGAGGGCCCCACCGTCGTACTCAGCCTCGCCCGGTCCCTCGCACCGATCGCGCCCCTTTACGACCGGGTGATCTTTGACAGTGCCCCGGAGAACGACGCCCTCGAACAGCTGGTGCTCGCTAGTACCAAGACCCTGATCGTGCCGACCCGCTCCGACGAATCCTCGATCAAGGGCATGGAGCGCATCAGCCGTAATTTCAAGGTCGTTAAGCAGCAGGTGAACCCGTACCTCGAGATGGCCGGGGCCTTTTTGTACGGCTCGAACCGCTCCGCCACCCTCATGCACAACGCGGTCCGCAACGACATCCGCACCACGCTGGGCGAGGGCACCCCGATCCTGGACACCATCGTCGGCTACCGGGAAGTCCCGGCGCGCAACGCCCGTAAGAAGGGCCTGCTGTTCGGCGAGTACGCCGACCTGCTCCCCACGTCCGCGACTCCGCGCGACGTAAAGGCCGGCCGCGCGACCGAGGCCGACGTCGTCCCGGAGACGATCATCCCGCTCTCCAAGGAGATGCGGGAGCTGACCACCGAGATCTTTGAACACCATGGGAGGACGGCCTGATGGGCCTGTTCGACGTCGACACCCCAGCGCAGCAGCCGCAGGGAGCAGGAGGGCTCTTCGGAGGCGGCCTGCCCGCTGTGGCTGCTGCGGCGAGTGTCGTGGTCCAGCCGCTGCCCGGCACGACGCTCGCTTCCATCCCGGCGCCGTACCAGCCCCATGGCGGGGGAGAGCTCTCGGACCAGGAGCGCCAGGACCTCGAAGCCTGCAAGGCCGGCGTGGAAAACCTCCGCAACGCCTTCTGGATCGCCGGGAAGTCGCTGGAGACCATGCGCACGGCGGAGCTGCACCGGGAAGAGAACCCGAACTTCGCGGAGTGGATCTGGGAGAACTGGGAGATCTCCGAGTCGCAGCTGTACCGGCTCATCGACGAGTGGCGCGTCGGGGAGGCCCTCGCCAACCTCGGCCACAAGCCCCTGGAGTCCCAGGTCCGCATGCTGACAGAGGTCCGCCGCCAGACGAGCGACAAGGTCGCAATAACGATCTACGACACCATCGCCCGGTGCGCTCCCCGCGTCACCGGGAAGCTCGTGGAGGACATCGTCGACAAGCTCGGCCCCCTGCCAAAGGACCTGGACGCGGCCGAGGCCAGCCGCCTCGTACGAGAACTCTTCGCCGCTCAGGAGCAGGAAGCCGGAGCCGAGAGCTCCGCCGAGGGCGGCGAAGTCCACAACATCACCTCCATCGGCAACGACTCCCCAAATGGGGAGCCGGACCGACAGGCCAGTAACCGCAAGGCCGCCACGTCCAACCCCAAGGACATTCAGCGCCTGAAGGACGCCCTCGCGCTCCTCCAGCAAGCGGCCAAGAAGGTGAGCAAGACCGCCACGAAGCGCATCGTCGAGAACGACCCCGACACCGCCGTCCCTCTCGTCAAGGCCATCGGCGAGGCCCTGCTGGAGGTCGACAGGGCGTTCGCAGTCCGTCTCCCCAAGCAGCAGTAACCAGACGGAGCCACGGCAGAGAAACGGCCCCCCTCGCGAGAGTTTCGAGAGGGGGGCCGATCTCTTCGCCAGCACGGTGGTGCTGGCCAACGCGTGCGAGCCCCCGGGGTGGGCTCCGCCCACCCTAAAAGGGCGCCGACGGCGATGGCGGAGATTCCGCCCCGAGATCACCCGTCCGGCCGATGCCCACTGCAGCCGCGACGGACCGTCAGCGCTTGCCCTTCGGCTTCTTCCGCTTCGGCTGGGCGCGCTTGGCCTTCGCGCGCGCGGCCGGCGGAACGACCTGCCGCGGCGTCGCGGCAGCAGCCTGCAGACACGCGAGCATCCGACCCTTCAGAACCTCGGCCTGCTCGGGCGTGGTCGCGCTGGCGGGCGTCTCCAGGAGGTGAGCCTTGAGGATGGCGAGCATGTCCCATTCCCAGGGCGTTCGCTGGCTGGGGGAGCGGGGGATCAGCCGCGCGTAGGACTCGTCGTAGAGCCCGGCGAGGAGATCGAGCGCGTCCTGGTCGGCAACGTCGGCGATGCGCTCCCGCGCCGGTGCGCCGATTGCCATGCTCTCCGCTTCCCGGACCTGCCGGAGGAGCTTGAGTCGCACAGCCTGCGGGGCCGGGAAGATCCCTGCGCCGGTGGCGAGCCAGGCAGCGGCCGCCGCGGCGGCGAAGAGCTCGGCCGGCCCGGGCTCGCCCGCGCTGCCACCCGACAGGTCCATGGGGGCGGACCCGCCCGGCACCTCGCGCAACACGGCGAGCGCGGCGTCGCGGTGGCCGTCGGGCACGTACTGCTCGATCAGTTCCCGGGCGCCGGCAGCAAGGGCCTCGTTCGAGATCGTCATGCCGCCCGTCGTCTCGGCGACGTGGAAATAGGTGTTGACGAGGTCGACGACCTGCTTGATGGCGAACTGGAAGCGCGGCATCGGATAGGGCGTCCGACCGGGGTCGTCGTCCCACGTACCGATCCGGTCGACCAGAGCAGCGAGGACGTCGGGCTCGCCATCGATGAAGGCGATCACCACCCGCTGGGCCATGCCGGTCATGCGGCCCATCCGCTCCACCATCTGCGGTGGCATGGCCCCCATCAACGCGTCCATGTCCCGGTCCCTCATCACAAAGCCCCCTCCAAGCATCGAGTCGGCCCGACGCTATCAGCGGGCCGACCACCACCTCGCGACTACCGGTACGCCCAGACGTCGTCGGTCGCGGCCTTGCTGAGGTCGAGCCGCAGAACGAACCCCTTGTGGTCGCTCGCCCCGGCGGGGGAGTCCAGCAGCCGGTACTCCGTGATCGTGTCGCGCAGCGGCGTACTCACCCATGCCTGGTCGATGCGGTCGTCCGTGCCCGTCCGCGCCAGCAGCTGCTTGTCGCCGCTCTCCTGGAAGAGGTGCCAGGCGGCATCGACGTAGCCGGACTGCTCCAGCTTCTCGGCCACCCGCCGCTCCGGCACCAGGCGTCCGTCGACCTCGCTGGGCAGCCGGGTGCGGGCCGCCCGGTTGTACGGCCGCATCTCCTCGTAGGCCGGCTGCGGGTGATCGGGCGACGCGGGCGGGTAGTTGATGTCACCCGCGATCAGCGCGTACGGGCCGTACCGGTAGCCGCGGGTGGCGACGTACTTCGCCTCCGAGCGCGCGATGTCGGCGTCATGCGGGTCCAGGTGCACGCTGACCACGCTCAAGGGCGCAGGGAGCCCGACGTCGAAGACCGCAACGCCGAAACCGTGCGTCGTCTTGTGGGAGAAGTCCGGGTTCCAGTGGAGCCAACGGCCCACCGTCTCCTTCCGGTACAGCAGCGCCGGCCGGTACCCGGAGCTCGAGGGCGGCAGGGGAGTGGCGTCCATGTCCAGATCGCGCATGGCCCGCCCGAGCTGCCGGTGGCCGTACCGGTCCCAGTCGACCGCCTCCTGGACCAGAACCAGGTCCGCTGGCCCGGCGCTGCGGATCCGCTCGGCCAGCAGCGGCCAGCGATCCTCCGGATCACCAGAGCCGTTCCGCAGTCCTCCGTGCCCCAAGTTCTGCACGACCACCGTCAATTCCATACGGTCCCCACCCCTCGCTCGCGGCCGGTTTCCCCGACGCTGTGATCATCCCTTCCCTGCCGAAGCACGAAGATTCGTCTTCGACCTCCCAGGGCGGCGGGCCTTCCCCGTCGAGAGACCAGGCACGGACCCCGTACGCTCACCACCACACGATGCGGGACAGAAGCGAGGCACGCCTTCTGCCGCATCGATCGAGGAGGGGGCTGGACGTGTCATCAGGGGAGCTGTGGCCCCATCAGGTGGAAGCCGTGGAAGCGGTGACCGCAGCGGTCGGCCGGGGCGGCCGGACGAGCCTGATCGCGGCGTGCGGGACCGGGAAGACGCGCATCGGCGGCGCCGTGGCGACCCGGCTGGGAGCGCGCGTCCTGGTGGTCCTGCCGACGATCGAGCTGCTCGTGCAGACGCTCGACGCCTACCGTGCCGTCCGCGGCGGACACCTGGGCACAGCGGTTGCCGTGTGCAGCGACCCCACGATCGCCGAGATGCAGCTCCTCGAGGGTGAGCCGGATGTCGTGGTGACCACCACCCCCGACGTCGTCGCCTCCAGCACCTCGGGCCGCAGCCGGGTGACGGTGCTCTCGACCTACGCGTCCCTGCCGGTGATCGCCGCCGCGCACGCCCACCACGGCCTGGCGCCGTGGGACCTCGTCGTGGTCGACGAAGCACACCGCACCACCGGCAAGGCCGACGGCCCCTGGAAGACCGTCCACCACGACGCGCAACTGCCCGCCGAGCGACGCCTCTACATGACCGCGACCCCGCGAGTGGCCACCACCAGCGGCGACGCCGTGGTGTCCATGGACGACCCGAACATCTTCGGCACCGTCGCCTACCAACTGCCCTTCTCCCGCGCCATCGGCATGGGACTGCTCGCGGACTACCGCGTCATCGTCCCCGTCGTCACCGACGAGGAAGTCCACAAGCTCACCGCCGACGAGAACCTCGCGCTGCGCCTCGGCGCCGCCTCCCTGCAACCCGCCACCGTCGCCGGACAGATCGCCGTGCTGCGCACCATGACCGAGTACGGCGTGCGCCGGGCGATCAGCTACCACCACCGCGTCGCGGACGCCCGAACCTGGGCCTCCACCCTCCCCGCCACAGCATCGCTGATGCCGGGCGGGCCCATCGAGGTGTGGGCAGGACACGTCTCCGGCATGCAGGCCTCACACCTACGCCGCCGCGTCCTCGACCGGCTCGCCGAACCCGGCGACGAACTGGCGGTCGTGAGCAACGCACGCGTCCTCAGCGAAGGCGTAGACGTCCCGGCCGTCGACGCCGTCGTCTTCTCCCGCCCCCGCCGCTCGGCCATCGACACCATCCAGGCCGTCGGCCGCGCCCTGCGCACCGGCGGCCGCCACGACAAGGTCGCCACCATCGTCGTCCCGCTACTCCTGGCCACAGGGGAGAGCCCCGAGGCGGCCCTGGAGAGCAGCGAGTGGGAACCGGTGTGGCAGGTGCTCCGCGCCCTGCGCGACCACGACGACCGCCTGGACGAACAACTGCGGCTGCACCGCAGGGAGATAGGAGAAGGCCGCCTCTTCGAAACCGTCTCACGCGAACACAAGCTCCCAGCCTGGCTGACCGTGGCGGGCATCGACGTGCCCGAGGACTTCGCCCGCGCGATCACGATCCGGGCCGTCCGGTCCACCACCCCAAGCTGGGACGAGTACTACGGCGCCGCCCGGACCTACCACCAGGTCCACGGCAACGCGGACATCCCCCAGCGATGGATCACCACCGACGGCCTTTCACTGGGCGACTGGTGGAGGCGCCAACGCGTCGCCTACAACGCCGGCGACCTGGCCGAGGACCGCATCGAACTGCTGGACCAGCTCGGCATCGTCTGGGACCAGCTCGGCGAGTCCTGGATGACGACCTACACGGAAGTCAAGCGCCTGGCCGAAGAACAAGGCCACTTCGCGTTCGACGAGAGCGTCACCACCCCGCACGGCGTCTCGGTCGTGAACTGGTGCACGGCACAGCGCGCCCGCCGCCGGGCCGGCAAAGTCCCCGAGCAACGCATCGCCCTCCTAGACGAGATCGGCTTCCCCTGGGACGCAGCGCAGGACCGATGGATGCGCCGATACCGCGAACTCAAGGCCGTCTTCGACCAGCGCGGCACCGTGCTGCGCCTGCCGACGACGACCCCCGAGGCCATCTGGCTGGAGAACCAGCACGTCGCCTACCGCAACGGCCGGGTCGCCGACTGGCAGCTCGAGCTGATGCGGAACATCGGTATCGATTTCAGTAACCGGCGCGACGCGATCTGGGACAACACCTACGAAGCACTCAAGGCGTTCCACGCTGAAGAAGGCCACTGGGTCGTCCCGAAGGATCTCGTCACGGTCGACGGGGTACGGGTAGACCACTGGACCCGCACCCAACGAGCCGCCAAGAAGCGCGGCACCATGACCGACGAACACCAGGAACTGCTCGACAAGATCGGATTCCCCTGGGACCCCGCCCAGGAACGGTGGGACACACGCTGCGTCGAACTCAAACGGTTCTGTACCACTCACGGCCACATCAGCCTCCCCGCTGGCACGCTGCGCTCCTGGCTCTACCAGCAGCGCAAGAAACTCCGCGAAGGACGGCTTCCCGAGACCGCGCGGAAGCGCCTGGACGCGGTCGACCCGCTCTGGCACGACGAACGGGCGTCGCTCACCAGCGAGCGGACCCGGCGCTTCTTCCGCCTCACCGAGGCGTCCTGGGCAAAGGTCAAGATCCTTCTGCCGGAACGCGGGGGAGCGGTGTGGGAGAGAAGCGACCACCGGGCCGTGATCGAGGCGATGCTCTGGAAGCTCGCTACCGGCAGCCGCTGGGAAGACATGCCCCTCGAAGCCGGCTCGCACGTCACCATCAGCGGTTGGTACTACGCCTGGGAGCAAGACGGCACCTGGAAGGCGATCTCCCGCTCCGCACAGGTCCAGGGCCACACAGCCCGGGCAGACCAGACAAGACGCCGAAGCCCGGCAAGCTCTACGGCGCCTGCCCCCGCGGCGCCGTAGCAGCGTGGGTCGGCCGTCCGTGCAACGGCCGCAACGACTGCCAGCGAGTCGACCCCGCCCCGGCCAGCTCACCGCACAAACCGCCCGCAGTCCCGCACCCAGGCCGGTGCTGCCGAGGCAGGATGACGGCATGACACTGATCCTCGACCAGCTTCGCGAATGGCAGGGCACGGACGGGCCAGCCGAATGGCAAGCCGCCTGGGACCGTGCTCGCGCCCTCCTCCACCCGATCTGGGAAGGCAGGGACATGACGTGGGACGGAGTCATCCTGGCCGACGGCGGCGCAGCACTCGCCACAGCCCTCTACATCATCGCCCGCGAGACCAACGCCAATCCCAGCCAGATCACCAGAGACCAGGTTGAAGAGCTGAAGCAACGTCAGCCCGGCGAGACGGACGGGGACATCCCCCCACGCTGGGAGAGCCGCCTGCGCGCCCTCGGTCACGACCTGGACGACACCGCCGACCCGGTCGTCGTGCGGTGGCGCGCCCTGCGCGTCGACAACAGCCCGCCGATCGACGCCCCGGACGCCGTCTACGAGGACTCCACCCACCGGTGGGGCCCGGCGTTCTTGGAGGGCATCCGGTACACCCTCGCACCGATCTGGAGGGACCGCCTGCAGTTCTGACGCCGATACGGCACGCGCTCGACACCGCTGCTGAAGTCGACGATGTCGCTGGCATCATCACCATCGGCAAGGACTCCCCAATTGGGGAGCGAGGCTCGCAGGCCAGCAGTGGCAAGGCCGAAGCCTTCACAAAGACCGGCTGATGATCCAGAGATGGAGCTACTGGGTGGCGCGGAGCTGTCGTTCGAGTCGCGCGACGAAGGGCCGGGCTGCGGGGGTGCGTGAGGCGGGGCCTTCGAGGTCCTGGCGGAGCCGCCACAGGAGGCCGGTGGCGCGGGAAGAGGTGACGGCGGGGAGCCGGTCGAGGGCGCGCTCGCCGCAGGTGATGGCCTGTTCGATCTGACCTTGCTGGGTGTGGGCGAGAGCGAGCCAGGCGCTGTGGCGCAGGGCTGAGCGCTGGAAGGCGGGGTCGTCTTCGAGGGCGCGGGCGCGCAGGAGGTCTTCCGCTTCGGTGAGGAGCCGGTCCTGGCGGGCGGGGACGCGGCGGGCGAGGGCGACCAGGCTCCGGCCGGCGATGGCGTCGAGCTCGGTGGGGCTGGCGTAGTAGGCCCAGCGTGGTCCGGGCTCGGTTGGGTGCCGCGCGATGGTGTCGAGCTGGGCGAGGGCGCTGTCGCGGGTGCGGCGGAAGGCGCCGATGTCGCCGGCGGCGGCGTGGGCGAGCCCGCTGCGGGCGTGGACGAGGGCCTGGACGGTGGCGGGGGCGTCGGCAGCGGCTTCCTGGGCGGCGTCGGCCAGCTGGAGGGATTCCGCGGTGCGGCCGAGGGTGGCGGCCTGGTTGCTCATGAGACTGAGGATGCTGGCGGCCAGGGGTCGGTCGTCGGCGGCGTGGGCCGCGCGGAGACCGGTGAGGTACCAGCGCTGCGCGAGCCCGTCGTACTTGCTCTCGTACGCCATGAACCCGGCGGTCTGGGCTAACTGGGCGGCGGCTGTGGCGAGTCGGCGGCCGATGGGGGTGTCGTAGCTGTCGCGGCGCAGGATGCCGGCGACGGCGTGGAACTGGTCGGCGACGAAGGACAGTGCGCTGCCCTGCTGGTCGTCGATCTGCTGGGCGTAGGCCACGGTCTCTTCGACGAACCGGACGACGGGTTCACGGACGCGCCCGGTCGCGTGGGAGGTGGCCAGGTCGGGGGCGGGGGTGTCGAGGAGTTTCCAGGCGGGTGTGGTCAGTGCCGCGCCGGTGATGGCGGCGAAGGTGCGCCGTCCGACGATGCTGGCATCACGATCGGCCGCTCGCTCGGTGCGTACCATGCCGTAGCTCCCCCTGCCGTATGGGTGGCGTCAGCCGTGCCGGAGCGGGCGCATCATCACGGCGAACTTCGGTGAGTCCTCGAACGGTTGCTGCTTGCCGATCTCCTCGTATCCCCAGCTCTCGTAGACGGCTTTGAGTTTGCCGTCGCCGGCGCCGGGGTTCACCAGCAGCGTGACGCGCTCCTCGGTGTGCCCAGTGAGAAGCTCGTCATGGAGACGGCGGGCGACGCCCTGCCCCCGCCACGCCTTGCGCACGCAGATCTCCTGGAACGCGAGCGTCCTGGTGCCGGTTTCGGTGGTGTAGCCGTCGGGCAGCGGGGTGAGCATGGAGGACCACCAGCCGGTGGTGGGTGCGAGGGGTGTTCCGAAGCAGAAGCCCACCGGCTCCCCGCCGGGCGTACGGGCGAGGACGGTCTCCCAGCCGGGGCGCTGGGCGTAGGCGAGCAGTCGCTCGTCGAACCGCTCGACTGTGTTGAACGGGCGGTCGAGGAGCCCGAAGTCGCCGCGGACTTCGACGTGAAGGTCGAGGATCGTCTGGCGGACGTCGTCCACGTCGCGACTGCGGCGGAACTCGAGGCGGTCAGGCACAGAGGATGTCCTTCCGGTAGGCGGTCCACTCCTGGGTGTGGGAGCTGGACGGGGCGGTGGCGATGAGGCGGGTGGTGAAGGTGCCCAGCAGGTGCGCGACCCGCCCGTGCACGGCGGCGGCCGGCACCGACTTCGCCGTGGTGACAGCGAGCTGGACCTCGCCTTGCTGAATCTGAGCGCCCGCTAGGTAGGCGGTGGTCAGCGCCCGGTTGCGGACCATGCTGGGGCGCAGGAGCGCGAGCGTGTGATGGGCGCGGGCCTCGGCCTCCTGCCAGCAGCCCATCTCCGTGTGGGCCTGCAGGGCGAGCAGCTCGGTCTCCGCGCCGTCGTAGAACCCGGTCCACCGGGGCCGGCGTTCGGCGTGGTCGGCACGGGAGAGGTCTTTGCGGGCCTGGTGGAGGCTGCGCAGGACGTCGGTGCGGCTGCCGGTGTGGGCCTGGTGGAGAGACAGCCGCGCCCGGGTCATCGAGGCGTAGAACGGGTCGGTGCGGCAGAGAGGGACGGCGCGGGCGGCTTCGGCCGCGGCGGTGGAGTCGGTGTAGCGGCCCATCTGCCGGTACAGCGCGGCGGCGTGGCCCCACACGCGGATCTGCACGGCCTGGTCGCCGGAGAGGGAGGCGAGGGTCACGGCGTGGTGAAGGTGGGCCTGGGCAGCGTCGGTACGGCGGCCGTCGATGGCGGCCCACATCGCCGAGTCGGTCAGGGAAGCGGCCAGCGCGTAAAGCCGGGAGCGGACCCGCCCGCTGGCGCTGCCCTCCCGTTGCATCTCCAGGGCTTCTGCGGCGAGGGCGGCGCAGCGCCGCTCGGTGGCCTCGGTGCCGCCGGCCTGGTCGTCGACGTCGATGGCCTGGTCGTGCAGCTGCTCCAGGCGAGCGACGTCGGCGGCGCCGATTCGGTGCGGACCGCCTTTGGGACACGGTGGGGGCATGCCGGCGGCGGCTGCGGCGGCCAGGGGAGCGGCGACGAAGAAGGAGCGGCGCTTCATGGGATCCTCCGGGTCGTGCTGGTGCTGCCGAGCCGGCGGCGCGAAGCCGAGGTCCGCGACGGGGCAGTTGAAGACCGTCTCCAGCGCGAGGATGGTTCTCGACCGTGGCGTCCGGGTGCGGGTGAGCAGGTCGTGGATAGTGCGCTCGGAGAAGGTGCCCTGTTTGCCGGTGAGGCGCTTGAGCACCAGGTTCATCTCGCGCGCTAACTCGGGCCTGGACAGGCCGAGGTCGGCCATGTGTTTCCGGAGGATCGCGTTCTCTCCCACTTGTCGAACGTAGCGAGGAACGGGTGGGCCGTCGATGTCACGGAAGGGTCAAAACTTCCTGATCGTCATCGGCAAACAGATGTGCCTTCTTCCTGACCCTGCGGCCCGATCCGGCGGTTGACTCCCACGTGCGCGGCGGACCGCCTCTCCTGGGGATGTGGCCGGTGGTCCGCCGCCTCCTCTCGCAGCTTCCGTGCCTACACAGAGGACCCGCGCCGATGACCACCTCTCTCACCTCCGCCACCAAGAAGCCCGGGGACCGCCGCATCTGCGTCGACGGCCCCGACGGGCCGGTCACGGTGAACGTCGAAGTGATCGAGCAGAGGATCGCCGCCGGACTGCGCCCCGTGGTCGACGGATGCCGCATCGACCCGGCCGAAGTCGCCAGGGTCACTGCGGGGCTGGTCGGCGACGCCGAGGCACTGCTGCCGGTCGCCGAGGCCAGATACAAAGACCGTGGTGGGCAGGTCACGATGGGCCTCGATTCCCTGCGCCGCCGCCTCGCCTACCACCGCCCGGACCCGCGCCTCTACCCGCTGAATGCCGCGCTCTGCGCGGCGGACCTCGCCCGGAGCTGCCGGACACTCCTGAATCTGGTCACCGAACCCGTGGACCCGCACCGGGTGGTGCTGACGACATGGTGAACGACCACGATGGCATCATCGACCACCCGTTACGGGACGCCCTGGTCCTCTTGCTGATCGGCCTCGCGGGCCCGGTCACCGTGCTCCACGACCAGGCGGGCCGCCTCCTCGACGAGAGCGGCGCCGATCCGGCGCCGGTAGCCATGCCGGACTCCACATCGGCTGACTGACGTCCAGCCTCTCCCCTGGAGGTTCGTGAATGGGACGACCCGCCAGCGTGAGACACGAAGAGCGTGTCTGAAAGATCGTGTAAGTCCGTGATGTGACAGGCTGGCTTGGGCCTGACCTGGGCCTTTGTCAGCCGGGACGGACGGACATGAACGACAAGGAGATGCCGGCTGCCGAGCCGGTCGAGGACAAGCTGGTGGACGAGGTCGTCGAGCGGTTGATGGACCGCGCGGACGCCTCGGGTGCGGCCCTTCTGGGTGAGGGCGGGCTGCTGACGGAGGTCACCCGGGCCGTGCTGGAACGGGCCCTGGACGCGGAGATGACCGAGCATCTCGGCTATGAGAAGCACGATCCGGCGGGCCGCGGTTCGGGCAACAGCCGCAACGGCACCTCGCCGAAGACGGTGCTGACTGACGCCGGGGCGGTCACCCTGGCGGTGCCCCGGGACCGGGAGGGCTCGTTCGAGCCGCAGCTGGTACCCAAGCACGCCCGGCGCCTGGCCGGGTTCAACGAGCAGGTCCTGTCGCTGTACGCGCGCGGCATGAGCGTGCGCGACATCCGCTCGCACCTGGCCGGCATGTACGGCATCGAGGTCTCGCCCGACCTGGTCAGCAGGGTCACCGACGCCGTCACCGACGAACTCGACGCCTGGCAGAACCGGCCGCTGGATGCCGTCTGGCCGATCATCTACATCGACGCGCTGTGGGTGAAGATCCGTTCCGGCACGGTGGCGTCCAGACCTGTCTACCTGGCCGTCGGCGTGGACATGGACGGCTGCAAGGACGTCCTCGGCCTGTGGGCCGGCGACGAGGGCGAAGGCGCCACGACCTGGATGACCGTGCTGTCCGAGCTCCGCAACCGCGGGGTCGAGGACGTGTGCATCGTCGCCTGCGACGGGCTGAAAGGCCTGCCCGAGGCGGTCACCGCGACCTGGCCCAAGGCCACGGTCCAGACGTGTGTGATCCATCTGATCCGTGCGTCGCTGAGATTCGCCTCCAAGCAGCATCACGCCCGGCTGGTCACGGAGTTGAAGGACATCTACACCGCGCCGACCGAGCAGGCCGCCGGACAGGCCCTGGCCGACTTCGCCGCAGGCGAGCTGGGCCAGAAATACCCCGCGATCGTGCGGACCTGGCAGGCCGCATGGGGCGAGTTCACGCCCTACCTGGCCTTCCCGCCGGAGATAAGGAAGGTTGTCTACTCGACGAACCTGATCGAGTCGATCAACGCGCGGCTGCGGAAAGCCACCCGCAACCGCGGCCACTTCCCATCCGAGCAGGCCGCGCTGAAGGTGCTCTACCTCGCTGTCCGCGAGCTGATCACCCCCAAGGCGCGCGATGTCAACCACGTCGCGCCACACTGGAAGAAGGCGCTGAACCAGTTCTCGCTCTTCTTCGAGGACCGGCTCAACACCACGTGAATCCGGAGGACTTACACAAAGTCCCGGACACGCCCGACACGAACGCTCGCTCCGGCGAAGGAGCGGGCGTTCGTGCTGTCTGCGGTCAGGCGGCCAGTGTGGTGTGGATGCGTTCGCGGAGGTCCCGGACGGCCGGGATGGCGGCGTGGCTGCGCATGCTGGTGGCGAGGTCGCGCAGGGGGCCGGCGGCGCGGTGGGAGCTGATCTCCTCGGTGAGGTCGAGTGCGCGGTGCGCGGTGGCGCAGGCGCGTTCGGGGTCGTCCTGGCGCCATTGGGCGTCGGCCTGCCGTGCGAGGAAGAGGCTTTGGGTGCGGATGCGGTCGGCGGGGAAGAGCGCGGCGGTCTGGCTGAACAGGGTCTCGGCGCGGGCGGGCTCGCCGAGGTCGAGGTGGGTGGATGCCTGGGCGCCCAGAAGCTCGGCCTGGTCGAACCAGCTGACCCACTCGGGGTCGTCTCCGGTGTGGCGGTCGGCGGTGGCGAGGAGGTCGGCTGCGCGGTCGAGGTCGGTGAGGGCGCCGGGGTTGTGCTGGTGGGCGCGTGCGCGGGCTCGGCGGGAGAGGAGCATCGCCTCGACGCGGCGGGTGCTGCGGCCGCGGGAGGCGGACAGAGCAGCAGCGGTCATCGCCTCGGCGTCGGCCGCCCGGCCGGAGTTGTTGGCGGCGATGGACCAGAACGCCAGGATGTGGCTGCCGAGAGCTGGGTCTCCGCTCGCGTGGGCGGAGTGCAGGGCCGCGTTGAACTGGGCGTCGGCGCAGGTGTCCTTCAGGTCGAAGATCGCCCAGGCATGCATGCGGGTCAGGTCGGCTGCGGCGGCGTGGAGGCGGGCGCCGTGGGCATCGGTGTAGCTGCGGTCCTTCAGTAGGTGCACGAGCATCTGCTGGCTCGAGGCGGTCTCCGTCAGGAGTTGGCCGCCGCCGTCGAGGTCGTCGGCGTGGCGGAGCTGCCGGACACGGTCCTCGATGTGGGCGACGGCGGCCTCGCCCAGGCGGCGGGCCTGGGTGATCTGGCCGGCCGCTGCGGGGTCGGCGGTCAGCCATGCCCACAGTGAGGCCGTCAGGGCGACTCCGGTGAGCTGGGTGAAGTGCCGTCGCTGCATGGTCATGTTCTCCTCCCCTGACACTTCGCCGAGTGTCCGGATGGCGCCGGGTGCGTCCCAGCTGTGGTGGGTGGGCTGCTGGAGCGGGTCCAGGGCCAGCCAGCGGGGCCAGGGGTACAGGCCGACCGCGCTCGCGGGGATGCCGAGCAACTCGGCGATCAGGTACTGGGTGGGCAGGTCCGGTTCGCGGCCTCGCTCCCACCGGTACACGCCGTCCCTGCCGGTGCCGACGTGGACGTGCCGTTCCTCGCCGAGGTTGCAGATGAGCCGCGCAAGATGGGGCGGCTTCCAGCCGCGCGCGATTCGTGCCCGTGCCAGCAGGTGCATCCCGCACCCCTTCCGCTCGCCGAGCCGGGGCCGAACATATCGACGGTAGCCGGGTAGTTGGGCCGGGGGGAATGGCTGCCGAGGATGCTCGGTGATGCTCTTAGCCGCACCAGAGCGCATCCTGTCCGCGGCTTCCTCCAGGCGCACGGCGCCGGGATGGTGATGGTGCGCAGCCCGCCGCTCGGGCCTCGCCGGCCGGAAGCCGGGGTGATCGGGCGGCGGTTCCATCCGAGACAACGACGTCTGGAGGACGCCATGGAGCTCATCAAGCAGGCCGACGACTACATCGCGCCGATGCTGACCGTTCTGGGCACCGTCGCCGAGGTCACCCTCGGCACGGCGGGCAACGACGAGCCGGACGACACCCAGTACTGGAAGTGACCCGGCCTCTGCCGGTGAGTGAGTGAAATCCGGCGCCCGGGAGCTGGCCTTGAGCCCTCCCGGGCGCTGTCGCGTCTACGAGCAGAAAGGCGAGGTGGTGACGGTGCGGTTGATCGCCGGACGGCACGGCCCCGGAGGGGGCGTCGGTGTGCGGCTGCGCGGCGGGCGGGAGATCACCGGCCTGACCGGGACACGGATATGGACGGTCGGCCACGAGAACGGGGAAGTACGCAGGGCGTGCTCCCCGGACGGCGCGGGCCTGGTGGCGATGGGCTGCTGCCTGGCGACGGAGCAGGAGCTCGACGACGCCCTGGCCGCGCTGGAGCGAGGAGACACTGCGAGTGCGATGCGGCTGTCCGGCTCGTACCTGACGGTGACCCGCACGCGGGAGGGCGTGCGGGTGGCGGGGGACCGGGCCGGGGTGACGACGGTGTACTGGCTGCCGCTCAAGGACCAGGTGCTGTGGGCCACGGCGGCCGCGCCCCTGGCGGCGGTGACCGGGGCCCGGGCGGACCTGTCGCTGCTGCTGGGCTCCTTCATGCTGACTGGGGTGGATGTCCTCGCCGGCCACAGCCTCTTCCACGGCGTACGCCGCGTTCCGCCCGGCCACGTTCTCGTTCTTCCCGACCACGGCCCCGTCCGCATCGTTCCAGCCCGCGAGGACTCCCCGGCTGTCTCGTTCGAGGAGGGGGCGGACCGGCTCCGAGCGGCGTTACGGGCGGCAGCAGGGCGTCGCGCGCGGGCGGCCGGGCGGCTGTCGGCGGATCTGTCCGGAGGGATCGACAGCAGCAGCATCACGTGCCTGGCAGCCGCAGAGCGCCCGCTGCTCGCCGTCACCTACACCGATGCACACCTGGCCGGTGACGACGATCCCCGCTACGCCCGCCGCCTCGCCGACACGGTCCCGGGGATCACGCACCAGATGGTCAACGGCCAAGGCACCGGCGGACACTTCGCCGGCCTGGAGGATGTGCAGGCACTGCCGCGTACGGACACACCGTCGTTCACCCTCGGCCTGCTCGCCATCAAGGACGCCCAGTTCGCGCCCGTCACCGCCCACGGAAGCACCGCTCACCTGACCGGGCGGGGCGGCGACGACGTCCTGGACGCCGTCCGCAGCCACCCCGTGGACCTGTACCTCGGCGGGCGCCGGATCGAGGCGCTGCGACGTGCGGCCAGCTATGCCAGGGCCCGGCGCAGCGGGGTACACCGGACGTGGGGCGAGCTGCTGCGCGCCGTCGCGACCAGCTACCCGCAGGCCCTCGCCGCCCTGGCGGCGTCCCTCACCCGGCCGTCGGCAGCGGCGGATCCGCGCCGGGCGGCGCCGTGGGAGGCGATGCGCTGGTGCTCGACCACGGCCGCGGCGCCCTGGCTGACCCGGGGCGGCCGGCGGGCGCTGTCCGTCCTGGTCGAGACCCGGGCCGCCCAGGCCGACCCGTACGTTTCGCCCGCGCGGCTGCACGAGCGCCTGGGACTGGAGCTGATGGCCGACGGCCACGCCACCTTCGACTCGATCGCCCGCACCCGCTGGGGCATCCCGCTGCATGCCCCGTTCCTCGACACTGCGGTCGTCGACGCGGCCTTCGCGATCGAGCCGGGGGAGCGGGTACGGCCCGGCGTCTACAAGGCGCTCGCCCGCACGGTCTTCGACGGCCTGGTCCCCGGCTTCCTCCTGCACCGGTCCACGAAGACCACGTTCGCCTCCAGCGTCTACGCCGGGCTGCGCCGCAACGCCCCCACCGTGCGGGGCATCGTGGCAGGCTCGGCGCTCGCCGGCGCGGGCCTGCTCGACCCCCATCGGGTGCTGGACGGCCTCGAGCGCGCCGTGCAGGGCGTGCCCGCTCCGCTGGCCGGCCTGCACGCCCTGGTGGTCACCGAGCTGTGGCTCGCCACGCTCGACACCGCACGCCACACCTGGTGGGAGCGCGACGAGGAGGACGTCCCATGCCCGTGAGCCGCATCTACACCGCCATCACGCCGGGCGGAGCCGCGCTCCTCGACACCCGCCGCACGCGCGGCCGGTGGGTGTTCCTCAACCCCACCGGCGCCGCCCTGTGGCAGCGCCTCGCCGACGGCACCACCACGGAGGTCGCCATCAAGGAGCTCACCGGCCACTGGGCCGCGCACGGCGCCGACCCCCAGCAGGTCCATGCCGACCTCGCCCTGCTCGCCCAGTCCTTCGCCGCCGCCAGCCTTGACCCGGCCACCAGCGCGCGCCCGCCCGTCCCGGCCCCCGGAGCCATCCTCTTCGCACGACCGGGCCGGCCACCGAAGACGGCGGACTGTCTGGCCGGCGCCGCGGGCCTCGCCGCCGCGCTCGTCCTGCTGCGCTTCCTTCCCGTCCGGACGGCCATCGCCCTGGCTCGCGCTGCTGTCCGGCTGCCGTTCCCGCCGGCGGCGCCGGAGGAGGCCGACGCGGTCTTCGCCGCCGTGCACCGCGCCGCCCGTGCCTGGCCCGGCCGCGCCGCGTGCTTCGAGGAGAGCCTGGGGGCGTTCCTCGCGGCCTTGCTGCGGCGCCGCCGGGTCCACTGGGTCCTCGGCGCCCGGTTCGCGCCCGCTGCCGCTCACGCCTGGATCGAGACGGCCGAAGCCGTCATCGGGCAGGACGAAGCCGACCGCGCCTGGCCGTACACACCAGCCCTACGCGTGTAAGGCCGCACAAATATTCGCCACCCTTCGCCACCACATCCACCCGTTCGGGTGAGTCGTTGCGCTGGGCGTGACGACCTCCACCGACCATCAGGACCCCACCCCAGCCCCGGCGCGGCAACGGCGCACTCTGCTGCCGTGGCCGCGCCGCGGCTGTCCGAAGACCGGGCCGCTGCCGCAGTACACCGTCAGCGCCGAGCGCCACGACCACGCGCTCGACGAGTCCTTCCTGACCATCGCCCGGCGCCTGCCCGCCCTCTCCGGCACCGCCCTCCATCTGGCGTGGACCGCCGACCGGCGCGCCTTCCTCCTGACCACCGTGCTGCAGGTGGCCTCCGGGATTCTCACCGCGACCGGGCTGCACGCCACCGTCGGCGTCCTGACACCACTGCTCGCCGGCGGGGCCACCACCGACCGGCTGCGCGCCGCCGTCCCCTCCCTGATCCTCATCGGCGCCGCAGCGAGTGCCCGCTCGGTCATCAGCGCGCTCACCGTCGCCACCACCGCCCGCATCGGCCCCAAAGTCGACGGCATCGCCGAACACCGCTACCTCGACGCCGCCACCCGCGTCCCCCTCGCCGCCTACGACGACCCCGCCTGGTGCGACCAGTCCGAAGCCGCCAGCCGCGCCGCCAAAGACGCCCACCTCATGGTCGACAACCTCACCACCGTCCTCACCACCCTCATGGGACTCCTCGCAGCCGCCGGAGTCCTCTCCTTCCTCCACCCCCTCCTGCTCCCGCTGCTCCTGCTCGCCGTCCTCCCCCGCGGCTGGGCCGCCGTCCGCACCGCCCGCACCGCCTACCTCGCCGACCGCCATGTCCTGGCCGACCGCCGCCTGCGCCACACCTGGATGTTCCACACATCCGGCCGTCCCACCGCCCTCGAAGTCCGCGCGGGCACCATGCGCACCTGGCTCCTGAAGCGGTTCACCGACGTCACCACCCGCCTCGAAGAACACGCCGCCCAGGTCGGCAGCACCAGCGCCCGCTACCTGATCACGGGCGACGCCCTCGCCGGCACCTGCACCATCGGCGTCTACGCGACCCTGCTCTGGCTGACCTCCACCGGCCGCGTCCCGCTCGCCGCGGCCGGCACCGCCGTCATCGCCGTCCAGACCAGCCAGCGCCTTCTCACCCAGCTCGTCACCGGCGTCAACGGTGCCTACAAGACCGGCCTCTACCTCGGAGACTGGGCCGAATTCCTCACCGACGCCGAAGCCCGCACACCCATCCCCCACACTCGCGTCGCCCTTCCCCCTCGCCCCGAGGCGATCGAGGCACACGACGTGTCCTTCACCTACCCCGGCGCCGACGAGCCCGCCCTGCGGGGCGTCAGCGTGCACGTCCAGCGCGGCGAAGTCCTCGCCATCGTCGGGGCGAACGGCTCCGGGAAATCCACCCTGGCCAAACTGCTCGCCGGGCTGTACACCCCCACCACCGGCACGGTCACCTGGGGCCAGGTCAACCTCGCCGACACCGACCCCGAACAGGCATGGCAGAAACTGGCCATGCTCCCGCAGGACTTCGCCCGCTGGCCCGTCACCGCCCGCGAGAACATCACCCTCGGCCAGGGCGACGGCGACGACGGGACCGTCCTGGCCGCCGCCCGCGCCGCAGGCGCCGACGCCGTCATCGAGGCTCTGCCCGACGGACTCGACACCAACCTCTCCCCCTCATGGTGGGGCGGCCGTGACCTCTCCGGCGGCCAGTGGCAGCGCCTCGCCGGCGCCCGAGCCTTCTACCGCGACGACGCCGACCTCCTCATCTGCGACGAGCCGACCGCCGCTCTCGACCCCCGCGCCGAAGAAGCCGTCTACGACCGCATCCGCACCCTCAGCGAAGGCCGCAGCGTCGTATTGATCACCCACCGCCTCGGCTCCACCCGCAACGCGGACCGCATCGTCGTCCTCGACGGCGGGTGCCTCATCGAGGAAGGCACCCACGACTCCCTGATGGCACTGGACGGCGAGTACGCGGCCATGTACCGAACCCAAGCCAGGGCATACCGCGACCCGGTCACCTGATGCGACCGCACCCAGCGCGGGCCGCTGACCTCCTACTGGCCGCCGAGCAGGCGGCGCAGCATGCCGCGTAGTCCGCGCGGGCGTTGTTCGGGGAGCGGGGCGGGCGGTGTGGTTGGCGGGTACGGCGGAGGGGCCGGAACGGCCGACGGCTGGGGCGCGGTCGGCCGGGCGGCCGGCGGCGCGCTGGGTGGCGCGCTCGGAGGAACGGGTGGGGACGGGGCCAGCTCGGGCGTCGAGGCGGACTCCGTACGGTTCGGGGGAGCGGGGGACGCCACGGCGGACTGGTCGCTGGGCTCGCTCGGTACCTGACCATCTGTCCGGCCGGGCGCCGTGGGCGGCTCCGGGACGGCGTCCTGCTGCTCTGGCAGTGCCGGAGGTATGGGCTGCCCGGCGTCGAGGGTCTCCACGGCGGCGGCCGGGGCAGACGTGCGGCGGGCGGTGTACAGCTCTCGTGCGTCGGCGCGTCGGGTGCGCCAGCGGGCGCGCTGGACGTCTTCGAGTCGCTGCATGATGTCGCGCGGTTCGGCGAGGGTGAAGGCTGCTTTGGCGCGGGTGAGCTGGTGGAGGGAGGCGGGCACCAGGCCCCAGCGGGTGGCGCCGGCGTCGGGAACGGGCTGGCTGATGCTCCAGTCCTGGTGCCACTGCTTCTTCCGGCGCCAGTCGCAGAAGTCCCAGTCCTCGCCCTGGCGGGGCTGGTGGGTGAAGTCGTGGACGCCGTAGGGGACGAGGACCTGCTGGCCGTCGAGCCAGTACACCCCGCCGCCGACGGCCACGATCGTCTGTTGCTGTGCGGTCGGAGCGATGGTGACGTGGACGGTTCGCTCGTGGCCGCGCGGCTTCACCTCCAGGCGCCCGCACTGGGCGAACTGCAGCGGGTCCTTGGCCAGGAACCACACGTGGCGGGCACGGGCGCCGTATCGGGCGCGCACCGCACGAAGGCGCCGCTGGACGTCCTCGGGTTCCGGAAGCCTGCGTGGCCGTTCGATGACGACCGGGCCCTCGGCGGCGGACACGATGATGGCCGGCGGCATCCAGCTCGGTGGTGCCGGGTCCGTTCCCCGGCTGTCGGGGTCTTCCGGAAGCTCGAGGGTGACCGTCAGGCCGGGCAGGGCCAGGATGATCTGGTCGCGGAGCTCGATGACCACCTGGTCGTCCGCTGCGATCTCCTGCTGCCGTTCGGCAGAGGCCCGGCACTCCGCGCTGTCCCCGTGTCGGTTCTTGTGCCGGAAGTTCGGCTTCTGCCTGGCGTCCGGCGTGAGCGCGCGCAGGATCAGGTCCTGGAAGCAGGCGCGGCACATGTAGCGGCCGCGGCGGATGCCGGACGAGTCGTAGTATCCGCACGCGAAGCCGGAGTCCAAGCCCGCCTCGTCGCCCGGTATTTCGATCACCCGCTTGGTCTTGCGGTCCCACGCCGTGTTCCCCATGACGGTGATCATGCCGGTACAGCCCGTATCCGAACAGCCCCTTTCCCTGCCGGACGGTCACCCGGTGTGGAGTCCCTTGTAGCCGGGCCCGAGGCCGCGGCGCCGGCCGGTGCGAGGTCCGGCGGAGGGACGGCTGCCGAGCGCGGCGACGACGCTCCGCGCAGCGCCGGGCGTGAGTCCCGCGCTGACCTGTCCGGAGGCAAGGACGCGGGCGTAGGCGCTGGGTCCGTGGGCGGCAAGGGCTTCGGCCAGGGCGGCGGCCGCGGTCTCGGCCGGCCCTTCACCCCACCCTTCTTCGGCGTGCCGTGCCTGGTCCGGGATCCCGTTGCGTTGTACGAGGAGCGCGGCCAGGGCCTGCGCGTCGGCCGGGTCCAGGGTCACGGTGACCAGCGCCGCTCCGAGCTGGTGGACGCGGTGCCGGGTGATGCCGTGCACCGTCAGCGCCTGGCGCAGCGCCGTGCTCGTCCCGACGGCACCCTGGCCGTCGTCCTGCGGGCCGTCGCCGGTCCGGACGTGCTCGACGCGCTCCAGGACGGCGGCCGCGGCGACGGGTACGACGGACAGGATCTCCGCGCACTCCGGGTCGAGCTGTGCGAGGGCGCCGGCCAGCACCTCCAGGGCGGCGGCCGCGTCCTCCACCGCGCCCACGCTCCAGCTCTCCGGGCCGGCGACATCGGCGAGCGCGCACGCCGCGACGACGGTCTGCTCGGCCAACGGCTCCACCCCGCTCGCCTGCTGGTCGGGCGTCAGCTTCATGTTCCCCTCAACGTGAGACGGCCGCGCCCACGCGCGCGTCGAGATCACATCATGACGGTCTTCGCCGACGGCCTTCACTGCCACCCTCCCGTCCCGGCGCCGGCACTCGAGTGCGTGGCTGTGGTGCCCCGGTGCGCACGCGGTGCAGGGAATGCACCGCACCGCGTGCACCCGGATGTGCACCGGCGATGCGCGGCACTCCCTCCCGGTGCGCATCGAGTGCCCGGCATCGAGTGCGCTGCATCGTCCGTACCGGCAGGCGGACACGGAGAGTGAGTCGGTGCGGGTGCATTGGGCGGCAGGCTGACCCCTTGACCAACCCCTTGTCCGCGCCGCACGGCACCCCTTGACCAGGTCCCGCAGCGCGGACGTTTCTCCTTGACAGCGCCCGCTAGAGACCTTGTATGTCCCGGTATGCGCTCGCGATGCGCGCCGTGGTGCGGTGCACCCGGTTCCCGGCAGACGATGCGCCGCATCGTCACGATGCGTGATCCGGTGCGGCCGGGGATGCGCCGCATCGTGTGCACCGCGATGCGCGCCGGCCGTGGTGCGCACCGGGTGCGCACCCGCACCGCACCGGCCGGTGCGCACCGCGCGCCGCACTACACGACGGTGTTGCGCACCGGGTGCGCACCGGCCGGTGCGGGGTGCGCATCGAGGGCCTGGCCCGTGGCGACGGCCATCAGTTGAGTGCACCCGGTGCCGTGGTGCGCACCGGCGATGCCCGGCATCCACTCCAGCGAGTGGAGCCCACCGGAAGGGAGTGCCCGACATCATGCGGGGAGTGCGCGGCATCGCCGGTGACGGTGTCGCGCATCCACTTCGTGCGCACCCGCCGCGTTTCCCCTTGACCGCAGTCTGTGTCAAGGGGAAACGCGGCGCCCTCAACTGGCCCGACCCATCGAGCGCACCGCACCGCCCACCGAGTGGGATGCGCGTTGGCGGACGGTGGTGCGGCTACTGGTGCGCGCCGGGCGTGGAGTGCACCGCGCGGGCTCGCTCCAGGCGCTCATCGCGCATCGCCTCCAGGGTGCGGGTGACGTCCTTCGGCTCGTCGGCAAAGATCTGGGCTGTGAAGTGCACGATGCAGTGCGCGATGGTCGATGCCGCGCTGGCGCGGCATTTGTGGGCCCAGGCACGGATGGCCATGAGGAAGATGACGCCGAGCTCGTCCAGGACGAAGGAGTCGGCGTTGATGTCGTAGATGTCGTCGGACAGGGCAGTCATCGGGAAGACGATCTCTTCTGCGATGGCGACCAGCACACCGGTGTGGGGGAGGATCTCGGCCGCGAGCCGGTCCACGGTGTCGTCGTCACCGGCGTCGACCGCCAGGATGTAGTCGAACGCGATCTGTACCTGCGCCGGGGTCAGCTGCGCGCGGTTCGTCGGCATGTTCTCGGGCACGGGAGTCTCCTGTCGTACGGCCACCGCGTGGGTCACGGCGACGTCCCCAGCAGGGTCAAGCCGCGGGCCTGTGGACAGAGACCAGAGATTTCTCCCCCGCTCGGACATGGACGAACTGGGTGTGCAAGGGGCGAATCGGGCCCCCTTGGCCAGGTGTCGTCTCGGACGGCCGACCCTGTAGCGGACCCCTTGTCCGGGTACACCCCGCATGCTGGCTGCCGGCGTTCCTCCTTGACACGGCTGGCTGGCGGCGGCGAATAGACCGCGGTCAAGGGGTACGTGTGCACGCTGCTCCTTCGGATCACCGCCCCGACCGGGGCAGCGAAGGAGACGAGACGATGACGACGCCCCGTTCTCACCCCAGGCAGCAGCGATCGGTCGCGCTGCCGGGCGCCGGAGCAGGCGGAAGGCCCGGTCCGGCGTGGGCAAGCCGGAACGGGCTCCTTGAGGGGGCACTTGGGGGACTCCTTCGGACCCCACTTGGGTGCCCGGCACCCGCTGTGACAGCAAACTCCCTGGTCAGGCCCGGATTCAACGTGATCTGCGCACTGTCACAACCCTCTTCTCTCCTCCTGATGTCCGTACGGGAGGAGATCATCGGGTTCCGGGAGGGCCGGACGCCCTCCCGGACCGGCCGAGGCCGGCGCCCGGCCAGCGGCCAGTGCTCGGTCGGTGGCCGGTCCGTACGAAGGGGGCAGAGCTGATGGCGGGGAAGAGGAAGACCAACCCGGCGGGGTCGTCGAACGATCTGCGCGGCGATGTGCTGCGGGTGCTGGGCGTGCTGAAGGTCGCCACGGCCGACCAGGTCCAGCGGGTCGCGCGACCGCACCTGAGCTACCGGCACTCCGACAAGGCGACGCCCTCGGAGCAGAAGACCGCCCGTACTGCCGCGCACGCCGGTGCGCTCGCTGATCTGCGCAAGCACGGCCTGGCGGAGAACGGCGGCCGCACCAGACAGGGCGAGGTGCTGCGCAACCTGACCCTCAAGGGCCTCGAAGCGGCCTCCCACGAACTGCGGCGGCCGCTGTCGGAGATGGGCTCCACCGCCCGCGGCGCGGGCAGCAGCGGCGCCTCCCACCCCATGGCCGTCAACGAGACCGTCATCGCGATGCTGCGCCCGAAGCCGGATGTGGCCCTGCTCGCCGACGAGCCGGCGGAAGCGGTCGCGGCCGCCCGGGCCGTCGTCGACGGGCCCGGCGGGATCGGCACCCTGGCCTCGTACGCGACCGAGGTCCCGCTGCCCGCCACCGGAACGTGGAACGCGCCGGGCAAGGGCGGCGCCCAGGCCGACATCGTCCTCACCGCCCCGCAGGACGGGGTGCCGCTGCTGTTCATCGAAGTCGACAACTGCCACGAGACCGCCGAGGAGATAGCCGCCAAGCTGGAGAAGTACGCCCGCTTCTACCGGCGCAGGATGAAGGACGCCGACGGCAAGGAATGCCCGATGTGGCGCACCCGCTGGACGGCTCCCGAGGGCCGGTACGGCGACATGCCGCACCCGCCCGTGCTGCTGGTGTTCAACCACATCGGCGCCCGCGACCCGAATCGCACCGTCCCGCGCCTGGCTGACCTCACCCGCCACCTGTGGGCGGGTGAGCGCGAGGACGGCTACCACCTCTACGACGGGAAGATCCCGATCGTCGCGACCGGGCTGCGGAACCTGCGCGAGCACGGACCGGCCGGTCCGGTGTTCTGGCGTTTCGGCCGCCCCGGGAACCAGACGCTCCTGGAGGCGATCGGCAATCCCCGCCGCGATGCGGCCGACGCCCGCGCCCGGGAAGAGGCCAGGGCTCGGCAGGACGAGTACCAGGCACAGGTGCGGCGGGCGGCCCAGGAGCAGGCGGCGAAGAAGGCCGCCGAGCGTGAGGCCCGCCGTCCCGTCTGCGCCGACTGCGGAGCGAAGTTCACCGACGAACGTTGGGAGGCGGCACAGGCAACGAACCGGGGGACCCCGAAGGACACCCACCCGCACCTGTGCGACCACTGCATGCACAGGGCCAACACCGCCAAGGTCCCGGCGCCAGGCAATCAGGGGCACCTGGAGCCGGTACGTGACGGGGCATGGCAGCAGCACTTCCAGCGGCACGGCCGTCGTCCCGTCTGTACCAACTGCGGTGCCGAGTTCACCGATGAACGGTGGAGGGCGGTCGAGCGCGTCGGCTGGGGTGGTGCCCAAGAACCCCGGCCGTCTCTGTGCGAGGACTGCGACCGGCAGGCCGTCACGGAAGTACAGCAAGCCTGGCCGGGCGCGCATCGGCAACAAGAGCACGGCCAGGCCGTGCCCGAGCAGAAGGGCGGCGGCTGGCTCGCGCGCTTCCGCTCCTGACCCGGGGCAAGCCCCCTGCGGACACGGCCGGGCAAGCCCGGGGCGGGGCATTGGGCAAGCCTGACGCTGCCGGTGGCCGGGCAGGGCGGATTCGCTAGGTGATGGGCAGCGGCGCGGGCCCGGCACCGGCCGACTCGGCGAACAACTGCAGATGGGTGGCCAGCCGCACCGGCGTGTGGGGACCGGCGCCGGCGGTGGCCTTCGGGCCGAGGGACGGGGCCAGCAGCATCACGGCCGTGCCCATGTCCCGGCATGCCGTCCCGAGCGTCGTCGCGAGGTCTGTCCTCGGCGGCGAGCCGTCGGTGGTCACTCCCATGGCGTCCGCCGCGCCCGCCAGAGCCTCGTACCCGTCGCGGATGCGCGCCGACCGGTCCTGCGGCGGGCCGATGCGCAGCTGGGCGAGCGCGTAGACGACCAGGACGTGGTCGCGGGCCAGGCCGATCAGCTCGCCCGCCTCGTCGAGTTTCTCCTGCGCCACAGCCTGATCCTCGTCCGGCTCCCCGGCGCGGGCCGAGTGCTCGCTCACGTCGGTCAGCGCGGTGTGGGCCCGGTGCAGCAGCGAGCCGGCCCGGGCGAGGGCGTGAAGGTCCATGCCCGTTCAACGGTCCGGGACGGCGCCTGGACACCCTGACGGCCACGGGCCTGCCACCGTCGGCGTTCACCGGATGCTGCCCGGGGCGTCCGTAGGCGGATGCTGGCCGATCGGCCCTACCTCTGGCTGGGACGCGGGGGAGCGGCAGGCTGGGAGTGAGGGCGGATTTCTGCTGGTCACCGCAGCGCTGCCTGGAGGCCGTGGCGGGGAGGTGCCTGGTGCGGATCAGGGACATACGGGTGGGCGGTACGTACATCGTCAACGTGCCGCAGCGGATCCCGCCCGCGGTGCGGGACCGGGTACCACGTGACCGGGAGGAGTTCGCCGCGGACATGCGGCTGCATCTGCACCGGGGCAGGCGGTTCGAGATCACGGTCACCGACGTGCACGTCGACGCGCGCATGGTGGACGGGTTCGAGTCGGTGACCACCAGCAAGGTCGCCCTCCCGCTGACCGTCGAGCAGGTTGAGGCCCTCGGGCTGCCGGAGTCGGAGGAGGCGTACCGGATCGAGGGCCTGGTCCTGGACGGCGAGGGCGCGCCGGTCAAGCTGCCCACCACCCTGGCCTATACCGGGTTGCCCACGCGCTGGCTGGACCCGCTGGGCACGCCGACCGTGCTCAGCGACCTGTCGGTCGCGTACTACCGCTACCGGGTCCGCCAGCAGGCCACCGGCATGGAAGCCACGCTCATCGCCCAGGAGGCGGCGGAGGCGCTGGAGAAGCAGCGGGAGGTGGCCGGCCGCGCCTTGGACGACTACGACGCCGAGGAGCACCTGCGGATCACGGAAGTGCAGTGCGCGGAGTGGCGGCGCATTGAGCTGGTGATGCAGGTGACGGGAGCGGACCGCTACCGCCCGGAAGACGATCCCGACCTGAGCGCGGACGACCTCAAGAATCCCATCGCCGAAGGGGATTGACCGGGCCCGACGCCCGCCACCGGCCTCGTCGATCACGGGGTTGTGCCGACAGACGGCTGGACCGGTGCCTGGATGGTTGCTTCCAGCAGGGGACCGAAGGTGTGACCGGAGGTGGGAGCCCCCCAAATCGGACACCGAATGTCCCCGCAGCTCAGACGCGGTGGGCAAGCCCACCCAAGAAGACGACACCTCTTCTCCACGCAACAGCCGTGGGGAAGAGGTGCTGTCATCTGCTGGGCCGTGCCGACGGTCAGGCCGGGGTGGGCTGCTTCGCCAGCGCGGCGAGCGGGGAGCGCCGGCCCTTCTCGACCGTGCGCAGCTGCTTCCAGTCGACCTCGGGGTGCGCGGCGGGCAGTGCGTCGACGGCGGCCGTGCGGTAGAGCGGGACGTCGACGGCTCCGGCGCGGGAAGTGCCGAAGCGGACCTCGATCGTCTCGGTGTGCCGGATCCAGTCGAGCCGGACCATCCAGTCGAAGTCGACGCGCCTCACCCCGAGCCTGACGGCGGCCTGGTCGGGGCCGAGCGGGGTGTTGGCAGCGACGAATCCGGCCAGGTCCTTGCGGGCGCAGACCTCGGCAACCTGCCCGGGGTGGTGGAGCGTCCCCTCCGGGTTTCCGCTGAGGTCGGTGAGCAGTCCGCGGGCGACGAGCCGGCGGACCACGAACGACGTGACGTTCGCCTTCTCGCCCGGCACGTTCGGCGTGCCGAGCGCCTCGGCGATCCGGTCCGCCGCCACACCGCCCGGCATCGGCTCCTGGGGGAGCGCGGCCCGGATCGCCCCCGCATCCATCGCCTCCACGGCGGCCCGCGACCACCGGTAGGAGTCGGCGTCCGGGACCGGCACCAGGCCGGTGTGCCGAGCCCACCGGAAAGCCGTGATGGGCACCCGGAGACGTCCGGCGGCCTGGCCCTCGTCGTACTCGGTACGTCGTGCCATGGGATCTTCCCTTCTCGTGGGTCGGCCCGGAGTGGGCGAACACGACCGTGACAGAACATCTGAAATTCTGTCAAGCAGCTTTAAAAATGGGCAAGTTGGATCTATTCGGTTAGATCCGCACCCGCGTACGCGAGGGAAAATCACCCGTCCGGGCATCGCCTCGCTCTGCTGCCGACGACTGCAACGCGGACGCCCGGCACCACAACACAGGCACTGCAACACGCCTGTGCGTTGCACCCACGACCTGCACAAACACCAGTCCACGTCCGTCCCGGGGCCCGTGTTGCACCCTCGTCCGGCGTCGGCGGGCAAGACGAAGGCCCCGGGCTGACGCCCGGGGCCTCGGTGCCGGTTCGGATCAGTGGCCGATCACGCCCACTCCACGCCCAGCTTCCGCAACGCGTCCAGCTGCTCCGCGGTGAGCTTGTCGCGCCTCGACCTGGTGTTCGAGACCCACACGCCCAGCTTCACGATCACCGGCTCCGCCTCACCGTCGACCGCGATCTCTTCGCCGTGTCCCCTTGGCACGGGCCGGTGGGCGCCTTCCCTCTCGACCCACTGGGCGAGGGCCGCCAAGCCCCGTTGGAACGCCTGCTGCGCCTTGCCCGGGCCCTTCACCGCACGCGTGGTCGCCGGGGCGGGAGACGGCGCCTCGAGTGGCTTGATGCCCAGCGTGGACAGCCGCTCCTGTTGCTCGGGAAGGAGCCGCGCCCAGGCGGCCGGCTGCTTCTGCTGCTCCAGCCACTTGCCGAGATCGTCGCCGTCCATCAGCACGCCGGGCTGGATCTCGGGCAGGCTGCCGTCGGCGTCGACCAGGTCCGCGAGGACGCGGCAGTGCCGCTGCCAGTCCAGCGGCCACGGGCAGTCCCAGTCCGGGTCGATCGCCGTCAGCTGTGCGGCGCGTACCTGCGCCCGCTCCGGGTCCTTGCCCAGGCCGTTCTTGGCGCCCTTGCGGCGGAGGTTGGCCATGTGCTGCCCGATGGGCACCATCGCTTCGCCCTCGCCCCAGACCGCGTCCTGCCGGGGCGCGAGGTGCCCGGTGGCCCGCCGGTACGACCGGAGCGCGGCGAGCTTGGCCTCCCACGCTTCCTCGCCCGGCTCCCAGACCATCCCGGCCTCGGGGGCGTCCAGGAGGACCTTGCGCCGGTCCTCCAGCTCACCCGCCCGCAGGGCCTTGCGCTGCTGGTGCACCCACCGCCCGAGGGGGAAGTCCTTCGTGACGCCGACCTCGACCTCCACGTCATAGGGCACGGCGTAGACGCCGGTGATCTCGTTCTCCGCCCGCCAGCGCAGCAGCGCCTGGTAGCCCTCCAGCCACACCAGCGACTCCGGCCGGTACACACGGGTGCGCAGGAATGCCGCGATGGTCGCCGCGTCCCTCGGGGAGGAAAAGTGCAGGAGCGCTGCTTCGGCGGCGGCCTGCGTGTCGTCCTGCTCCTGGTCCTCGACGTCGCCCTCGCCGCCGGCCCCGATGATCCGCCCGTCCTCGTCGCGCCGGATGTGGACCTTGCGCTTCCCGCTGGTGAGTGCGCGGGAGGCGAGCTGCTCGACCAGGTGCTCGTCGTGCGAGCGCAGGCCCTGGAGCACGGCTACAAGGGGGCGGAACGAGGCAGAGGCGACCATGTCGGTGGGGTCCTCGCCAGGCTCCAGGAACACCGGCACGATGATCCTGGCCACCTTGGTGCTGCCGTCCTTGTTGAGCCGCAGCGCCCGGCCGATGTTCTGGACGATCTCCACCTGGGAGCCGCGGGTGTCGGCGAAGCAAACCGCCTCCACGCCCCGCTCGCCGGTGATGTCCACGCCCTCCCCGAGCACTCGCACGGAGGCGAGGAAGGCGCGGTGCACCCGGCGGCCGGCCGCGTCGATGCCGTTTGCGAACTGGCGCAGCGCCTCGCGCCGCTCGGAGACGAGGTGGTCGCCGCACAGCCATGCCGACCACACCCGGTCGGGCGGGACGTGGCGGCCGGCTTCGAGCTCGTAGAACTCCGCGTCGATCGACGACGTCGACAACCGGTCCGCGGCGGCCAGATCGTCATCGGAGGCGTCGTTCAGGTACAGCTCGGCTGCGGTCTCCGGCAGCTTCTCCGCGAACGCCGCGGCTTCCTCCACCTTCTGGTGGAACGTCATCACGGTGCGCAGGTTGTACGCCGCCGCGTGCTCCAGGAGTGCGGTCTGCAGGAGCGCCAGGCGCCGGCCCCGCTGCGCCTCCTCCGACTCCCCGAGGACGGGCGAGGGGTCGCGGATTTCCAGGACGTCGATCTCGAATCCGGCGAGGATCTCGCGCTCGATCGCCTCGCTCAGACCGAGCTCCGCGAGCCACGCGCCGTATGTGCCGTCCGGGTCGTCGGCCATGCTCGCGATCTCCAGCTCCTGGCCGTCCGCGCCCTTCTGGGGCCGGGCGGCGGCCAGGATTCTCGGGGTCGCGGTGAGATACAGCCGGAAGTCGGCGGGGATTCGCTGGTTGTCGTGGATCGCTGCCCACGGCCGCCCGAGATCGCCGGCGGTGCCGTGGGCCTCGTCCACGATCGCGAGGTCGAAGCCCGCCATCTGCTGCCCGTACAGGCGCTCCCCGCCCGCCAGCGCGGCCTCCAGCGGCCCGCGCACCTTCCGCTGACCCAGAGGAGCTTCGACGTCTTCGCGGTCCACGAGGGAGGCGTACGTGGCGAACAGGATGACCGGTCCGGACCCGGCCCACAGGGCGAGTTGGATCGGGTTGGTGGTGGTGCGCACGCCCAGTTCGTTCAGGACCGCGTCGTTCTCCAGCGAGCACACGGCGACCATCGGGGTCCGGTGGCCTACCAGGCGCCATGCCTGGGCGGTCTGTACGAGCAGGTCCAGGGTCGGGACGGTGACGAGGATCCTGCTGTCCGGGAAGCAGTCCAGCGCGCACGCGGCGGCCGTGATCGTCTTGCCCGACCCGGTCGCGGACACGATCGTTCCACGCGCCCCCTGCGGGGGCACAGACGACCTTGCAGGGAATCCCACCCATTTACGGAAAGCCGACCTCTGGTCGACCTGGTGTTCCTTGAGCTGAATCGCTGACATTTCCTTGCCTCCCCGATGCCTAATTTACCGTGGTTTTCAGACGGCCTCGTGCGGATAGCAGGCCGCACCAGCGTCACTCCAGATCGATGCGCCCGCGAGATGCCAGCCGCCGGGCTTTCCGTCCGTGAAGGACGGCTTGTCGTCCGGGTCGTAGTGCCCGGCCTCGCGGGTGCAGAGGACAACGTCCCCGCTGGACATCTCCACTGTCCGCGCCGTGCACAGACCGCCGGCCTCACCCAGGACCTCCAGAACCCAGCGCCGCTGCGTGGTGTTCGGGTGCGTGCACGGCAGCACGGCCTCGCGGACGAACGCCTCCAGCCGCACCAGGTCAGCCCGTTCACGCCGCCGCACGTCCGCGATATGTACGGCCAGCTCAGCAGCCCCGGCTGACCGCCCGCCACGCCGCATCCAGTCCCGGTCCGCGATGCCCACCAGGGCCTCGCTCACGGCCGTCACACCCGCGTACCAGCCCTCTCCGAACTCTTCGCCCCTGGCGCCCGTGTACACATCGCGCTCTACGACCTCGCACTGTGCCCCGGCAACTGCTCCGGCCTCCAGCGCGGCCACCAGGTCGTCCGCCTCGCTCGCGGGCACGCCCTGTGCCTCCAGGAGCGCGAACAGCTTCAACCGGGCGTTCACGCCCGCCGTCTGGTACTGCGTCACCCGGCGCAGAGAATCGCTGCTCAGCGCGGGATCTGGTCCGGTAGATTCGTGGTGACCGGTCATCTGCGGCCGTTCCTCTCTGGGGTTTGGAAGATCTCCGAGATGGTTGGGGGGTGTCTGGTGTTTTCGCCAACGGTACATGCTGCATCATCCTGATGCACCCGCTACACTGGAACCCGACACGAACGAGCGACCCCCGCCCTTTCTAGCCAGCCCGGCCCGCGTCAGCGGGCTCCGATGGTTCTGGAGGCGCAGCCGGAAGGACCGTCAGGCGGGGAAGCGCAGCGGACCCGCCCGGGAGTGCGAAGCACTCCCCAACTCCCGCATTGGAGGCCCCACTAGCCGCACCGTCAGAACTCCGGCCGCCACGGCCGCGCACCGCGCGGCCTGCCGGGCGCGCAGCGGCCGGCCCCACTGCCTCCTGGAGCGCAGCGGAGGGAGGCGCCCTCGCACCGCGAGGGCCAGCGGGAGCGCAGCGACCGCCCCGCTTGCACATCGCGCAGCGATGTGGTACCCGCTCCGGGGGG
>NZ_JBIAWF010000040.1:0-41341 GCF_042895325.1 Streptomyces sp. NPDC001407
CTGCATGGGGGACCGTGTGGGAGAGTAGGACGCCGCCGAACAAATTTTAGCCTCAGGCCCTGGGTCATAGACCCGGGGCCTGAGGCATTTTTGCGCTTAAGGTGACGTCATGCGCTATGACCTCGTCATCTTCGACAACGACGGCGTACTCGTCGACAGCGAGCCGATCGCGAACCGGATCCTGGCCGCGTACCTCACCGAGCTGGGGCATGCCACCAGCTACGAGGACTCCCTCCGCGACTACATGGGCGCCGCCGTCCACCGCATCCACGACCTCGTGCTGGAGCGGACCGGGCAGCAGCTGCCGACTGAATTCGACGACACGCTGCACGCGCGCACCTTCGAGGCTTTCGACCGGGAGCTCCAGCCCATAAAGGGTGCGGTGGAACTGCTGGAGCAGCTGGTGGCCGAGGGGGTGTCGTACTGCGTCGCGTCGTCCGGTTCGCACGAGCGCATTCGCGTCGGGCATCGGCGCACTGGGCTGGACGAGTGGTTCGAGGACGAGTGGATCTTCAGCTCGGACGATGTCGGCAAGGGAAAGCCGGCGCCTGACCTCTTTCTCCACGCCGCCCGTTCCATGGGCGTCGCCCCGGAGCGGTGTGTGGTGATCGAGGACAGCCCGCGCGGCATCCAGGCCGCGACCGCCGCGGGAATGGATGTGTACGCGCTGACCTCCCTGACGCCGAGGGACCGGCTGACCGGGGCGACCGGACGGTTCGACAGTCTCTCGGAGCTGCCGGGGCTCCTCGCGTGATTCCGCGCCGGCAAACCGTGTGCCGGTGAATCGTGTGCCGGCGAATCGTGTGAGCGAGCTACCCAGGGGTAGTGCCGCGCCGTACTCTCATCGGCCATGACGGATGCGCGCTCGCGGCTGAGAAACGGTCGGCTCTCCCTGGCGGTCAGCTTCTTCATCCAGGGCGCGGTCTTCGCTCTCCTGGTGACTCGAATACCGGCGATCCAGACCCGGTACGGAATATCCGACGGGCTGCTGCCCGTCTTCCTCGCGGCCGTTCCGGTTCTCGCCGGAATCGGCAGTATCGCCACCGAGCACCTGGTGGCGAGGGCACGGCCCGGGATCGTACTCCGCTGGGTGCAGCCGGTCGTCGGCCCTCGCCCTGCTCGCGGCCGGTTCAGGTCGCGAATTGTGGCAAGTGGCCGTCGCCCTCGGTGTGTTCGGGCTGGCGGTCGGTGGGCTCGACGCGTCCATGAACATGCTCGGGGTGAGCCTTCAGCAGGCGTACGGGCGCAGCATCATGCTCGGCTTTCATGCCGCGTACAGCCTCGGTGGCATTGTCGGGGCGTCGCTCGCCTGGCTGGGTGCACACGAGGGATTGCCGCTCGCCGCGATCTACGCGCCGGTGGTGGCCGTGGCGGTGCCGGCGGCTCTCCTCGCGAGTGGCTGGTACGCCGACCGGAGCCCCGGTGACGTACGGCTCGCGGACGCGCTCGGGAGCCGGGCGGCCGATCGCGGTATGCGTTTTCTCCTGCCGCTGTGTCTGGTGATGGCGTTCGCCTATATAGGGGACTCCACGGTCTCCAACTGGAGTGCCAAGTACCTCCAGGACGTGCTGCACAGTTCCGATCAGGTCTCCACCGTGCCGTACAACGCCTATATGGCCACGACCCTGTTGGGGCGTGCGGTCGGTGATCTGGAGGTGCGGCGTTTCGGGGCGGTGCGGGTGGTGCGGGCGGGGGCGGTGCTCGCGGCCTGTGGGTTCGCGGTGGTGGCGGTGGCGCCCGGGGCGTGGGTCGGGGCGGCCGGGTTCACCGTGCTGGGGCTGGGCCTGAGCGTGGTCGTTCCGCAGACTTTCGCGGCGGCCGGGAGGAATGCGGAGGAAAGGCTGGGGGCCGGGGCGTCCGATGCGGCCGTTGCCCGGCTCAATATCTTTAACTATGTGGGATTTCTGGTGGGTTCACCCCTCGTGGGCGCGCTCGGGGAATTGTGGAGCTATCGGTGGGCCATGGTCGTGCCGATGATTCTGGTGCTTGCTACTTTCCGGTACGCCCCTTCGTTCGGCCCTTCCGGCGCCCGCTACGGTGGCGGTCATGAGCGGCCGAGCACAGCTGATGTGGGACGAGGCGGTAACGGGCTATGACTTCGGCCCCGGGCACCCGATGGATCCGGTGCGGCTCGCGCTGACGATGCGCCTGGTCGAGGCGTACGGGCTCGACCGCGAGCTGCGGGTGACCGCCGCGCCCGCGGCGGGGGAGTCGACGCTGCGGCTGGTGCACCGCGAGGACTACATCGCGGCCGTGCGGGCCGCCTCGGCCGATCCGGCCGCGGCCGACGGCTCGTACGGGCTGGGCACGGCGGACGATCCGGCGTTCGCGGGGATGCATGAGGTGTCGGCGCTGATCGCGGGGCAGTCGGTGGCCGCGGCCGAGGCGGTGTGGCGCGGGGAGGCGCTGCACGCCGTGAACTTCGCCGGCGGCCTGCACCACGCGATGCCGGGGGCGGCCGCGGGCTTCTGCGTGTACAACGACGCGGCCCTCGCCGTGGCCCGGCTGCTGGAGCTGGGGGCCGAGCGGGTCGTGTACGTGGATGTCGACGTGCACCACGGTGACGGGGTGCAGGCGGCGTTCTGGGAGGACCCGCGGGTGCTGACGATCTCGCTGCACGAGGATCCCCGCACGCTCTTCCCGCAGACCGGCTGGCCCGGGGAGACGGGGGCCGCGGCGGCGGAGGGCGGTGCGGTCAACGTGGCGCTGCCGGCCGGGACGGGGGACGCGGCGTGGCTGCGGGCCTTCCACGCGGTCGTGCCGCAGCTCGTGGCGGCCTTCCGGCCGCAGGTGCTGGTGACGCAGCACGGGGCGGACACCCACTTCGAGGACCCGCTGGCCCATCTCGCGGTCTCGCTGGACGCGCAGCGGACGGTGGCCGAGGCGTGCCACGAGCTGGCGCACGCGCACGCGGACGGCCGGTGGGTGGCCCTGGGCGGCGGGGGCTACGCGGTGGTGGACGTGGTGCCGCGGACCTGGACGCACCTGGTGGGCATCGCGGCGGGGCGGCCGGTGGAGCCCGCTTCCGCCGTGCCGGAGGAGTGGCGCGCGGAAGTGTTCCGGCGGACGCGGCAGTTGGGGCCGTTGCGGATGACGGACGGGGTGGTGCCGGTGTGGCAGGACTTCGACTCCGGCTACGACCCCGGGGACCGGGTGGACCAGGCGATCCTCGCCACGCGCCGGGCGGTGTTCCCGTCCCACGGGCTGCTGCCGTAGCGCCGGGCCCCGGCCGCCCTGTTACGCCAAGTGTGGGATCCGGGGCCGAAAGGGCGCGCCGTCCCCCGTGGTGCGGCAGCATCGGGGTGTGTTGAGTGCTCGCACCTTGCGTGCGCATCTGCTGGCCGCCCGGCTGGCCGGAACGGTGGCCACGACGCGGGAGCGCAGTCTGGGCCGGTATCGCATGTTCGTGGCCCGGGACCCGCGGGCACTGATCGGGCTGGAGCCCGAACGGGACTGGCCCCTGGGGGAGTTGTTACAGCTGATGGGGCGAAGGTGCGGGGTTTCGGCCGATCCTGACCACTCGTCAGGACAGGACGTGATCGACCCCGACCGTACGATCGCGGCACTCGATGCCTTCGCGGACCGGCTGGCGGCGGCGGCCGCGAGCGGTGCTCCGGTGCTGTTCGGCACCGGTCATCCCCATCGACTCCTGGGCTTCTACGCCGGGTTGGCCGCGGGTCTCTCGGCGGCGGGATGCACTGTCCTCACCCCGGCGCAGGGTCGAAGTGTCGACATAACGACCCGGTTCGGGGTACGTACTTACAACCTTGACTACGTTGAAGGAGTCGCGCTGGTGCGTGAACCCGGCGCACGGAGGGGCGCGAGTGAGCCGGGCGCACATACGCATTCACCGCTCCCGCTTCGGGTGGCGCTGGCGTCGGCGATGGACGCAGGAGAACCGCTGCCGGCCCTGGTCGTCGGGGACCACGGGTGGGTCTGCGGGGCAGGTCAGCTGGGCATTGAGGCCATCGGCCTGGCGGACTCGGACGACCCCGCGCCGTTCGTCGCCGAGGCGGAGGGACGGGTGTCCGTCGCCGTTCCGCTTGATGACACTGTGCGGTCTGATTACTACCGACCGCTTACTCGCTATGTACTCAATCGAGCGTGTCTGTCACAGTAGGCGGCCGATGGCTGCTCCTCTTCCCCACTCGCATCACCCGCCCCTAACCTGGGGAGTGAGCGCGCAGCGACGAGGAGTCACCGGAGGGGAAGCCGGTGCGCGTCATGTGCGGAAGGTTCAGGTGTGTCATGGCTGCTGGCGAGAGGCCTCTCAACGAGGTCGTGTTCCTGACCGTGGCGGAAGTCGCCGCGGTGATGCGAGTGTCCAAGATGACCGTGTACCGCTTGGTGCACAGCGGTCATCTGCCGGCGATCCGGGTGGGAAGGTCGTTCCGGGTCCCAGAGCAAGCGGTGCACGAGTACCTCCGAGAGTCCTACGTGGGGGTGGAAACAGCCTGACGGGGACCTCGGATTACGTTGTTCGCCCGGTGCCGGGTAGGCTGGCCCGATGTAGGTCGTGTGGGCTCGGACGCCCCGCACCGAGTGAATCGATGTAAGCGAGGGTAGTCGTGGGCTCTGTTATCAAGAAGCGGCGCAAGCGGATGGCCAAGAAGAAGCACCGCAAGCTTCTCAAGCGCACGCGTGTTCAGCGTCGCAACAAGAAGTAAGCAGCGCCGCTGTGCTCGTCCCGCAGCCCTCCCACCGCTCAGCGGTGGGAGGGCTGCGGTGCGTTGCGGTGAGTAAAGCTTTCGCTACGGCTTGAAATGTAGCTCCGCGCATCGGCTGGTCACCACAGCGCGACGACGACCCGCTACGGTGGCCGCGGCAGCACCACTGGCAAGGGGCGGGAAGGAAGGCGCTGATCTTGGGCAAGGTCGTGCTCGTCACCGGAGTCGCACGGCAGCTGGGGGGCCGGTTCGTCCGCCGCCTCCTGCGCGAGCCCGATGTGGAGCGGGTCATCGGGGTGGACGCCGTGGCTCCCGAGCGCGGTCTCGGCGGGGCCGAATTCGTACGGGCGGACATCCGCCATCCCGCGATCGCCAAGGTTCTGGCCGAACAGGGCGTCGACACCGTCGTCCACATGGATGTGAACGGCACCCCGCTGGGCAAGCGCGGCAGCCGGGCCACGGTCAAGGAGACCAACGTCATCGGCACCATGCAGCTGCTCGGTGCCTGTCAGAAGACGCCCTCCGTGAAGCGGCTCGTGGTCAAGTCCAGCACGAATGTCTACGGTTCCGCGCCACGCGACCCCGCGATCTTCACCGAGACCACCCCGCCCAAGTCGCTGCCCAGCGGTGGCTTCGCCAAGGACGTGGTCGAGGTCGAGGGATATGTCCGGGCCTTCGCCCGCCGCCGCCCCGACGTGGCCGTGTGCGTCCTGCGCTTCGCGAACATCCTCGGGCCGCACGCCGATTCGCCGCTCGCGGAATACTTCTCCCTGCCCGTCCTGCCGACCGTGCTCGGCTTCGACCCCCGGCTCCAGTTCGTCCACGAGAAGGACGTGCTCGAGGTGCTGCGGATCGCCGCCGGGGAGCCCCGCAGGGGCACCTTCAACAGCGGCACCTTCAACATCGCGGGTGACGGGGTGCTGCTGCTGTCCCAGGCCGCCAGGCGCCTCGGGCGCCCCACCCTCCCCTTCCTCCTGCCGACCGTCACCTGGGTCGGCTCGGCGCTCCGCTCGGTCGGCGTGACGGACTTCTCCCCGGAGCAGATCCGGCTGCTCACCCATGGGCGCGTGGTCGGGACCACGGAGATGCGCGAGAGACTGGGCTTCGAACCCCGGTACACGACCGCCGGGGCCTTCGCGGACTACGCGAGCAGCCGTGGCCCGGGGCTGCTGCCGCCCGACACCCTCGCCCGTACCGTCGACCGGATCGCCGCGGCCCTGCCTGCCGGCCACGGCCAGAACTGAGGAGCGCACCCACCATGGCGGACGCGAAGGTCATCCCGTTCGGCGAGGAACCGCGGGCCAAGCGGAAGGGCCAGCGAGCGGGCCGGCCCCGTACGAACCGGACGCCGTCGTCCCTCGCGCCCGTGCCGCAGCAGCGTGACGAGGGCCCTGCCGTGGCCGCGGAGGCCGCCGAGGCGGAGCGGACGCGGGAGCGGGGCGGTGCCGGCTGGGACCGCAAGCTCGCCCATGGGCTGAGCTTCCTGCGGCGGCGCATCACCGGTGAGTACGAGGTGGACGACTTCGGCTACGACGAGGAGCTCGCCGACCAGGTCGTGATGTCCGCGCTCCGCCCGTTCTACGAGAAATACTTCCGGGTGGAGGTGAAGGGGCTGGAGAACATCCCCGACAAGGGCGCGGCGCTGGTCGTCGCCAACCACTCGGGCACGCTGCCGGTCGACGGGCTGATGCTCCAGGTCGCGGTGCACGACCACCACCCGGCCGGGCGGCACATCCGGATGCTCGCCGCCGACCTGGTCTTCGCCCTGCCGGTCATCAACGAGATCTCCCGGAAGCTCGGGCACACGCTCGCCTGCGTGGAGGACGCGGAGAAGCTCCTGGAGCGGGGTGAGGTGGTCGGGGTGATGCCGGAGGGGTTCAAGGGGATTGGGAAGCCTTTCTCCGAGCGCTACAAGCTCCAGCGCTTCGGCCGGGGCGGCTTCGTCTCCACGGCACTGCGTGCCGGGGCGCCGATCGTGCCGTGCTCGATCGTGGGTGCCGAGGAGATCTTCCCGATGATCGGCAACTCCCGGACGGTGGCGCGGCTGCTGGGCATCCCGTACTTCCCGCTGACGCCGACCTGGCCCTGGCTGGGGCCGCTCGGCCTGGTGCCGCTGCCGACGAAGTGGACGATCCAGTTCGGCGAGCCGATCCCGACGGACGGTTATGCGCCGGAGGCCGCGGACGACCCGATGCTGATGTTCAACCTGACCGATCAGGTGCGAGAAACGATTCAGCACACGCTGTACAAGCAGCTCGTGCAGCGGCGTTCGGTGTTCTTCTGAGATCGGTGTTCTTCCGAGGGCTTTCCCGAAGGCGCTCCGGAGATGACGGCGGCCGGTGTTCTCCCGAACTCTCCGACGTCGAAGACATCGAACTCTCCGACGTACGAGCTCGGTCCGAGGTGAGGAACACCGGCCGCCCAGGGCTGCTAGGGCCCTATTTCTCCTGTTCGCTGCGGATGCCGAGGCCCGGGAGGATGTCCGGGAGGAGCGGCGGGATGGTGATGTCCGGCTGCTTGGTGGCCTTGCCGTCCTTGCCGGTGTGGGCCGGGCCGGACGCACCGGGGCTCTGCGGGGGCTGGAGCAGGCCCGTGCCCCCGAGGAGGCCCTCGTGCTCCTGGTGCGCGCCCGGGTCCGCCGAGCGCGTCTGACCGCCGCCGCTGTGCTTGCCGTCGGTGGTCGAGGCGGCCGACGGCGGCGACGCCGGGCGGCTGTTCGTCCCGCTGTCGGAGCCGTGCCGGGGGGTGCCGGCCCTGGGTGCCGCGTGCTTGCCCGTGGGCGGGGGCAGCAGGGAGCGCAGCGGGCCGACGTCACTGTCTATGGCCGCGAAGACCGAGCTGACCTGATTGCCCACGTCGGCCAGTTGGGCGGGCAGCTTCTCCCGGAGCTGGCTCCAGCCCTCGCGGTGCAGCGAGGCGAAGGAGTCGAGCCGCTCCATCGGGCCCAGGGAGCCGTCGCGCTTGTAGGCCGCGTGCAGCAGGCGGTGGCCCTCGGAGACGTCGTGACGCATGCCGAAGAGGGTCTTGCGGATCTCGCTCAGGGCCTCGGAGTCGAGCGGCCCGGAGCGGCCGCGCTCCATCAGGCGGCGCGCCTCGTGGAGCCGGGTCGACGCCTGGTCCAGGAAGAGGCCGCCGCGGGCGGAATCGCCGTCGGCCATACCGAGCTTGATGTCTTCCATGCCGCGCTTCAGGCCGTACAGCGAGTCGCCCGGGAGGGCGTTGGAACTCGCCGCGGCGACCCCGCCGAAGGCACCCGCGGCCACGCCCACCGTGAGCCCGCCCGCGGCGAGCCCCTTGGTCCAGCGGGAGCGTGGCTTCAGCCTGCTCAGCGCCCGGTGCGCCCCTCGCCCTCGGGTCCTGCTGCCGCGCGGCTCGGGAACGGCGGCAGCGGATCCTGAAGCGAACTGGCTCTCCATGGCGGCGATCAGCTGTGCCCGCTGCACGGTTTTGATCTCGGGGTCGAGCTCGGGTGCGGGCAGGCCGCCGAGCTCGCTCGCCAGGGCCAGCAGCTTCCCCTGCTCGGCGTCGTCCGCCGGTGGGCCGGGCTGTGTGGCCGCCGCGCCCTGGGGTTCCTGGTCCAGGGCCTGGGCGAAGGCGTTCGCCCGCCGGTGCGCCGAAACGTTCGCGATCACAGGCGGCACCTCCTCTCGTCATGACGGTCGACTCCCCTCAAGACCGGGAGGGTTGCACGCCTTGAACGCATCCACTCGATCGAGTGAGGGGATACGGGCATGACGTGACCGCAGGGAGTCTGCATCCCGCACAACGACTGGCGCGGCGGCCGGGTTACGCGCCCTTGAGGATGTGACCGCTGGTGAGTGAACAGGCGCACAGAGTTAGCGCGCGTCGTCCGGGAGGAGGCGGGCCAGGGTGCGGACCGCGCGGTACTGGAGGGTCTTGATGGCGCCCTCGTTCTTGCCCATGACGCGGGCGGTCTCGGCGACCGAGAGGCCCTGGAGGAAGCGGAGCGTGACGCACTCCTGCTGCTGGGGGTTGAGCTTGCGGACCGCCTCCAGAAGGGCGGCGTTGGAGAGGGATTCGAGGACGGAGTCCTCCGGGCTGCGCTCGACCTCGTTGGCGTCGAGCATCTCGCCGGTGGTCACCTCGAGCCGGAACCTTGACGACTTGAAGTGGTCGGCCACCAGATTGCGGGCGATGGTCACCAGCCAGGCGCCGAAGTCGCGGCCCTGCCAGGTGAAGGTGCCGATCCGGCGCAGGGCGCGCAGGAACGTCTCGCTGGTGAGGTCCTCGGCCGTGGCCCGGCCGCCCACCCGGTAGTAGATATAGCGGTAGACCGTATCGGCGTACTGGTCGTAGAGCCGGCCGAAGGCCTCGGCCTCGCCGGCCTGGGCGCGCTCGACCAGGTCGAGCATCCGGGCGCTGTCGCTGTCGGCGCTGGGGCGGCGGGTGGTGGTGGACGTACCGGCGCCGGCGCCGCGGCGGGCGCGTCTGCCCACCGCCGCCGCGCTGCCCTCGGCGAGGGCGTAGCAGGGGCCGGCGGGGACGGGTGTGGCGAAGGCGGGGACGGCGTACGCGGTGGGGACGAAGCCGCGCAGGCGGTCGAGGACCGTTGCGCGCAGCGTAGCCAGGCCCGAGGCGTCAACCCCGACGTGTGGGTACACGGGACTCCCAGAGGCAGAGCTTCCATCACGTGCAGTACGGAACCGTTCACTCGTCGTAGGGACAAGGGGGTACCGGTTTGCGTCTGAGGAGAATAACGCTTCGTACAGGCGGCGCTACACCGAGTTGCTCAAATCACCGTTTCCGTTCGATCTCTTACCGCTTCGGGATCGATCAAATATCGAACTATGAAAGGAAGTTGACCAGATTTGGCGATGGTGTGGCCGAATGGGCTGCGTGTTGTGGCAATCCAGTCACGGAAGGACTGGCGGGGGCCGTGTGAGGGTATGACGACAGGATTGCCTGAGGGTGACGAACGACTACGCGCTGTTGCGGGCGCACCCGAACGGGCCGTACGCCGGTGGCGGGATACGCGCGCTGGGTGTTGACGCGGCGGCGCCGGCGCTCACAGCGGCCGCTGGGCGCCTCCCCCGTGTCCCGGCGGTCCTTCTCCGAACCCGGGCCAGGGTCAGCGCCGGCGGCGGTGCAGGGCGATCGCCGCGGCCGCGCCGCCCGCCAGGGCGCCCACCCCGGCGGCGGCCGGGATGCCGACCTTGGCCGCCTTGCGGCCCGTACGGTAGTCGCGCAGGCGCCAGCCGCGCTCGCGGGCGATCTTGCGCAGGCGGCTGTCCGGGTTGACGGCGTAGGGGTAGCCGACGATCGAGAGCATCGGGATGTCGTTCACCGAGTCGCTGTACGCCGCGCAGCGGGCCAGGTCGAGCCCCTCGGCGGCGGCCAGGGCCCGGACGGCCTCGGCCTTCGCGGGGCCGTGCAGCGGCTCGCCGACCAGCTTGCCGGTGTAGACGCCGCCGATCGACTCGGCGACCGTGCCCAGCGCGCCGGTCAGGCCCAGCCTGCGGGCGATGATCGTGGCGGCCTCGATGGGCGCGGCCGTGACCAGCCAGACCTTCTGGCCCGCGTCCAGGTGGGCCTGGGCGAGCGCGCGGGTGCCCGGCCAGATGCGCTCCGCCATGTACTCGTCGTAGATCTCCTCGCCGATGGACATCAGCTCGGAGACGCGGTGGCCCTTGACGATGGACAGGGCGCTGTTGCGGGCGTCCTCGACGTGCTCGGGGTTCTCCGCGCCGACCACGCGGAAGTAGATCTGCTGCCAGATGAAGCGGGCCAGCTCGCGCTTGTGAAAGAAATGGCGTTTGTAGAGGCCGCGTCCGAAGTGGAAGAGGGACGCGCCCTGCATCACGGTGTTGTCGAGGTCGAAGAAGGCGGCCGCCCGGACGTCGCCGACGACGGGGAATTCCGGCTCGGCGGATTCCGCGCCCTGGGCGCTCCCGGCGCTGTCGGCGTTCTCCTGAGCGGTCTTGCGGGCTGCCTCCGCCGCGGCCTCGCCTGCCAGCACGCTGCGTGCGGTGGCGGAGCGCTTGCGGGGAGTGATCCATCCCAGTGCGGCCATGCGGGGAGCATAGCCAGTTTGTTCGGGGTAACGCCTCTGCGCGTTCGCTTGGGGCGGGTTTGTGTGTGGCTCCGGCCCGGCAACGGCCGGATGGGGCTCCGGTGCGCTCGAAGGGTGCGGACGCCACCGCTCCGGCCGCGGCTCAGGCCGCGCCGAGTGCCTTGCGCAGCCTCGTCGGGTCCACGCGCCAGAAGTCGTGCTGGGCGCCGTCCACCAGGACAACCGGAATCTGCTCCCAATACTTGCGGTACAGCTCCTCGTCCTCGTTGATGTCCTTCTTCTCCCAGCGCGCGCCCAGCTCGGCGCAGACCTCGGTGATGACCGCCTCGGCGGCGTCGCACAGGTGGCAGCCGGGCTTGCCGATCAGCGTCACCGTGCTGTCGGCGGGGTTCTTGCGGGCGTTGCGGCGCAGCAGCGGACTCATGGGGCCATTGTGCCCGGCGGCACCCGGCGGACCCGGAAGGGGAATCCCGCCGGACGGATTTGGGTGCCTGAGTCGACTACCATCATGTGTCGATTTGTTGGTGTCCGGGGGTATGGCGATGAGGAGTGAGGGCACGTGTCGCCGTCGGCGTACGCCTGGCGCCGCCGCGGTCGCCATGGGGCGGCCGATGGTTCCCGGATCGGGGCGAAACACCGCGTGACGCCGGTCACTTTGCCCGGACAAAGCGGACACCATCTTTGTGCACGCGTTCACAAAGGCATAGCCTGCGGGGGACGGGGCGGTCCTGGGACGAGGCGCCGCCCGCAGCCCCGCTCTACCCGCAGGAGCACCGTGGCAACTGGCCGAACTCACCGACCGGCGACCCGAAGCCGAGGGATCCCCGAGGCCACCGTCGCCCGGCTACCGCTGTATCTGCGTGCACTGACCGCGCTCTCCGAGCGCTCGGTGCCCACGGTCTCCTCCGAGGAACTCGCGACCGCGGCGGGCGTCAACTCCGCCAAGCTGCGCAAGGACTTCAGCTACCTCGGCTCGTACGGCACCCGCGGTGTCGGCTACGACGTCGAGTACCTCGTCTACCAGATCTCCCGCGAGCTCGGCCTGACCCAGGACTGGCCGGTCGTCATCGTCGGCATCGGAAACCTCGGTGCCGCGCTCGCCAACTACGGCGGCTTCGCCTCGCGCGGCTTCCGCGTGGCCGCGCTGATCGACGCCGACCCGGCCATGGCCGGCAAGCCGGTGGCCGGGCTGCCCGTGCGCCACACCGACGAGCTCGAATCGATCATCAGCGACAACGGCGTGTCCATCGGCGTCATCGCGACCCCCGCCGGCGCCGCCCAGCAGGTGTGCGACCGGCTCGTCGCCGCCGGGGTCACCTCGATCCTCAACTTCGCGCCCACGGTGCTGTCCGTGCCGGAGGGCGTCGACGTCCGCAAGGTCGACCTGTCGATCGAGCTCCAGATCCTGGCCTTCCACGAGCAGCGCAAGGCCGGCGAGGAGAGCGCGCCGGCCACCGTGGCCGCGCGGACCGCCGCGGCCGTGCGCCCGGCGGCCGACAGCCGGAAGGGCCCGGACGGGGATGTTCCCGCCGTGATGCCGGCATGAGTCTCCTCGTCGTCGGTCTGAGCCACCGCAGCGCGCCCGTCAGCGTGCTGGAGCGTGCCGCCCTCGCGCGCGACGCCCAGATCAAGCTCCTGCACGACACCCTCGCGGCGGAGCCCGCCACCGAGGCGGCCGTGCTCGCCACCTGCAACCGCATCGAGCTCTACGCCGACGTGGACAAGTTCCACGCCGGTGTCGCCGAGCTGTCCACGCTGCTCGCCCGCCACACGGGCGTCGGACTGGACGAGCTGACCCCCTATCTCTATGTGCACTACGAGGACCGGGCCGTCCACCACCTCTTCTCGGTGGCGTGCGGGCTGGACTCGATGGTCGTCGGCGAGGGCCAGATCCTCGGCCAGATCAAGGACGCCCTCGCGCTCGGCCAGGAGCTGCACACGGCCGGGCGGCTGCTGAACGACCTCTTCCAGCAGGCCCTGCGGGTCGGCAAGCGCGCCCACAGCGAGACGGGCATCGACAAGGCCGGGCAGTCCCTGGTCACCTTCGGCCTGGAGCGGCTCGCCGCCGGCGCGGACGTGGCCGCGTGGGCGGCAGGCAAGCGCGCCCTGGTCATCGGCGCCGGTTCGATGTCCTCCCTCGCGGCGGCGACGCTCGCCCGCGCGGGCGTCGCGCACGTGGCGATCGCCAACCGCACCGTGGAGCGCGCCGAGCGCCTGGCCGAGATCCTCACCGAGCCCGGCGGCCCCGGCTGCACGGCCTCGGCCGTGGAGATGGCCGCGGTGCCCTGCGAACTGGCCCTCGCGGACGTCGTGGTGAGCTGCACCGGCGCCATGGGCGTGGTCCTGACGGCCGACGTCGTCCAGGCCGCGCTCGCGAGCCGGAAGGACGCCCTCTGCGCGGTCGACCCCGGCTGCGCGGACGCGGCCGGCACGGTGCTCGCCCTCCTCGACCTGGCCATGCCGCGGGACATCGACGCCGCGGTCCACCGCCTGGAAGGCGCCCGGCTGGTCGACATCGAGTCGCTCGCCGAGGCGTCCGCGGACGCACCGATGGCCGCCGACGTCGACCGGGTGCGCACCATCGTCTCCGACGAGGTCGCCGCCTTCGGCGCCGCGCAGCGGGCCGCGCACATCACGCCCACCGTGGTCGCCCTGCGCACCATGGCCGCGGACGTCGTCGCGAGCGAGATCGCCCGCCTCGACGGGCGGCTGCCCGACCTCGACGACAAGCAGCGCGCGGAGATCACCCAGACCGTGCGCCGCGTCGTCGACAAGCTGCTCCACGCGCCCACCGTGCGCGTCAAGGAGCTGGCCGCCACCCCTGGCGGCGCCGGATACGCGGATGCCCTGCGGGAGCTCTTCGACCTCGATCCGCAGGCGGTCGCCGCCGTGAGCCGGGCCGATTCACGGGCCGGTACGCACAACACTGCACGGGAGCCGGCATGAACGACACCTCTTCGACGGTGGACGAGGTGACCGCGCGGCAGCGACCGCTGCGCCTGGGCACCCGTCGCAGCAAGCTCGCCATGGCCCAGTCCGGGCAGGTGGCGGAGGCCGTGCGGCAGCTGACCGGCCGCCCGGTCGAGCTGGTCGAGATCACCACGTACGGCGACGTCTCGCGGGAGTCGCTCGCGCAGATCGGCGGGACGGGCGTCTTCGTCTCCGCGCTGCGCGACGCGCTGGCCGCGGGGGAGATCGACCTCGCCGTGCACTCCCTCAAGGACCTGCCGACGACCCAGCCCGATGACCTGGTGCTGGCGGCGATCCCGGTCCGCGAGGACCCGCGCGACGTGCTGATCGCGCGGGACGGACTGACCCTCGAGACCCTGCCCGCCGGAGCCCGCGTCGGCACCGGCTCGCCGCGCCGCATGGCCCAGCTCAACGCCCTGGCCCGCGCGCACGGCCGGGACATCGAGACGGTGCCCATCCGCGGCAACATCGACACCCGGATCGCCTTCGTCACCGACGGCGAACTGGACGCCGTGGTGCTGGCCGCCGCCGGGCTCGCCCGGCTCGGCCGGGCGTCGGAGATCTCGCAGTTCCTGGAGCCCGACGCAGTTCTGCCCGCCCCCGGCCAGGGGGCCCTGGCGATCGAGTGCGCTGCGACCGACGCACCCCTCGCCGCGATGCTCGCCGAGCTCGACGACCCGTACACCCGGGTCGCCGTGACCGCCGAGCGTTCCCTGCTCGCCGCCCTGGAGGCCGGCTGCTCCGCACCTGTGGGTGCGCTGGCCGACCTTTCCCCAAGCTCTCGACTTCGCTCGAGCAGGGGATACCCCAATGCCGCCGAGCAGGTTGTCACCGAAATGCGCCTGCGCGGCGTCGTCGGCTCGACCGACGGCAAGACGCTGGTGCAGCTGTCCACCACCGGTCCCGTGCCGACGTCCAGCGAGGAAGCCGTGGCCCTGGGCCGCGAGCTCGCCGCAGCGATGCTCGACAAGGGTGCGGCCGGTCTTATGGGGGAGCGAGCACTTTGAACCCCACCGCCCCGAACCACCCCGTGCACGGGCACGTCACCTTTCTCGGTGCCGGCCCCGGAGACCCGGGACTGCTGACGCTGCGCGCCGTGGAGGCACTGGCGGCCGCGGACGTCCTGATTGCCGATCCGCAGGTGCTCGATGTGGTGCGCACGCATGCGCGCGCCCATGTGGACATGCCTGCCCAGACGGTTACTGACGAGTCATCAAAAACCGTCGGAACGCCCGAAGTACCTGTCCTGCGGGACACCGCCAATCTTGTCATGTCGGCCGCGCGCGGCGGCAAGCGGGTCGTCCGTGCGGTGCTCGGCGACCCCGGCCTCGACGGCAACGCCGCCGACGAGATGCTGGCCTGCGCCACCGAGGGCATCACCTTCGAGGTGGTGCCGGGCGTCGCCACGGCCGTGGGCGTGCCCGCCTACGCCGGGGTGCCGCTGCGCGACGGCAAGGGTGCCGACGTGCGCTTCGTGGACGCCCGTACGGCCTCGGCCACCTGCTGGTCCGAGGTCGGCGCGAGCGAGGTCACCGCGGTCGTCTCCACGACGCTCGACTCGGTCGTGGCCGCCGCCGGTGAGCTGGTCTCCGCCGGGCGCAAGCCCGACACCCCGCTGACCGTCACCGTCGCGGGCACCACCACGCGCCAGCGCACCTGGACCGCCACCCTCGGCTCGATCGCCCAGGTGCTCAAGGCCGCGAAGGTGCTGCCGTCCCCGGACGGCGGCCAGCCGGTGATAGCCGTGGTCGGCGAGCGCAGCGCGGCCGCGCAGCGCGACCAGCTCTCGTGGTTCGAGTCCAAGCCGCTCTTCGGCTGGAACGTGCTCGTCCCGCGGACCAAGGAGCAGGCCGCGTCGCTCTCCGACCAGCTCCGGTCGTACGGCGCCGTGCCCAGCGAGGTCCCGACCATCGCGGTCGAGCCGCCGCGCACCCCGCAGCAGATGGAGCGCGCGGTCAAGGGCCTGGTCACCGGCCGCTACGAGTGGATCGCCTTCACCTCCGTGAACGCCGTCAAGGCCGTCCGCGAGAAGTTCGAGGAGTACGGTCTCGACGCGCGTGCCTTCGCCGGCATCAAGGTCGCGGCCGTCGGCGAGCAGACCGCGAAGTCCCTCGTCGAGTTCGGCGTGAAGCCCGACCTCGTGCCCAGCGGCGAGCAGTCGGCCGCCGGTCTGCTGGAGGACTGGCCGCCCTACGACCCGGTCTTCGACCCGATCGACCGCGTCTTCCTGCCGCGCGCCGACATCGCCACCGAGACCCTGGTGGCGGGCCTGATCGAGCTCGGCTGGGAGGTGGACGACGTCACGGCCTACCGGACCGTGCGCGCCTCGCCGCCCCCGGCCGAGACCCGCGAGGCGATCAAGGGCGGCGGCTTCGACGCCGTGCTCTTCACCTCCTCGTCCACCGTGCGGAACCTCGTCGGCATCGCCGGCAAGCCGCACAACGTCACCGTCATCGCCTGCATCGGCCCGGCCACCGCGAAGACCGCGGAGGAGCACGGCCTGCGGGTGGACGTGCTGTCGCCCGAGCCCTCGGTGCACAAGCTGGCCGAGGCGCTCGCGGACTTCGGCGCGGCGCGGCGCGATGCCGCCCTGGAGGCCGGCGACCCGGTCACGCGCCCGAGCGAGCGACGGCCCGGATCGCGTAGAAGGGCACGCAGTTGAGCACGTACGGCACCTTCCCCGGCGCCCGCCCCCGGCGGCTGCGGACCAGCCCGGCCATGCGCCGGATGGTCGCGGAGCACCGGCTGCACCCGGCCGACCTGATCCTGCCCGCCTTCGTGCGGGAGGGCGCGGCCGAGCCGGTACCGATCTCGGCCATGCCGGGCGTCGTCCAGCACACCCGTGACACCCTGCGGCGGGCGGCTGTCGAGGCGCTGGAGGCGGGCGTCGCCGGGATCATGCTCTTCGGCGTGCCCGAGGACGCGAAGAAGGACGCGGCGGGCACCGCCGGGACCGACCCCGACGGCATCCTCCAGGTCGCCGTCCGCGACGTGAAGGCCGAGGTCGGCGACGACCTCGTCATCATGTCCGACCTGTGCCTGGACGAGTTCACCGACCACGGCCACTGCGGCGTCCTCGACTCCGAGGGCCGGGTGGACAACGACGCCACGCTGGAGCGCTACGCCGAGATGGCGCAGGTCCAGGCCGACGCGGGCGTCCATGTGGTGGGACCGAGCGGCATGATGGACGGCCAGGTCGGCGTCATCCGCGACGCCCTCGACCAGACCGGCCACGAGGACGTCTCGATCCTCGCCTACACCGTGAAGTACGCCTCCGCCTTCTACGGCCCCTTCCGCGAGGCCGTCGGCTCCTCGCTCCAGGGCGACCGCAAGATGTACCAGCAGGACCCGGCCAACGCCCGCGAGTCGCTGCGCGAGCTGGAGCTCGACCTCGCCGAGGGCGCGGACATGGTCATGGTCAAGCCGGCCCTGCCCTACCTCGACATCCTCGCCAAGGTCGCGGAGTCGGTGGACGTGCCGGTGGCCGCGTACCAGATCTCCGGTGAGTACGCGATGGTCGAGGCGGCCGCCGCCAACGGCTGGATCGACCGCGACCGGGCCATCATGGAGACGCTCACCGGCATCAAGCGCGCGGGCGCGAACATGATCCTCACCTACTGGGCGACGGAGGTCGCACGGCAGCTCTGAGCGAGCACGGCTGTACGCACCGATGGCGGCTTCCCCGGCGGGGAGGTCGCCATCGGCGTTCCCGCCCGCTGGCGACGATTCGCCTCAGAGCTCTACGTTGTGCCCATATCGCTCACCCCGGAGGCGTAGATGAGCAACGACCCCGAACTCGCCGACGACTGGGAGTACACCCTCCAGGTCCCCTCCGACCCGATGGCCCCCTGCATCGCGCGGCGCACGCTCCGCACGATCTTCCAGGAGCACGGCTTCGCCGAACTGGCGGACACCGCGGAGCTGTTGACGTCGGAGCTGGTCACCAACTCCTACCGGCACACCGACGGGCCCGCGTCCGTGCGGGTGCGGCGGGAGGGCGAGCGGGTGCGGGTGACCGTCTGGGACACCAACCCCAAGCTCCCCGGGCTGAGCAGGGTCGGGCTCCCGGACGACGAGGCCGAACAGGGGCGCGGGCTGGGGCTGGTGATGAAGTGCGCCGACAGCTGGGGCGGGTTCGCGCTGCGGAACCAGCCGCAGGGGCTCGTCGGCAAGCTGATCTGGTTCGAGCTGGGGGCGGGGCACCAGGCCCCGCCCCCAGCCACGTGAGCTACAGCTGCTCGGGCGTGCGGATGCCCAGCAGGGACATGCCCTGACGCAGGGTGCGGCCGGTCAGCTCGGAGAGGAAGAGGCGGTTCTCGACCGTCGCCGCGTCCTCGGCCTTGAGGACCGGGCACTGGTCGTAGAACGTCGTGAACGCCGACGCCAGCTGGTAGAGATACGCGGCCAGCTTGTGCGGCTCGTAGGAACCGGCGACCTCCGCCAGCGTCTCCCCGAACTGGTCCAGGTGCAGCGCCAGCGCGCGCTCCGCCGGGGCCAGCGCCAGCTCCGGGTGGGCCTTGGCGGAGGCCGACTCGCCCGCCTTGCGGAGGATGGAGCGGATACGGGCGTAGGCGTACTGGAGGTAGACCGAGGTGTCGCCGTTGAGGGAGACCATCCGGTCGAGGTCGAAGATGTAGTCGCGGCCCAGGGACGTGGACAGGTCGGCGTACTTCACGGCGCCGATGCCCACCTGGGTGCCGCGCTCGGCGACCTCCTCCTCGGAAAGACCGAGCTTCTCGCTCTTCTCCCGGACCACGGCCGTCGCCCGCGCGATCGCCTCGTCCAGCAGGTCGACCAGCCGGACCGTCTCGCCCTCACGCGTCTTGAACGGCTTGCCGTCCTTGCCGAGCACCGTGCCGAAGGGCAGCTGGACGGCCTTGACGCCGTCGTGCAGCCAGCCGGCCCGGCGGGCGGTCTCGAAGACCATCTTGAAGTGCAGGCCCTGCCGGGCGTCCACGACATAGAGCAGGGAGTCGGCGCCCAGCTTGCCGACCCGGTCGCGGATCGCGGAGAGGTCGGTCGCCGCGTAGCCGAAACCGCCGTCGGACTTCTGGACGATCAGCGGGGTGGGGTTGCCGTCCGGGCCCTTGACGTCGTCGAAGAAGACGCACAGCGCGCCGTTGGACCGGACGGCGACACCGGACTCCTCCAGCATGCGGCAGGTGTCGGCCAGCATGTCGTTGTAGCCGGACTCGCCGACCACGTCCGCGTCCTCGATCTCCATGTCCAGCTTGCCGAAGACCGAGTAGAAGTAGATCTTCGACTCGTCCACGAACCGCTGCCACAGGGCGAGGGTCTCCGCGTCGCCCGCCTGGAGGTCCACGACCCGGCGGCGCGCCCGCTCCTTGAACGCCTCGTCGGAGTCGAAGAGCGCGCGGGAGGCCTTGTAGAGCCGGTTGAGGTTGGACATGGCCTCCTCACCGGAGGCGGCGTCCTTGTGGTCCAGCTCGTGCGGGTGCTCGATCAGATACTGGATGAGCATGCCGAACTGCGTGCCCCAGTCGCCGATGTGGTGGCGGCGCACGACCTTCTCGCCCGAGAACTCCAGGATCTTCGCGACCGCGTCACCGATCACGGCGGACCGCAGGTGGCCGACGTGCATCTCCTTCGCCACGTTCGGCTGGGCGTAGTCGATGACGGAGGTGCCCGGCCGCTCGGCGAGCGGCACGCCGAGGCGGTCGTCGGCCGCGCGGGCCGCGAGCGTCCCGGTGATCGCCCTGTCGGTGACCGTGATGTTGAGGAAGCCGGGGCCGGAGACCTCGATCTCCTGGATCAGATCACCGGAGGGCAGGCCGGCCACGACCTTGCCCGCCAGCTCGCGGGGGTTGCCCCCGAGCTTCTTGGCGAGCGCCAGCATCCCGTTGGCCTGGAAGTCGGCCCGGTCGCTTCGTCGCAGCAGCGGGTCGGCGGCACCGGCCTCCGGCAGGGCTGCCGAGAGAGCGTCCGCGATGCGCTGGTGGAGCGAGGAGGCGAGGGAAGGGACCGAGGCCATGGGGTGGGTGCCGTTCCGTTAGAGGACGTTTTTGACACACCGAGTATCACACGCACCCGCCGCCGCCCGGGCGGCCATTTCCGGCGCCCGGGAGCAACCCCGGAGCCGCCCGCGCCGTCTGGGACAATGGTCATGCCAGGACCGTAAGGAAGGAAGTGCCGTGGCTCAGGCTCAGAGCACCGAGGCCGACTGGGTCTCCCGTTTCGCCGACGAGGTCATTGCCGAAGCGGAGCGCCGTGCCCCCGGCAAACCGATCGTCGTTGCCTCCGGCCTGTCCCCCTCCGGCCCGATCCACCTGGGCAACCTGCGCGAGGTCATGACCCCGCACCTGGTCGCGGACGAGATCCGCCGCCGTGGTCACGAGGTCAGGCACGTGCTGTCCTGGGACGACTACGACCGCTACCGCAAGGTGCCCAGCGGCGTCCCCGGCATCGACGACAGCTGGGCCGAGCACATCGGCAAGCCGCTGACCTCGGTGCCCGCCCCGGCCGGCTCGGCCTACCCGAACTGGGCCGAGCACTTCAAGGCCGCCATGGTCGACGCGCTCGCCGAGCTCGGCATCGAGTACGACCCGATCAGCCAGACCGAGCAGTACACCTCCGGTGTCTACCGCGAGCAGATCCTGCACGCGATGAAGCACCGCGGTGACATCGACGCGATCCTCGACCAGTACCGGACGAAGGACAAGGCGACCGGCAAGCCGAAGAAGCAGCAGAAGCCGGTCGACGAGGCCGAGCTGGAGGCCGCCGAGGGCTCCGGCGCGGCCGCCGAGGACGACGGCAGCGGCTCCGGCGCGGGCTATTTCCCGTACAAGCCCTACTGCGGCGTCTGCGAGCGCGACCTGACCACGGTCACCGCCTACGACGACGAGACCACCGAGCTGGCCTACACCTGCGTGTGCGGCCACTCCGAGACCGTGCGCCTCAGCGAGTTCAACCGCGGCAAGCTGGTCTGGAAGGTCGACTGGCCGATGCGCTGGGCGTACGAGGGCGTGATCTTCGAGCCCTCCGGCGTCGACCACTCCTCGCCCGGCTCCTCCTTCGTCGTCGGCGGCCAGATCGTCCGCAAGGTCTTCGGCGGCGAGCAGCCGATCGGCCCGATGTACGCCTTCGTCGGCATCAGCGGCATGGCCAAGATGTCCTCCTCCAAGGGCGGCGTGCCCACCCCGGGCGACGCACTCCAGATCATGGAGGCACCGCTGCTGCGCTGGCTGTACGCGCGCCGCAAGCCCAACCAGTCCTTCAAGATCGCCTTCGACCAGGAGATCCAGCGGCTCTACGACGAGTGGGACAAGCTGGAGGCCAAGGTCGCCGACGGCACCGTGCTGCCCGCCGACGCCGCCGCGTACGCCCGTGCCGCGCGCACGGCCTCCGGCGAGCTGCCGCGCACCCCGCGCCCGCTGCCGTACCGCACGCTCGCCTCGGTCGTCGACATCACCGCCGGCCACGACGAGCAGACCCTGCGCATCCTCAGCGACCTCGACCCGGAGAACCCGGTCACCTCGCTGGACGAGACGCGGCCGCGGCTCGACAAGGCCGAGCACTGGATCAACACCCAGGTCCCGGCCGAGTCCCGGACGATCGTCCGCGAGGAGCCCGACACCGAGCACCTCGCCTCCCTCGACGAGCAGGCCCGCGAGTCGTTGCGGCTGCTGCTCGCCGGGCTGGACGAGCACTGGTCGCTGGACGGGCTGACCACGCTGGTCTACGGCGTGCCGAAGGTGCAGGCCGGGCTGGAGCCCGACGCCAAGCCGACGCCGGAGCTCAAGGTCGCCCAGCGCTCCTTCTTCGCGCTGCTCTACCACCTGCTGGTCGGCCGTGACACCGGCCCGCGCCTGCCCACGCTGCTGCTCGCCGTGGGCGCGGACCGGGTGCGCAAGCTGCTGGCCGTGTAACACCGCGCGGTACCGCGTACGACACGACGACGCCGGGCGGGCCCCCTCGGGCCCGCCCGGCGTCGTCGTGCGTGGCGGCTACCTCTTGTTCGCGGCGGCGACCGCGGCCACGGCCTCCTTCGCCGCGTCCTGCGCGTTCTTCATCAGGTCGCCCGCGTCGGGGTTCTTGGCGCCCTGGAAGCCCGCGCCGGTGTACTTGATGGTGATCACGACATTGGCGGTGCGGGTCACCACGATCGCGTTGCGGTAGTCGTCGTCGTCCTTGCGGTAGTCCGCGGCGATGCTGTTCGCCTCGTCGCCGATGCCGCCGACCTTCTCGGTCTTGGCGTCCTTGGCGCCGTCCTCGGTGGCCGCCTTGGTCGTCCGCTGGCCGACGTAGGTCCCGGCGAGCTTCTCGCCCGAGCCGAGCGTGGGGTCCGAGGAGAACCGCTTGAGCGAGATCGTCAGGCTGCGGTACTGCAGGTCCTTGGCGTCCTCGCCGTTCAGGCCGTTCCAGAAGCAGCTGGCGGAGTCGTTGGGGGCGGTCGCCGGGAGGGCCTCGCCCTCCTTCTTCTTCGCCGACGGCACGAGCTTGTCGATGCTCTTCTCGTCGAGCGTCTTGCACACCTCGGGCAGCTTGCCGAACGTCGCGGCCTTCATCGTGGCCGACGGGCTGGGCGTCGCGGCCTGCGACGGCGAGGACGTCGTCTTCTTCTTGGAGCCGGAGTCGTCGCCCGAGCAGCCGGTGGCGACGAGCATCACCGGTACTGCGGCGCAGGCGAGGATTCGGGCGAGTCGCGGGGCTGTTCGGTGCATGGGTCCTTCACTCGGTCGTGTCGGGGGGCGGTCGTTGAGGTCCGCCGGCGGGTGCCCTGCCCGGCACGGTACGCGGCGGCGGAGCGCCGGTGGCCGAGGCGGGGCGATACTCGCCGGGCTAATTGCCGAAGTGCCCCGCGTCCAGCTCCTTGGCCAGGCCGTGCGCCTTGCCCTGGAGGTCTTCGCTGGTGGGAATGTGCTGCCGGTCGGCCGTCCACTGGTCGTAGGCGATGCTCACCAGGACGTTCGCGGACCGGAAGACGATCGCGATGTCCCGGTGCACGCCGGCCGCCGCGGTGACCAGCTTGTCGTCGATGAACGCGTCGTCGCCGAGGTCGTCGAGGACGCGGGGCAGGAAGCGGGGGTCGGCGGAGGGGGAGCCCGAGGCGGAGGGGCTCGCGGGGGCGGACGGCGAGCCGGTGGCGGCGCCGCCCTGCGGGTGCGTGCCCGCGCTCGCGGCGGGCGAGGACGGGGTGGCGGAGGGGGTCGCGGAGGCCGACGCGTCGGGGATCTTCGCGGCCGCCGCCTGGCGGGCGTAGAGCTCCTTGGCCCGGTCGTCGTCGCTGACGCCCGGCTGGTAGGAGACGACGCGCTCGAAGTCGATGGACAGGTGCCGGGTGCCCTCCGGGGTCTCCAGCTTCCAGCGGCAGCCGACGCGGCGGTCGGTGTCGTAGGTGATGGCGGCCTGGCCGCGGTAGAGCTTCTGGACCTCGGGGTCGCTCTCGTCGTCACCGGTCGGCAGCATGCGGCGCAGGGTGTCCCGGTTCACATAGCCGCAGGGCTCGGGAAGGCTGTGGTACTTGCCGGGTTCCCCGGCTGGGGCCGTCGAACCGGTGTGGCCGGTCTTGGCGTCGTCGTCCCCGCCGTGGCCGCCGGCGGAGCCGCCGCACGCGGCGAGGACCGCGGCGAGCAGTGCCGCCACCAGTGCGGCGGCCGGTGCGTATGCCCTTCGCTGCACTGTCCGTGGCTCCCTTCGCCTGCGGCTTGATCGCCCTCGCCCGCCGCCTCCGCGCTCGTGCTCGCGCGAAAACGGGTTGCCGCCGGGAAGACGGTGGCTGGAAGGTATGTCTACCGCACGCACCGCCAGGTCTGCCGGTTCCCTGTCGTGAATCGTCAGATTTGTCCGGCTTTTGCGTTATCTTGCTTTCACGGGGTTATGAGGAAAACGATGTCCTACACCGAGGTGCCCGGCGTCCGTGTACCGATCCGCATGTGGGCCGACCCGGCCACGGTCGAGGGCGTCGCCATGCAGCAACTGCGCAACGTCTCGACCCTCCCCTGGATCGAGGGCCTCGCGGTGATGCCGGACGTCCACTTCGGCAAGGGCGCCACGGTCGGCTCGGTGATCGCGATGCGCGGCGCGGTGTGCCCGGCGGCGGTCGGCGTGGACATCGGCTGCGGCATGTCGGCGGTGAAGACCTCGCTGACGGCGGACGACCTGCCCGGCGATCTGTCGCGGCTGCGCTCGGGGATCGAGGCGGCGATTCCGGTGGGCCGGGGGATGCACGACGACCCGGTCGACCCGGCCCGGCTGCACGGCGTGCCGACGGCGGGGTGGGCGGACTTCTGGGGGCGGTTCGGTGGGGTGGCGGAGGCGGTCAAGTTCCGCGAGGGCCGGGCGCTGCGGCAAATGGGAACACTTGGCTCCGGGAACCACTTCTGGGAGCTCTGCCTTGATTCGGATGATTCGGTCTGGGTCATGCTGCACTCCGGTTCGCGCAACATCGGCAAGGAGCTGGCCGACCACCACATCGGCCAGGCGCAGAAACTGCCGCACAACCAGGACCTGATCGACCGCGACCTCGCCGTCTTCGTCTCCGACACCCCGCAGATGGCCGCTTACCGACACGATCTGTTCTGGGCGCAGGAGTACGCGAAGCACAACCGCGAAATCATGATGGCGCTGTCGCAGGACGTGCTGCGCAGGGAGTTCGCGAAGGCGAAAGTCACCTTTGGCGAAGTCATTTCCTGCCACCACAACTACGTGGCCGAGGAGACCTACGACGGCAAGGAACTGCTCGTCACCCGCAAGGGAGCGATCCGCGCGGGCGACGGCGAGTACGGCATCATCCCGGGCTCGATGGGCACCGGTTCCTACATCGTGCGCGGCCTCGGCAACGCCTCGTCCTTCAACTCCGCCTCCCACGGCGCGGGCCGGAAGATGAGCCGCAACGCCGCGAAGAAGCGCTTCTCCGTCCGGGACCTGGAGGAGCAGACGCGGGGCGTGGAGTGCCGCAAGGACTCCGGGGTGGTGGACGAGATCCCGGGCGCCTACAAGCCGATCGAGAAGGTCATCGAGCAGCAGCGGGACCTCGTCGAGGTCGTGGCGAAGCTCAAGCAGGTCGTCTGCGTCAAGGGCTGACGCCGGCGCGCCTCACACGTCCTGCGGGTACCAGCGCAGCTCGACCGTGTTGCCGTCCGGGTCGGTGATGTAGACGGACTCCGCGTTGCCGCGTGCGCCGAAGTTGGTGACGGGGCCGCGGATGGCGTCGAAGGTGCCCGCGTCGATCACCGTCTGCCAGTCCAGCGGCTCGACGACCAGGCAGATGTGGTCGACGTTGGACTCGCCGCGGGTGCGGTCGACCAGGTCGATGATGGTCGTGGGAGAGACGCGCACCGAGGGGAAGGGCACCTTCCCCGCGCGCCACTCCTCCACGCGGACGGGCTCCAGGCCGAGCGGGCCGCAGTAGAAGGCGAGGGCCCGCTCGACGTCGGAGACGTTCAGGACGAGGTGGTCGAAGCCGGTGACGCGCATGTGAGGTTCCCTTTCGTGCGGGCCGTCCCCCATGGCGGCCGCTGTGCAAGAAGGTAACCCCTGATGATCATTCGCGTCATCGGTCTCCGGTCCTGCGTCGCAGGTCCCGGGCCTGCTCAGACCTCGCGGTGCACCTTGTGGTTGGCGGCCTGGGCGCGGGGGCGGACGACGAGCAGGTCGATGTTGACGTGCGGGGGCCGGGTGACCGCCCAGGTGATGGTGTCCGCGACGTCCTCGGCCGTCAGCGGCTCGGCGACCCCGGCGTAGACCGCGGCGGCCTTCTCCTCGTCGCCGCGGAAGCGGGTGACGGCGAACTCGTCGGTCTTGACCATGCCGGGGGCGATCTCGACGACGCGCACCGGCTCGCCGCACAGCTCCAGGCGCAGGGTCTCGGCGATGACGTGCGCGCCGTGCTTGGCCGCGACGTAGCCGCCACCGCCCTCGTAGGTGCCGAGCCCGGCGGTCGAGGAGACGATCAGCACCGTGCCGTCCTCGCTCGCCACGAGCCGGGGGAGCAGCGCCTGCGTCAGGTTGAGCACGCCGAGCACGTTGACCTCGTACATCGCGCGCCAGTCGGCGGGGTCGGCGGTCGCGACGGGGTCGGTGCCGAGCGCGCCGCCGGCGTTGTTGACCAGGACGTCGACGCTCTCGTAGTCGTCGAGGTGGACGGCGAAGGCCGTGACCGCGGCGCGGTCGGTGACGTCGAGTCCGTAGGCGACCGCCTCGTGGCCGGCCTCGGTGAGCTCCGCCGCCAGCGCCTGGATGCGGTCCTCGCGGCGGGCGGTGAGGACGACGCGGTAGCCGGCGGCGGCCAGCCGGCGGGCGGTGGCGGCACCGATGCCGCTGCTCGCGCCGGTGATGACGGCGGTGCGGGTGCTCATGGCGGGCCTCCTGAGGTGCGGCGTGCGGGATCCGCTCGCAGGATATGCGGCCTCGCGTTCGAGCGGCTCTCCCGGCCGGGCGGCTCAGCGGCCGCGCGGCGCGTACATGATGATCGCGACCCCGGCGAGGCAGACCAGCGCGCCGGCCACGTCGTAGCGGTCGGGGCGGTAGCCGTCCGCGACCATGCCCCAGGCCAGGGATCCGGCGACGAAGACCCCGCCGTACGCGGCGAGGATGCGGCCGAACTCGGCGTCCGGCTGGAGGGTGGCGACGAAGCCGTACGCCCCGAGGGCGAGGACTCCCGCGCCGATCCACGCCCAGCCGCGCCCCTCTCCGGAGCCGCTGCCGCGGACGCCTTGCCAGACGAGCCAGGCGCCGCCGATCTCCAGGAGGGCGGCGAGGAGGAAGAGGGCGATGGAGCGGAGGGTGAGCACGGTAGGCACGTTACGCGGCGGCCGGAGCGCTCAGGGCCAGACCAGGCAGTACGGCTGGTGGCCGTTCTCGTGCAGGCGGTGGGAGAAGTCCTGCCATTCGCGGAGCAGCTGATAGACGTTGAAGGCGTCGCGCGGGCCGCCGCGGTCGGGGACGGTGGACCAGATGAAGGCGGCGGCGCCCACGGACTCCTCGCCGATGCCGCGGAGCGGGTCGACGACGGTCATGGGGAGCTTGACGACGGCGTAGTCGGGGTGGAGGACGACCAGTTCGAGCGGGGGGACCTTGTGCAGGGGTATGCCCTCGATGCCGGTGAGGACCATGGCGGCGACCGTCTCCGGCTTGATCTTGGTGAACATGCCGCCCATGCCGAGCTCGTCACCGCCGAGCTCCTCCGGGCGCATGGAGATGGGGACGTTGGCCGCGGCGGCGCTGTTGGGCGCCCCGAAGTATTTGTAGGTCACCCCCACCCGGCCACCACTCCTGCTGCTTCCCGCGCCGTCTTCTTCACGACGGCCTCTGTGGCGCCCCCTGCGGGACCTCTGGGCTCGCTCGGGCCCCAGGTCATCGGTGCCCTCGCCCAGTCCGCCACCGCGATGCATATCTCCACCCGACCGCTTTTTTACGCAGCACAGCCCCCGCCGCGCAACCCGATCATCGTCTCAGAGACCTCCCCCGTGAACAGCGTGTGAAACGCCCGAAGACGACTCGGTGCACGGCTCTGAGACCATGGCTAGCGTGAGCTACCCATATGAAGCCCCAGTCTCGCAGACACGAGAGGGCTGACGCCCGGTCGCGAGCGAGGGAAGCTTCGCACCGCTGCCAGCCGGGGCGCGCGGCCAGCCGCCGTCCCTTCCTACGTTTCCGCAGGTCAGGATCAAAGTGCCTTATTCGTATGAAGCCCCCGTCTCGCAAGCGCTGTTCGACCGTGCCGCCGTGGTGACGCCCGGCGGCGTGAATTCCCCGGTGCGTGCCTTCCGCGCCGTGGGCGGTACGCCCCGGTTCATGGTGTCCGGTACGGGGCCGTATCTGACGGACGCGGACGGCCGGGAGTATGTGGACCTCGTGTGTTCGTGGGGGCCGATGATTCTCGGCCACGCGCACCCCGAGGTGATCGCCGCCGTCCAGGAGACGGTCGCGCGCGGCACGTCCTTCGGTACGCCCGGCGAGGGCGAGGTGGCGCTCGGCGAGGAGATCGTCTCCCGGGTCGAGCCCGTGGAGCAGGTGCGTCTGGTGTCGTCCGGTACCGAGGCGACGATGTCGGCGATCCGGCTCGCGCGCGGTTTCACCGGCCGTGCCAAGGTGATCAAGTTCGCGGGCTGCTACCACGGCCACGTGGACGCGCTGCTGGCCGCGGCGGGTTCGGGGCTGGCGACGTTCGGGCTGCCGGACACGCCCGGGGTGACGGGCGCGCAGGCGGGCGACACGATCGTGCTGCCGTACAACGACCTGGAGGCCGTGCACGCCGCCTTCCACGCGCACCCGGGCGAGATCGCCTGTGTGATCACGGAGGCGTCGCCGGGCAACATGGGCGTGGTCCCGCCGAAGCCGGGCTTCAACGCGGGCCTGAAGGCGGCCTGTGCCAAGAACGGCGCGCTGTTCATCTCGGACGAGGTCATGACCGGCTTCCGCACGAGCAAGGCGGGCTGGTACGGCGTCGACGGTGTGCGGCCGGACCTGATGACCTTCGGCAAGGTCATGGGCGGCGGCTTCCCGGCGGCGGCCTTCGGCGGCCGCGCGGACGTGATGGGCCATCTGGCCCCGGCGGGCCCGGTCTACCAGGCGGGCACGCTCTCGGGGAACCCGGTCGCCACCGCGGCGGGCCTCGCGCAGCTGCGGCTGCTGGACGACGCGGCGTACGAGAAGGTCGACGCGGTCGCCGCGGAGATCAGCGGCCTGGTGACGGCGGCCCTGACGAAGGAGGGCGTGGCGCACCGGCTCCAGACGGCGTCGAACATGTTCTCCGTGTTCTTCACCGGCCGCGAGGTCACGGACTACGAGCAGGCGAAGGCGCAGGAGTCGTTCCGCTTCAACGCCTTCTTCCACTCGATGCTGGCGCAGGGCGTGTATCTGCCGCCGTCGGCGTTCGAGTCGTGGTTCGTCTCGACGGCCCATGACAGTGCGGCGATCGAGCGGATCGCGGCGGCGCTGCCGGCCGCGGCGCGGGCGGCAGCCGAGGCGACGGAATGACGGACGGGATGACCAACGGGATGAGCAACGACGCCGGCAAGGCCGAGGACGGCAGTGAGATCACGGTCGTCCACCTGATGCGGCACGGTGAGGTCCACAACCCCGAGGGCGTGCTCTACGGGCGCAAGCCGGGCTATCACCTGTCGGATCTGGGGCTGCGGATGGCCGACCGGGTCGCCGAGCACCTGGCGGGGCGGGATATCACGCATGTGGTCGCCTCGCCGCTGGAGCGCGCGCAGGAGACGGCGCAGCCGATCGCCAAGGCGCACGGTCTGGACCTGGCGACGGACGAGCGGCTGATCGAGGCGGAGAACGTCTTCGAGGGGAAGACCTTCGGGGTCGGCGACGGCGCGCTGAAGAAGCCGGCCAACTGGAAGTACCTGACGAACCCCTTCCGCCCGTCGTGGGGCGAGCCCTATGTCGAGCAGGTCGTGCGGATGATGGGCGCGCTCGGCGCGGCGCGTGACGCGGCGCGCGGTCACGAGGCCGTCTGTGTGAGCCATCAGCTGCCGATCTGGATCGTGCGCAGTTTCGCGGAGCGGCGGCGGCTGTGGCACGACCCGCGTAAACGTCAGTGCACTTTGGCGAGCCTGACGTCGTTCACCTTCAGGGGGGACAAAATCGTGTCGGTCGGCTACAGCGAGCCGGCCCGGGATCTGGTCCCGGCGCATCTGCTCGCGGGCGCGAAACCGGTAAAGGGCGGGGCCAAGGCATTTGGCGCCTGAGCGTAATGCCCTGCGGACAACTCCGCGACCGCTCGCCTAAAACCGGGTAAAGGGCCGTAAAGACCGGCGAAAACGCGCAACCGCCGTACTCGACGCGCCGTCTCACGCAATGTCGTTTTATATGGACGACAAGGTGTATGGAGGCGTGGCGAGTACGGACGGAGACGACATGCGCGAGATCAGCCGACGAGGTCTCCTCGGCATGGGGGTGGGGGCGGGAGCGGCCGCCGCGCTGACCGGCGTCGCCGGCTGCTCCTCTCCCGCCGGCTCCGAGAAACACGATCCCTCGGCCAAGGCGAGCGAGCGGGCGAAGGCGAGCCCGATCGGCGACGGCTCCACCGCCGACGCCGGGCCGCAGCCCAACCAGCCGCCCAAGCCGGAGCGGCTGGAGCCGGGGCAGAAGCCCCCGCAGTTCGTGATCTTCTCCTGGGACGGCGCGGGCGAGGTCGGCAACGGCCTCTTCCCGCGCTTCCGCAAGCTCGCCCGGGACCACGGCGCGTACATGACCTTCTTCCTCTCCGGGCTGTACTGCCTGCCCGAGTCGAAGAAGGACCTCTACAAGCCGCCGAACAACCCGGTGGGCGCCTCCGACATCGGCTACCTCACCGACGAGCACATCCAGGCGACCCTGGAGAACATCCGCCAGGCATGGCTCGAGGGCCACGAGATCGGCACCCACTTCAACGGGCACTTCTGCTCCGGCTCCGGCTCCGTCGCCCAGTGGACCGCCGACGACTGGGAGTCGGAGATCGAGCAGGCCGTCTCCTTCGTCACCGAGTGGCGGACCAACACCGGCTTCAAGGACCTCGAACCGCTGCCCTTCGACTACCGCAAGGAACTCTGCGGCAGCCGCACGCCGTGTCTGCTGGGCCAGGACAATCTCCTGCCGACCGCGAAGAAACTCGGCTGGCGCTACGACGCGAGTTCCCCGGGCGGCACTCAGGTGTGGCCCAGCAAAAGGCACGGCCTGTGGGATCTGCCGTTGCAGCAGATGCCCTTCCCCGGCCATTCGTTCGAAGTCCTTTCGATGGACTACAACATCCTCGCCAATCAGTCGAAGAACACCACCAAGGGCCCGCCCGAGCACTACGACCACTGGCGCCGCCAGGCCACCGAGTCCTATATCGCGGGATTCGACCGCGCGTACGAGACGAATCGCGCGCCGTTCTATGTCGGCAACCATTTCGAACAGTGGAACGGCGGCATCTACATGGACGCCGTCGAAGAGGCGCTGAAATACATCGCCGACGAGAAGCGCAAGGACGTCAGGCTGCTCTCCTTCCGGCAGTTCGTCGACTGGCTCGACGCTCAGGACCCCGCCGTCCTGGAGAAGCTGCGCCGGCTCGAGGTCGGCGAGAAGTGGAGCGCCAGGAGCACCTGACGGGCCGCCGCACGGGCCCGTCACCCGTGCGCCGACTCGTTGGAGGGGCCCTTGAGGGGGGTGCGGAAGATCCCTAAACGGACCATGCGAAACTTTTCACATGAGTGCCTGCCGCGCCCTTCGACGCATCGATTCCCGCCGTCGCACCACCCTGCTGGCCGCCTGCACCGCCCTCGCGGCCCTGACCCTGACCGCCTGTGGCTCCGGTGACAACCCGAAGAGCGGCGGCCAGACCCAGTTCGTGCAGGGCGCCGGCGGCGTCAGCGTGGTCAATGACAAGGGCGCCCGCCAGGGCGCGCCGGACCTCTCGGGCAAGACGCTGGAGGGCAAGGCGCTCGACGTCGCGAAGGACTACAAGGGCAAGGTCGTCGTCCTCAACGTCTGGGGCTCCTGGTGCTCCCCCTGCCGCGGCGAGGCCAAGAACCTCGTCACGGTCGCCAACGACTACAAGGACAAGGGCGTCCAGTTCGTGGGCATCAACACCCGCGACACCGACCCCGCCCCGGCGATCCGGTTCGAGAAGGAATTCGGCGTCCCGTACCCGAGCCTCTACGACTCCGGCGGCCAGCTGCTGCTCCGCTTCCCCAAGGGCAGCCTCAGCCCGCAGTCGATCCCCTCGACCGTCTTCATCGACCGCGACGGCAGGATCGCGGCGCGGGCGATCAAGGCGCTGACCGAGGACGAGCTGCGCAAGACACTCGACCCACTCGTCGCGGAGAAGTGATCCGGTGACCGCCGTCACCACCCTCGCCGCCGCCGGGGACATGAACCAGACCGTCCTCAGCGGCGCACTGCTGCTCGCCCTGCCCATCGCCGTGCTCGGCGGCCTGGTCTCCTTCTTCTCCCCCTGCGTGCTGCCGCTCGTGCCCGGCTACCTCTCCTACGTCACCGGTGTCAGCGGCTCCGACATCGCCGAGGCCAGGCGCGGCCGGATGCTCGCCGGCTCCCTGCTCTTCGTGCTCGGCTTCAGCGCGGTCTTCGTCTCCGGCGGCGCGCTCTTCGGCAACATCGGCCAGGACCTCCAGGCCCACCAGAAGACGATCTCCAAGATCCTCGGCGTGCTCACCATCGTGATGGGCCTCGCCTTCATGGGCTTCCTCTCCCGCTGGGGCCAGCGGGAGTTCCGCTTCCACAAGAAGCCGGCGATGGGGCTGGCCGGGGCGCCGCTGCTGGGCGCGATGTTCGGCGTCGGCTGGACGCCCTGCATCGGCCCGACGCTCGCCTCCGTCCAGCTGCTGGCCTTCAACCAGGGCAGCGCGGGGCGCGGCGCGCTGCTGATGTTCGCGTACTGCCTCGGCCTCGGCCTGCCGTTCATACTGGCCGCCCTCGCCTTCCGGCGCGCCCTCGGCGCGTTCGGCTGGGTCAAGCGGCACTACGCCTGGGTCATGAGGATCGGCGGGGCCATGCTCATCGCGGTCGGCGTGCTGCTGCTCACCGGCGCCTGGGACCAGCTGATCGCCGACATGCGACAGTGGTCCGACTCCTTCGTTCCCGAGGTCTGACACATGGCTGAGACAACCACCCCCACCACCGAGGACAAGGACATCGGCGCTGCCGCATCCCAGCTCTCCACGGCGCCCGCCGAGGAGGGCCAGGCGGTGCCCGGCTCCTTCGGCGGCGTGCGCCGCCCCGGCGCCCTGGGGTGGCTGGCCTGGTCGGGCCGGGAGGCCGTCGGCTGGGTGCGCTGGTTCTGGCGCCAGCTGACCTCGATGCGGGTCGCGCTGATCCTGCTGTTCCTGCTCTCGCTCGGCACCATCCCCGGCTCGCTCATCCCGCAGACCAGCGTCGACGCGGTGAAGGCCGAGAACTGGAAGAAGTCGCACGAGACCCTCGCGTCCGTCTACGACAAGCTCGGCCTCTTCCACGTCTACACCTCGGTGTGGTTCTCCGCGATCTACATCCTGCTGTTCACCTCCCTGGTCGGCTGCATCATCCCGCGCACCTGGCAGTTCGTCGGCCAGCTCCGCGGCCGCCCGCCCCGCGCCCCGCGCCGCCTGGACCGGCTGCCGGTCTACACGACCTGGCACACGGAGGCGGAGCCCGAGCAGGTGCTCGGCGCGGCCGGGAAGCTGCTCAAGCGGCGGCGCTTCCGCACGGACGCCTCCGGCGACGCCGTGGCCGCCGAGAAGGGCTACCTCCGCGAGGCCGGGAACCTCGTCTTCCATATCGCGCTGATCGTGCTGCTCCTGGCGTTCGCCTCCGGGCAGCTGTGGAAGTCCGAGGGCCAGAAGCTGATGGTCGAGGGCGACAAGTTCGCCAACACCCTCACGCAGTACGACGACTTCAAGTCGGGCTCCCTGTTCTCCTCCGACGACCTCCAGCCCTTCGGCTTCACGATGGACAGCTTCGAGGGGACCTACGAGCGCACCGGCCCCCAGCGCGGCACGCCGCGGACGTACGAGGCCCGGGTCACGTACTGGGACGGCGCGGACGGCGCCCCCAAGAAGAAGACGATCAAGGTGAACGAGCCGCTGGAGACGGCGGACTCGAAGGTCTATCTGATCGGCCACGGCTACGCCCCGGTCGTCACCGTCCGGGACGGCCAGGGCGAGATCGCCTACCGCGGCGCGGTGGCCTCGCTGCCGCTGGACAGCAACATCACGGAGTCCACGGTCATCAAGGTGCCGGACTACCGCGACAAGGACGGCAAGCAGAACCAGCTCGGCTTCAAGGGCCTCTTCGTGCCGACGCAGGACCCGGCGATGCCGATGGCCTCGAAGTTCCCCGCGCTGGACAACCCGCGCCTCGTCCTCACCGCCTACCGCGGCAGCCTCGGCATCAACTCCGGTCTGCCGCAGAGCGTCTATCAGCTCGACGTGTCCAAGATGAAGCAGTTCAAGGACACGGACGGCAAGAACCCGTTCGCGCAGAACCTCAAGGTCGGCGACACCATGACGCTCCCCGACGGCGCGGGCACCCTGAAGTTCGAGGGCATCAAGCCCTGGGCCACCTTCCAGGTCTCCCAGCAGCCCGGCAACAGCATGGCGCTCGTCGGCGCGGTCGCCGCCCTCGTCGGCGTGGCCGGGTCGCTGTTCATCCAGCGCCGCCGCGTGTGGGTGCGGGCCGTCCGCGGCGCCGACGGGCGGACGGTCGTCGAGATGGCGGGCCTCGGCCGCAGCGAGTCCGCGAAGCTGCCCGACGAGATCTCCGACCTCGCCGCCGCCCTCACGCCCGACGCCCCGCCCGTGGCGCCGGAAGAACCCACCGAGCCAGCGGATTCCGCTGAATCCTCCTCCGAAGGAGCGCGCGCGTGACGTCGATCGCTGCCGCAGCCAACGAGAACTTGGCGCACATCAGCAATGTGCTGATCTATTCGGCCATGGCCGTCTACACCCTGGCCTTCCTCGCGCACATCGCGGAGTGGGTGCTCGGCAGCCGCAGCGCGGTCGGCCGGACCGCCGCCGCGATCACGGTGGAGGCGCAGGCGGCCGCGGCCACAGGCGACGGCAAGGCGGCGGCCCAGGGCGGCGGCACCGCCGTGCTGGAGCGCCCCAAGGTCGTCACCCGGTCCGCCGTCGGCAGCCGGGACATCCCCGACGGCCCCGGCGCGGCCGGCACCAGCGAGAAGGGCGACGTCTACGGCCGCGTCGCCATCTCCCTGACCGTCCTCGCCTTCCTGCTGCACGCGGGCGCGGTGCTCACGCGCGCGCTGTCGGTGGAGCGGGCGCCGTGGGGCAACATGTACGAGTTCTCGACGACCTTCGGCATGGTCGTCGTCGCCGTCTACCTCGCCCTGCTGGTCGCCAAGAAGAACGTGCGCTGGCTCGGCCTCCCGCTGACCACCACGATCCTGCTCGACCTGGGCCTCGCCCTGTCGGTGCTCTACACCGACAGCGACCAGCTGGTGCCCGCCCTGCACTCGTACTGGCTGTGGATCCACGTCTCCTGCGCGATCATCTCCGGCGCGGCCCTGTGGGTCGGCGCGTGCTCGACGCTGATGTACCTCATCCGGGACGGCTACGAGACGCGCCTGTTGGCGGGCCGGACGGGCCCGGGCGTGGACCGCTACCTCGCCGAGCTGCCGCAGGACCGCAAGTGGGCCCGCTTCAAGGCCAAGGTCGCCAAGGGCACGGACAACCCGGTCTCCCGGCTGCCCGCCGCCGCGACGCTCGACAAGTTCGCGTACCGCATCAACGCGACCGTCTTCCCGCTGTGGACCTTCACCATCGTCGCGGGCGCGATCTGGGCCCAGGCGGCGTGGGGCCGTTACTGGGGCTGGGACCCCAAGGAGGTCTGGTCCTTCATCACCTGGGTCGCCTACGCCTGCTACCTGCACGCCCGCGCCACCGCCGGCTGGAAGGGCCGCAAGGCCGCGTACATCGCGCTGGCCGCGTTCGCCTGCTACATCTTCAACTACTACGGCGTGAACATCTTCGTCACCGGCAAGCACTCCTACGCCGGCGTCTGACCGCTCCGCACGCCACGACGGCCCGCCCCCTCCCAGGGGGCGGGCCGTCGTCGCGCAGGGGGTCAGCGGCGCGGGCGGGTGCCCTTCTCCTGCTGCGGGGGCTTCTGGCCGGCGCCCGGCAGCTTCGGTTTGGGCAGGTGGGTGACGGCCCACTTGGCCTGGGCGAGCTGCTTGGCGGTGTCGCCGGGCAGGGCGGGCGGCCGCGGCGCGGGCCGCGGGAAGCCGAAGGCGGAGGTGAGGTCGCCGAAGGCCCGGCGGCGCCAGGCGCTGATGTTGGGCTCCTTGACGCCCGTCACGACCTCCAGGAACCGCAGGCAGGAGGTGTGGTCGAAGGGCTCCCCGGCGGCCCAGCCGCCCACCGTCCAGGGCGAGATGATCATGCACGGCACGCGGAAGCCGCCGCCGATCGGCAGGCCCCCCACGAACTCGTCCGCCGTCCCCCGGGGCGGCACCGGCGGGGGCACGTGGTCGAAGAGGCCGTCGTTCTCGTCGTAGTTCAGGATGAACGCGGTCTTCGCCCATACGTCGGGGTTGTCCGCGATGGCCTCGATCTTCCTGGCGACGTAGTCCGCGCCCGCGGCCGGGAGATAGTCCGGGTGCTCGGACTGCCCGGCGGTGGGGATCAGCCAGGAGACGGTGGGCAGCCGGTCGTTGCGGGCGTCGTCCTCGAAGGTGCCCGCCGGCTGCCGGCGCATCCCGCGCTCGTACAGCGGGTTGCCGGGCTTGGCGTTCTTGAACTGCTGGAACTCCTCCAGCAGATTGCACTCGTAGTTGTCCTCCTCCTGATAGACGCGCCAGCTGACGCCGGCGGCCTGGAGGCGCTCCGCGTAGGTGGTCCAGCGGTACGGCTTGGGCGCGCTGTTGTCGATCACCGGGCCGCCGTGGGTGCCGCCGGGGTCGATGGTGCCCGTCATCCAGTAGAGCCGGTTGGGCCAGGTGGGTCCGAAGACCGAGCAGAAGTAGTTGTCGCAGAGCGTGAAGTTCTCGGCGAGCGCGAACTGGAAGGGGATGTCCTCGCGGGTGTGGTAGCCCATCACATAGGGCGCGTTGGCGCCGTCCGCCTTGCGGTGGGCGGGCAGCCAGCGGTCCATCCTCCCGCCGTTCCACGCCTCGTGCTGCACCTCCCACGCGTGGCTCGTGGTGGGGATCGCCTGGGCGCTGGACTTGGCGGTGTTCAGCCGGAACGGCAGCAGGTGGCCGTCGGGGTTCTTCGCGTCCGGCTGGTGGAAGACGCTCTTGCCGTTCGGGAGCTTGATGGCGTGCGGGTCGGCGAAGCCGCGTACGCCCTTGAGCGTGCCGAAGTAGTGGTCGAAGGAGCGGTTCTCCTGCATCAGCAGGACCACGTGCTTGATGTCGCGCAGCGCGCCGCGCCGGGCCGGTCCTGCAGCGATCGCCCGCTGCACACTCGGCGGCAGCAGCGACAGCGCCGCGGCGCCGCCCACCGCTCCCGCCGCCGCACCGAGGAGTCTGCGTCGGGTCATCTCGGGCATGGCGTGCCCCTCTCCCTGGAGTCGCGTGAGGCCACAGTGTGACCCGGCCGACTCTCCCGGCACAGGTGTGACCGGGGCAGGAGGGGGTGCGTGAACGGTGGGTCAAATGGCAGTGAAGAGGCGCCAGTTGGGAGAAAAGGTCATCGTATGTACGAGGGAGTTCCACCCCATCGGGTGATGCGGCGCTAGCCCGTACGGCAGCGTATTTCCGGGCGTCAGCCCTGCGTGCCGCCGCCGTTCGGGTCCTCGCGCCGCAGCGAGCGGAGGAACTCGGGGTTGTCGTCGGGGGCCACCCACCGCTGCCCGCCGTCCCGGCCGCCGGCGCCGAGCCGCTCCGTGCGGCGGGGACGGCCCGCCAGCAGCCAGGCGACGGGCCCGACCAGCACGCCGCCGAAGAGCAGGATCACGATCACCCAGCCGATCTTCGGCAGGCCGCGCACCTCGTTCTCGGGGGTGTTGAGGCAGTCGATGAACGCGTAGATCCACAGGCCCAGGACCAGCAGTGACGGCAGATACCTGAGCATGTTGGCGGGCTCCCCGAGTGCGGCGGTACGGGCCGGACCCGGCCCCCGTGACGGGTCCAGGGTAATCCGTGCTTGATACTGGAACGCATGGCTTATGACGATCTACGCTCGTTCCTCCGGGCGCTGGAGCGCGACGGTGACCTCAAGCGCATCAAGGCCGAAGTCGACCCGTACCTGGAAATCGGGGAGATCGTCGACAGGGTGAACAAGGCCGGCGGGCCCGCCCTGCTCTTCGAGAACGTCAAGGGCGCGGCGATGCCGCTGGCCATGAACGTCTTCGGCACCGACCGCCGGCTGCTCAAGGCGCTCGGCCTGAAGTCCTACGACGAGATCAGCGACAAGATCGGCGGGCTGCTCAAGCCCGAGCTGCCGCACGGTTTCGTCGGCGTCCGCGAGGCGTTCGGCAAGCTGGGCGCGATGGCCCACGTGCCGCCGCGGAAGGTCAAGGAGGCACCGGTCCAGGAGGTGGTGCTGACCGGCGACGACGTCGACCTCGACCAGCTGCCCGCGCTCTTCACCTGGCCCGAGGACGGCGGCTCCTTCTTCAACCTCGGCCTCACGCACACCAAGCACCCCGAGACCGGCGTCCGCAACCTCGGCCTCTACCGCCTCCAGCGGCACGACAAGCGCACCATCGGGATGCACTGGCAGATCCACAAGGACAGCCGCAACCACTACCAGGTGGCGGCCAAGCGCGGCGAGAAGCTGCCCGTCGCCATCGCCTTCGGCTGCCCCCCGGCCGTGACCTACGCCTCGACCGCGCCGCTCCCCGGCGACATCGACGAATACCTCTTCGCGGGCTTCCTCTCCGGCAAGCGCGTCGAGATGGTCGACTGCAAGACCGTGCCGCTCCAGGTCCCGGCGAACGCCGAGGTCGTCATCGAGGGCTGGCTGGAGCCGGGGGAGATGCTCCCCGAGGGCCCCTTCGGCGACCACACCGGCTTCTACACCCCGCAGGAGCCCTTCCCCGCGCTGACCATCGACTGCGTGACGATGCGGCGCCGCCCGCTGCTCCAGTCGATCGTGGTCGGCCGCCCGCCGACCGAGGACGGTCCGCTGGGGCGCGCGACGGAGCGGTTCTTCCTGCCGCTGCTCAAGATCATCGTGCCGGACATCGTGGACTACCACCTGCCGGAGTCGGGCGGCTTCCACAACTGCGCGATCGTCTCGATCGACAAGAAGTACCCCAAGCACGCCCAGAAGGTGATGCACGCCATCTGGGGCGCGCACATGATGTCGCTGACCAAGCTGATCGTCGTGGTCGACAGCGACTGCGACGTGCACGACTTGCACGAAGTGTCCTGGCGGGCGCTGGGCAACACCGACTACGCGCGCGACCTCACGGTCGTCGAGGGCCCGGTCGACCACCTCGACCACGCCTCCTACCAGCAGTTCTGGGGCGGCAAGGCGGGCATCGACGCGACGGCGAAGTGGCCCGAGGAGGGCTATACGCGGGACGGGGGGTGGCCGCACATGGTCGAGTCGGATCCGGAAGTCGCCGATCGGGTGACGAAGCGCTGGAAGGAGTACGGGCTGTGAGGAACAGGTCCATCATGCGGAGCGGCGGTGCGGATCCGGGGTTTCCCCGCCTCCGCGGGGGTGAACCGGAGTACGGGCTGTGAGTGCTGCCGAGGGGGTCCTGAGCCCCGGACCCGCGCCCTCCACCGGCAAGGTGCGGGCGTTCCTGCGCCTCGTGATGATCGAGCACTCGGTCTTCGCGCTGCCCTTCGCGTACATCGCCGCGCTCACCGCGATGTTCCAGGAGTACGGCGACGTCCACTGGACGCGCCTGCTCCTGGTCACCGTCGCCATGGTGGGCCTGCGCACCTTCGCGATGGCCGTCAACCGGATCATCGACCGGGAGATCGACGCCCGCAACGCCCGTACGGCCAAGCGCGAGCTGGTCACCGGCGCGGTCTCCGTGCGGACGGCGTGGACGGGCGCGCTGGTCGCCGTCGTCATCTTCCTCGGCGCGGCGGCGCTGCTGAACCCGCTGTGCCTGGCGCTCGCGCCGGTCGCCGTGGTCCCGATGGTGGTCTACCCGTACGGGAAACGGTTCACCAACTTCCCGCACGCGATCCTCGGCCTGGCGCAGGCGATGGGTCCGGTCGGCGCGTGGCTGGCGGTGACCGGGGAGTGGTCCTGGACCGCGGTGATACTCGGCCTGGCCGTGGGCATCTGGATCGGCGGCTTCGACCTGATCTACGCCTGCCAGGACGTGCTGGCGGACCGGGTCCACGGCGTGAAGTCCACCCCGGCGCGCTTCGGCGTCCCGGCGGCACTGCACGGTGCTCGCGTGTGTCACGTCATCACGACGGGCCTGCTCGTCTGGTACGGCCTCGCGATCGACGCGGGGGTCTTCTGGTGGGTGGGTCTCGGCTTCGCCGCGGCGTCGTTCGTCTATGAGCACACCGTCGTCCGGCCGCACGACCTGTCCCGGCTGAACAGGGCGTTCTTCACGGTCAACGGCGTGATCGGCATCGTGCTCTTCGTCTTCGCGCTGCTGGACCTCGTCAAGCGCGGCCTCGGCTGGTAACTCGTCCGGGTGGTTCGCCCCGGCCCGCTGCTCGCTGGGTGGCGCGCCGCTGCGGATAGGCTCGACACCGTGGAGCCGTACGAAGAGACAGCCGCACACGACACCCCGGCCCCGGGCCGCAGGCCCTGGGTGGTCGGGGTGTCGGGCGCGTCCGGGACGCCGTATGCCGCCGCCGTGGTGCGGGGGCTGCTGGCGGCCGGTGAGGCCGTGGACCTGGTGGTGAGCCGCGCGTCGCGGCTGACGCTGCTGGACGAGACCGGGATCAAGTTCCGCGACGCGCACTGGCGGGAGGACCTGCGCGACTGGCTGGAGCTGGGCGCGGACGGGAAACCGCACACGTTCGAGGCCGACCTCACGGACGTGCGGTACTGGCCGGCGGGGGATCTCGCGGCGGGGCCGTCGTCGGGTTCGTACCCCGTCAAGGGAATGCTGATCGTCCCGGCGAGCACGGCCTGTGTGGCCGGGGTGGCGCTGGGGCTCTCGAAGGATCTGCTGCAGCGCGCGGCGAGCGTGATGCTCAAGGAGCGGCGCCGGCTGGTGGTCGCGGTGCGCGAGACGCCGCTGAGCGGTCAGACGCTCAAGCAGCTGGTGGCGCTCGACGAGGCGGGCGCAGTGGTGCTGCCCGCCTCTCCGGCGTTCTACGCGGGTGCGACGCACATCCAGGATCTGGTGGATTTCGTCGCGGGGCGGGTGCTGGACGCGGCGGGTGTGCCGCACCAGCTGTACCGCCGGTGGAAGGGAGAGCTGGGTGAGGCGCGCTCCCGTTCCGGGGACTAGCGCTTCTTGGCGCGCGCGGTGCGGGCCGCCTTGGCCTCGGCGCGACGCTCGGCGAACTGATGGGCACGCGAGCGGTTGGCCGTGTCCTGCAGCTCGCGCATACGGGCGTAGGCCATCTCGATCGTGTACACGGGAAGATCACTCCTGAAGGATCGTCGTTGATCTAGCGGATCTTGCGAGAAATCACAGGGTGTGAACCCCTGTATGCCTTAGATTCTACATGCAATGCGGCGAGTTCGCTCATTATTTGAAAGGTTCCAGGCAATGGACGCGGTGGACAGGCAGCTCATCCAGGCCCTCCGGGAGAACGGCCGGGCGTCGTACGCGGAGCTGGGCCGGCTCGTCGGCCTCTCCGGGCCCAGCGTCACGGACCGGATCAACCGCCTGGAGGCGGCCGGGGTGATCACCGGCTACCGCGCCACCGTCGACGCCGCGTCGCTCGGCCTCGGCGTCACGGCGCTGATCGGCATCCAGCTCTCCGACGCGGCGGACCACGAGGACGTGGCGCGGCGGCTGCGGGACCTGGAGGAGATCGAGGACTGCTGGTTCATCGCCGGCGACGACTCCTACATGCTCAAGGTCCGCGTCGGCGACGTGGACGGCCTGGAGCGCACGATCCGGCGGCTGTCCGGGACCAAGGGTGTGAGCCGCACGCGCACCACGATCGTGCTCTCCACGAAGTGGGAGAACCGCGTGGGCGAGCTCCCCGAAGAGGCGTAGGGGGCACAGACCGCCCGAAAGCGGGGGAGTACGCTCGATCAGGTTGCGATGAGCGGATGGACTGGAGAGGCGGACGCATGGACGCTGGGCTGAAGCGTGAGCTGGAGGAGAAGGTTCACGCGGGTGAGCGGCTGACGCGCGAGGACGGTATCGCTCTCTACGAGTCCGATGA
>NZ_JBIAWF010000041.1:0-40775 GCF_042895325.1 Streptomyces sp. NPDC001407
CCGGGCACGGGTCCGGGGCGGAGCCCCGGCCGCGGCGGAGCCGCGCATCAGATGCTGCGGGAAGGGGCGGGTAGGGGAAAAGCCCGCCGCAGGCGCCACGCACCCGCACCCGGGGGACGGGAGGGCGGAGCCCAGGGTCACCGCACCGGCTTCGTGCACCCCCGCGCCCCCGCCAGCAACGTCGCGCAAGCCGTCGCCTGATCAGGAGCCGAAACCGTCACCATGGGCGTGTAGCCATCAGCCGTATGGCCGGGCGTGGCCCCGACACGCCCGGCCTCCGTGCGGGCCGGGGAGGAAGCGGACGGGCGGGCGTTTATGCGGATGGCGTCGCCGCTCGCGGCCTGGGTGATGCGGCCCCACGCCGCCCGGCAGACCTCGCTGTAGCGCACCTCGACGTACGACGTGCCGACCGTCGCGGAGCCGGCCGTCGTCGCGCGGGCGCCGCCGCAGCCCATCGCCTCGGGGTCCTTGCCCGCGCAGCTGTCACCGGCGCACTTCACCCCGGCCGGCAGGTCCGTGGAGGCGACGGCGGCCGGCGTGGTGGCGGGCGGCGTCTGCGCGCCCTTGTGCTTGTCGCCGCCGCCCGCCCCGAGCAGCAGCGCGGCAGCGGCGACGACGAGGAGGGCGCCCACGACGCCGGTGACGAAGAGCGCGGCCCGGCGGCGCGGCCGCTGCCCGACGGGGATGGCCTTGGCGCGGTAGTCGGGCGGCCCGGGCGAGCGCGGCACGGACGGGGCACGGGGCTCCGGGGCCTCGCGGCAGAGCGGCGGCGCCGGCTTCGCGGGCCGCGCCGGCGGGCCGAACTCGCCCAGCGCGGCCCGCGCCTGGGCGATCCGGACGGCTTCCATCGTCACGTCGTGCCGCAGCTCGGAGCGGCTCCAGGCCCGTTCGGCCAGCTCCCACATGGTGCTCAGGTGCCCGACGTCGGCACCCGTCACGTCGGCGAGTGCCTCGGCGGCGCCGAGCGGCGGCAGCAGCCGCCCGTTCAGATACCGCTCCCAGGACGTCTTGCTGTATCCGGTGCGGTCGGCCAGGGCACCGAGGCCCAGCCCGCTGCGTTCGACGAGTCTGCGCAGCTGTTCGGTGAATTCGCCGACCTGCGGATCGAGTTCTTCCGGTAGCGCCCTCCAGCGAGGCATTGCCGTCCCCCTGTTCCCCCGATGCGTACGGTTGTCCCCCGCGGTCCCGGTGCTGGCTACCCAAGGGGATGCCACACATCAGCATGGCAGTTCCCAACGCAGGGGCGCACGGTGGCATTTGGGGCCAACGGGCGGGCGGTATGCACCCTTGTCACGCCGGGGGCGCAACTGGTACGGAACGGAGACGTCGTCCCAGAACCGTCACTTCCCGGCCACAACAGGCTTGAAGATCTTGCCCGGGTCCGTGCCGAACATGATTCTCGTAACGGGCGGTGTCCCGTCTTCCCACGGGGGTGGAAGACAGGGCACCGTGGCCGCTCACCAGCGGGAAGGCGGGCCGCACGGCGTGCGGCCCGCCTTCCGCGCGAGGGGTTCAGCGGGTGGCCATCCGGCCCCTGAGCTTCTCGTCCAGCGCGTCCAGGAACTGCTCCGTGGTCAGCCACGGGGTGTCCTTGGAGATCAGCGCCGCCAGGTCCCTGGTCATCCGGCCGCCCTCGACGGTCTCCACGCACACCCGCTCCAGTTCCTCCGCGAAGGCGGTGACCTCGGGGGTGCCGTCCAGCCTGCCGCGGTGGGCGAGGGCGCGGGTCCAGGCGAAGATCGAGGCGATCGGGTTGGTCGAGGTCGGCTTGCCCTGCTGGTGATGGCGGTAGTGGCGGGTGACCGTGCCGTGCGCGGCCTCGGCCACCAAGGTGCGGCCGTCGGGCGACATCAGGACCGAGGTCATCAGGCCCAGCGAACCGAAGCCCTGCGCGACGATGTCGGACTGCACGTCGCCGTCGTAGTTCTTGCAGGCCCAGACGTAGCCGCCGGGCCACTTCAGCGCGGCGGCGACCATGTCGTCGATGAGCCGGTGCTCGTAGGCCAGCCCCGCCCGCTCGAACTCCGCCCGGAACTCCGCGTCGAAGACCTCCTGGAAGAGGTCCTTGAACCGCCCGTCGTACTTCTTCAGGATCGTGTTCTTCGTGGAGAGATAGACGGGGTAGCGGCGGGCCAGGCCGTAGCGGAAGGAGGCGCGCGCGAAGTCGCGGATCGAGTCGTCGTGGTTGTACATCCCGAGCGCCACTCCCGGGCCCGGGAATTCGTGCACCTCCACCTCGACCGGCTCGGAGCCGTCCTTCGGGGTGAAGGTCATGGTGAGGGTGCCGGGGCCGGGGATCTTGAGGTCGGTCGCGCGGTACTGGTCGCCGAAGGCGTGACGGCCGACGACGATCGGCTCGGTCCAGCCGGGGACCAGCCGCGGCACGTTCGCCATGATGATCGGCTCGCGGAAGATCACCCCGCCGAGGATGTTGCGGATCGTGCCGTTGGGCGAGGGGTACATCGCCTTGAGGCCGAACTCCTCGACCCGCGCCTCGTCCGGCGTGATCGTCGCGCACTTCACGCCGACGCCGTGCTCCTGGATGGCCTTGGCGGCGTCGACGGTCACCTGGTCGCTGGTGGCGTCGCGGTGCTCGATCCCCAGGTCGAAATACTTCAGCTCGATGTCGAGGTAGGGAAGGATCAGCTTGTCCTTGATGAAGGACCAGATGATGCGGGTCATCTCGTCGCCGTCGAGCTCGACGACGGGGTTGGCAACCTTGATCTTGGCCATGGGGAGATCTTCGTCCCGAGGACCCGGCCAGTCACGCACCCCACGCGCGCTTTCCGCTGGGTGCGGCTCGCTCGACGACCGGACGGGGCAGGGTCAGGACCACATCAGCCACATCCAGCCCGTTGGGGGCACCTCTGGGGGCACCCCCGGACGGAGTCTGGGGGAGGTAGCTGGGGGAGATTGAGGACACCGCCGCGCAGCGGTGGTGCGGCACACGACAACCCGCGGACGACAACGCGCCGCCGCACAGACACACCGCTCACACAGTGAAGTGCAGGACGTCCTCCAGGAACGGGATCTTCACCCACGCGTGCGGCTGCGCCATCAGCGTGAGCAGGACGATCACCGTGCCCAGCCCGCCGTACGTGACCATGTCGGTGAACCGCGAGCGCACCGCCAGCATGCCCACCGACGGCAGCGCCCAGCGCAGCACCGCGCCGCCGATCATCGCCACGCCGATCAGCAGCGTCCCGACCCGGAAGACGTCGAACGCGACGAGCAGCAGGCCCAGGCCCGTCAGCCCCAGCACGGCGAGCAGCGGCCACTGGCGGGCGGGTGCGGGCGCGTCACCGGGGGCCGCGCGCCCGCCCCCTTCGGGGCGGGCCGTGTCCCGGGTGAGCTGGAAGCGGCGCGACTTGCCTGGGGCGGCGCTCATCTCAGCCCGCATTGCCGATCCCGGCGGCGCGCTCGGCGGCCTCCACGACGTTGACCAGCAGCAGCGCGCGGGTCATCGGGCCGACGCCACCGGGGTTCGGGGAGATCCAGCCGGCGACCTCGGAGACACCCGGGTCCACATCGCCCATGATCTTGCCCTCGCCGTCCCGGCTGACGCCCACGTCGAGCACGGCGGCGCCCGGCTTGACGTCCTCCGGCTTGATCAGGTGCCCGACGCCCGCCGCGGCGACGATGATGTCCGCCTGGCGCAGCTGGGCCGGCAGGTCGCGGGTGCCGGTGTGGCAGAGGGTGACGGTGGCGTTCTCGGAGCGGCGGGTCAGCAGCAGTCCGATGGAGCGGCCCACGGTGATGCCGCGGCCGACGACCACGACGTGCGCGCCGTTGATCTCCACCTTGTGGTGGCGGAGCAGCTCGATGATGCCGTTGGGGGTGCAGGGCAGCGGGCCCGGCACGCCCAGGACGAGGCGGCCGAGGCTCATCGGGTGCAGGCCGTCCGCGTCCTTGGCCGGGTCCATCAGCTCCAGCACGCGGTTGGTGTCGATGCCCTTGGGGAGCGGGAGTTGGACGATGTAGCCCGTGCACTCCGGGTTGTCGTTGAGCTCGCGTACGACCGCCTCGATCTCCTCCTGCGTGGCGGTGTCGGGCAGTTCGCGCTGGATCGACGCGATGCCGACCTGGGCGCAGTCGCGGTGCTTGCCGGCCACGTACCACTTGCTGCCGGGGTCGTCGCCGACGAGGAGGGTGCCGAGACCGGGCGTGACGCCTTGGGCCTTCAGGGCTTCCACGCGGGTCGTGAGTTCGGACTTGATCGCGGCTGCGGTGGCCTTGCCATCGAGAATCTGGGCGGTCATGACACCCATACTCCCGGATGGACCGGCGCTCGTTCCAATCAGGTCACGTCCTCAGGCGCGCCGTTCATCACGCGTTCGCTGTGCCTACGATGATCCGCGCCGTGGCGGACGCCGCGGCAGTCCCCATGCAACAAGCCCGGCACCACCGCTCGAAGGACCCCAGGTGACCCACCCGAACCCGTCCGGCCCGTACCCGTCCTACCCCCAGCAGCAGCCGGGCCAGCCCTACGGGCAGATCCCGCAGCAGCCGTACCCGGGCCAGCCCTACCCCGGCCAGCCCTATCCGGGGCAGCAGCCCTACCCGGGCCAGCAGTACCCGGGCGCGGGCTACGGCTACCCCGGGCAGGACCCGTACGCCATGCAGCGCCCGCCGCTGGCCGGCTGGGGCTCGCGCGTGGGCGCCTCGCTGCTCGACGGCCTGATCAGCGGCGCGGCCCCGATGCTCCTCTTCATCATCGGGATGGTCATGACGGTCTCCTCGCAGACCGACAGCAGCTGCTCGCAGTTCAGCGCCGACCAGGGGCTGTGCACCCGGAGCACCGGCTCGCCGATGGCCGGTGTGATCCTGGTGCTCCTCGGCGCCGTCCTGGGCATCGTGCTCGGCTTCTGGATGCTCTACCGCCAGGGCAAGACCGGTCAGACGCTCGGCAAGAAGATCGTGGGCATCAGCGTCGTGCGCGAGCGCGACGGCATGCCGACCGGCTTCGGCATGGCCTTCGTCCGCAACCTCTGCCACATCGCCGACGGCTTCTTCTACCTCGGCTACCTGTGGCCGCTGTGGGACGAGAAGAAGCAGACCTTCGCCGACAAGATCGTCAGCACGGTCGTCGTCCGCACCAAGTGACCGCCTGATCACGGCAGCACGAGGCCGCGCCCCGGGTCTTCCGGGGCGCGGCCTCGTCATTCATCGGGATCAGTGGAAGAAGTGCCGCGTGCCCGTGAAGTACATCGTCACGCCCGCCGCCTTCGCGGCCTGGACGACCTGCTCGTCACGGACCGAACCGCCCGGCTGCACCACGGCCTTGACGCCCGCCTCCAGGAGGACCTCCAGGCCGTCCGGGAAGGGGAAGAAGGCGTCGGAGGCGGCGTACGAACCGGCGGCGCGCTCCTCGCCCGCGCGCTGCACCGCGAGCTTCGCCGAGTCGACGCGGTTCACCTGGCCCATGCCGACGCCGACCGTGGCACCGCCCTTGGCCAGCAGGATCGCGTTGGACTTCACGGCGCGGCAGGCGCGCCAGGCGAAGGCCAGCTCGGCCAGCTCGCCGGCGGCGAGCGCCTCGCCCGTGGCGAGCGTCCAGTTGGCGGGGTCGTCGCCCTCCGCCTGGAGGCGGTCCTTGGCCTGGACGAGCGCGCCGCCCTCGATCGGGCGGTACTCGCCGACCGCGCCGGGGGCGTCGGGGCAGCTCAGCACGCGGATGTTCTTCTTGCGGGCCAGCACCTCGACCGCGCCGTCCTCGTAACCGGGCGCGACGATGACCTCGGTGAAGATCTCCGCGACCTGCTCGGCCAGCTCCACCGACACCGGGCGGTTGACGGCGATCACGCCGCCGAACGCGGAGAGCGAGTCACAGGCGTGCGCCTTGCGGTGCGCCTCGGCGACGTCCGAACCGATGGCGATGCCACAGGGGTTGGCGTGCTTGATGATCGCGACGCAGGGCTCGTCGTGGTCGTACGCCGCCCGGCGCGCGGCCTCGGTGTCGACATAGTTGTTGTACGACATCTCCTTGCCGTGCAGCTGCTCGGCGACCGCGAGACCGGTGCCCGTGCCGTCGGTGTAGAGCGCGGCGGGCTGGTGCGGGTTCTCGCCGTAGCGCAGGACCTGCTTGCGGCTGAGGACGACACCGGCGAAGTCCGGCCAGGGGCCCTCGTCGGCGGCGTAACCGTCGGCGAACCAGGCGGCCACCGCCACGTCGTACGCGGCCGTGTGCTGGAACGCCTCGGCCGCGAGCCGCTTGCGCGCGGTCAGGTCGAAACCGCCCGCGCGCACGGCGTCGAGCACGTCGGCGTAGCGGTCGGGGTTGACCACGACGGCGACGGAGGGGTGGTTCTTGGCGGCGGCGCGGACCATGGAGGGGCCGCCGATGTCGATCTGCTCCACGCACTCGTCGGGCGAGGCGCCGGAGGCGACCGTCTCCTTGAAGGGGTAGAGGTTGACGATCACGAGCTCGAAGGGCTCCACGCCCAGCTCGGCGAGCTGCTCGCGGTGCGAGGCGAGCCGCTGGTCGGCGAGGATGCCGGCGTGTACGCGCGGGTGGAGGGTCTTCACCCGGCCGTCGAGGCACTCGGGGAAGCCCGTCAGCTCCTCGACCCTGGTGACCGGGACGCCCGCGGCGGCGATCCGCCCGGCAGTCGAACCGGTCGACACGAGCTGGACGCCGGCCGCGTGCAGCCCCTGGGCCAGCTCCTCCAGCCCCGTCTTGTCGTAGACGCTGACCAGCGCGCGGCGGATGGGCCGCTCAGTGCCGTTCGTACCGTTGGTGCCTTCGGCGGTCACGGGATTCTTACCTTTCGTCCCTCTATGCGGTAGCCGTTGTGGGCCAGACGCCCCACGACATCGACGAGCAGCGCTCGCTCGACTTCCTTGATCCGCTCGTGCAGCGCGGATTCGTCGTCCTCGTCCCGGACCTCGACCACGCCCTGGGCGATGACCGGGCCGGTGTCGACGCCGTCGTCGACGAAGTGGACGGTGCACCCGGTCACCTTCGCGCCGTACGCGAGCGCGTCACGCACGCCGTGGGCGCCGGGGAAGCTGGGCAGCAGGGCGGGGTGCGTATTGATGATCCGCCCCCCGAAGCGGGCCAGGAACTCCTTGCCCACGATCTTCATGAAGCCGGCGGAGACCACGAGGTCCGGGGCGTACGCCGCCGTCGCCTCGGTCAGCGCCCGGTCCCAGGCGTCACGCGTCGGGTGGTCCTGCACCCGGCAGACGAACGTCGGCAGCCCGGCGCGCTCGGCGCGCTCGAGGCCGGCGATGCCGTCCCGGTCGGCGCCCACGGCCACGATCCGCGCGCCGTAGCCGTCCGGGTCGGCGGCGATCGCGTCGAGCAGGGCCTGGAGATTGGTGCCCGAGCCGGAGACCAGCACGACGAGCCGGGCGGGCAGCGCGGGAGGCGGGGAGGCCACGGTGGGGCCCTTTCTCGCGGGTGATGCGGTTTGTATGGTCGTACAAGCCGGAGGGGTCCCCGAATACGGGGGACTCTACGAAGCCGCCGACCGCCAGCAACGATACCGGCACACGGAACGGCCCCCACGGGACGGGGGCACGCGCGGGAGGTAGCGTCTGGAAGCAGCGCACGGAAAGCGCGGGCCACGCGCATGGAATCCGCGCGCGACGCCGTACGTTCGGTGTGCAGTACGTCATGGCGTGCGGGACACGCCTGCGACGTGCGGGACGACGACACAAGGGGAAGACACACTCCACATGCCGGACCGACGCCTCCACGCGGCTCACCGCTTCCCGCTGTCCACCGAGTCCGCCGAGGACTCCCGGGGAGCGGCGGCGCGGTACGCCCGCATGGCGCACGAACGCCCCTCGTCGCCGTCCCCGGACGGGCGGCCGTCCCTGGAGAAGCGGCCGCCGTCGCCCTCGTCCTCGCCTTCGTCCTCGGACGATCAGGACAATCCGTTCGCGCCGCCGCCTGAGGACCGGCCCGACCGGCCCTGGGAGCCGCGCGAGCGGCCCGAGGGGCGCGGCGGGGAGGACGAGGACTCCAAGGAGGGCGGACAGCCGCCCGCGTGGGGCAGCCAGTGGAGCAGCCGGCAGCCCGGCCCGCACGGCGGCGGCTTCGGCGGCGCTCCCGGCGGGCAGGGCCAGCGTCCCCAGGCCGGGCCGCCGGGCGGCGGCGGCCTCCGCTGGGACCCGACGGACCCGGCGCAGCGCCGGGCGCGCTACGCACTGCTGGCCGGCCTGTGGGGCTTCTTCTTCGCCCTCTTCAGCATCCCGCAGGTCGCGCTGCTCCTGGGCGCCCTGTCCGTCTACTGGGCCATCAGCTCCCTGCGCGCGAAGCCGCAGCAGAAACAGCGCACGGACCCGGACATCCCGCCCCCTCCCCCGCCGGCCCCCGGCTCTCCCCGCCCCCAGACCACGGCGGCCGTGAGCGGCCTGGTCATGGGCGGCCTGTCCCTGGCGATCGTGGCGGCGACGTTCGCCTTCCAGATCGTCTACAGCGACTACTACACGTGCGTGGACGACGCTTTGACGCAGACGTCCCGGCAGGCGTGCGAGTCGCATCTGCCGAAGCAGTTGCGGCCGTTGCTGGGGGCACAGGACTGACCTCGCCGCGGGTTCGTCGGCTGACGCGCAGCGCCTGCGGCGCTGGTCCTCAAACGCCGGACGGGCTGATTGTGCTGGTTACGGTCAGCACAATCAGCCCGTTGGGGGCACCTCTGGGGGCACCCCCGGACGGAGTCTGGGGGAGGTAGCTGGGGGAGTTTGAGGACAGCGCGCGAAGCGTGCTTCGGGGGTCTGGGGGCTTGCCCCCAGTTTCGGGAAGGGGCGGGGTAGGGGAACAAAGCCCGCCGCAGGCGGCAACCGAGCCGCACCGGGGGCCTGGGGCCCGGGCCCCAGGTCAGGGACCCTCCGACGGCCGCCCCAGATCCCGCGGCTCGAACTCCGGCACCAACCCGCCCCCCGAATCCCGCAACGCCGCCCACCGAACCTGCCGAGCCCCCGTCTCGTGCCAAGCCGCCACCCCCGCCGAGTCGTACGCCCCCACGACCACCCCCTCCACCGGCACCCCGTCCGGCGCGGCCGCCGCGTGCTCCCTCGGTCTCCGGCCCCGCCCCTTCCGCGCCGTGGCCCGGCACCACCAGCCGCGCGCCCGTGACCACTTCGGCTCGCGTACGGCGTCCAGCAGGGTGGTCGCGGCCCGCTGCCGGACGGCGGGTCCGGGCAGCGGCAGGGGCGCGGGCGACAGCCCGGTCCGGACCGGCAGTTCCTCCACGGCCTGAACCCCCTCGGGCTCAGCCGCGCCGGTCCCGCACACGCCGGGCCGCCGGGTCTCCGGTCCACTCACCCCACGCCGACGAGCCCGGGGCTCGGGACCGGCCGCCTCACACGCCGCGGCCCCACCCTCACGATCCGCAGGTTCAAGAACCCCGGCCTCACACCCCTCAGCCTCACGATCCACAGGCTCAACCCCCTCCCCCTCACGAACACCCGCACCCTCACGCCGCCCCCGCCCCCCGCGTCCCCGCCGTTCGCGCCTCGCGGTCCCGCGGGCCGCCGACACCGACACCGCCCGCCGCGCGGCCCCGCCCGCCGCCGGCTCGCGATCGGGCACTTCCTCGACCGGAGCCTCACGCCGTACGGCCGGCACATCCTCGGCGGCGATCCCGGAGGACGCGGAAGCCGCATCCGCCCCCTCCGCGGACTCCTCGCCCTCGTCCCCCGCCTTCTCGGGCGCGGCGAACCCCAGCCACGCCCCCGCCGCCCGAACCGCCGCCCCGCCCGGGACCCGGCGCGGGCGCGGCTCCGGCTCCTGCTCCGGCTCCTGCTCCGGGACCGCGGCCGGCTGCTCGCCGGAGCCCGGCGGGACCAGGCCCAGCGCCGCCACGGGCCCCTTGCACCACGTCGGCACCAGCTCCGGCTGTCGTGTCCGGCGCGGCGCGCTCGTCGTCGCCACCACCGCGCGCGGGGCCGGCTTCGGGCGGGCGCGGCGGCGGACCCAGCGCAGGATCAGCGCGCCCGGCACGCCGAGGCCCGTCGTCCAGACCAGTGCCGCGCCGCCGACGAGCCACCAGGGCGGGCCGAAGTCGGCGAGCGTTTCCTCGCCGAGCGGGCCGGACGCCATATAGGACAGGGCGGACATCAGCACCGCGCAGAGCACCCCGCCCAGCGCCGCGGTCGCGGCCGTGCGGCCGGCCTTCGAGCGGCGCAGCGCCTTCGGCTCCCGGGGGACGGTGGCGTACGCGATCGCCACGCCCGCGCCGGCCGACAGCGCCGAAGCGAACGCCAGCGCCACGGGCCCGGAGGGGCCCGGTGGCGGCAGGGCCGCGAAGAGCGGGAAGCGGGGCAGCAGCGGGTAGTCGGCCACCCCGAGCGGGCCGACGACACCGTCCACACCGACCATGAACCCCGGCCCCAGCCCGTACGCCGCCGCCCACACGACCGCGTTCGGCAGCAGTGCCACGCACAGGAGCAGCACGGCGACGCGGCCGGACCACGCGACGGTCATCTGGAGCAGCGACTGCTGGGCCACGGTCACGTGCAGGACGAGCGAGCCCGCCAGCAGCAGCGCCCCACCGCCGAGCAGCGCGCCGGTGCCGACGGCCCCGGTCCGTACGACCTCCGTCAGCCGGGGGCGCGTGAACCAGCGCCGTACGCCCCTGGGGAGCCCCTCCAGCGTCCGGCGCGCGAAGGGCGGCGGTGTCATGCCGGGGAAGCCCGCCGCCGCCCACGCGCCCGCGCCCACGGCCACGCCGGCGAACAGCGGCAGGTGGAGCAGGGCGCTCAGGGCGTCGACCGGGAGGGGTCCTGAGGAGGCGTAGAGCGCGGCGGCCGTGGCCACGGAGAAGTAGCCGCCGAGCAGGGCCGCGATCGCCTTGCGCGGGGTCAGGACGGCGTGGCCGGCCGCGCCGTCCCGCGCCGGGGCGTCGGGCGTGTCGTCCGACGGCTGGTCCTCCACCGGGTCGAGCGCGTGCCGGGTCGCCCGGTAGAGCAGCCAGCTCGGCAGCACGGTGAAGAGCAAGGGCGTCAGGCCGATCGGCGCCGGGGCGCCGGTGAGCGTCTCGGCGCGGACGAGGTGGGCGCCGTGCGCGAGCAGCCACAGGGCGGCGGCGACGCGCAGGGCCGTCGCGGGGCCGCTGTCGGGATAGGGCGAGGAGATCCAGAGCGACAGGACGACCACGGCGAGCGTGCCGAGCCCGAGACCCGCGGCGACCATCCCGCCGAGGAACACCGCGCCCGCCATCGGTGGTGGCCCCGCGGCGGTGGACCTGCTCCGCGAAGGCAACTGCGGGCTGTGATCGGCAAAAGAGGTCACGGCCCCATGCTGCCAACAAGATGGCTTTCGTACGGGTAGCGGGCAAATAGCCGTCGTGTCGCCCGCATTCGCTTATGCACCTTTTAAGCCTGACGAGTGGACGGCTTCACCCGGACGGGCCCGCGGGAACCGTACGGCTCAGGCGGACAGCGCCTCGCGCGCCAGCAGAGCGGTCTCGGACGGCGTCTTGCCGACCTTCACGCCCGCGGCCTCGAGGGCCTCCTTCTTCGCCTGGGCGGTGCCGGACGAACCGGACACGATCGCACCGGCGTGGCCCATCGTCTTGCCCTCGGGCGCGGTGAAACCGGCCACGTAGCCGACGACCGGCTTGGTGACGTTGGCCTTGATGAAGTCCGCGGCCCGCTCCTCCGCGTCGCCGCCGATCTCACCGATCATGACGATCAGGTCGGTGTCGGGGTCGGCCTCGAACGCGGCGAGCGCGTCGATGTGCGTGGTGCCGATGACCGGGTCGCCACCGATGCCGACGGCCGAGGAGAAGCCGATGTCACGGAGCTCGTACATCATCTGGTAGGTCAGCGTGCCCGACTTGGACACCAGACCGATGCGGCCGGGCTTGGTGATGTCGCCCGGGATGATGCCGGCGTTGGACTGGCCCGGGGTGATGAGACCGGGGCAGTTCGGGCCGATGATGCGGGTCTTGTTGCCCTTCGAGCTCGCGTACGCCCAGAAGGCGGCGGAGTCGTGGACGGCGATGCCCTCGGTGATCACGACGGCCAGCGGGATCTCGGCGTCGATCGCCTCGACCACGGCGGCCTTGGCGAACGCCGGCGGCACGAAGACGACGGTGACATTGGCACCGGTCTTCTCCATCGCCTCGGCGACGGAGCCGAAGACGGGCACCTCGGTGCCGTCGAAGTCGACGCTCGTGCCCGCCTTGCGCGGGTTCACGCCACCGACGATGTTGGTGCCGTCGGCCAGCATGAGCTTGGTGTGCTTCATGCCCGTGGCGCCGGTCATCCCCTGGACGATGACCTTGCTGTCCTTGGTGAGGAAGATAGCCATGGTTGTGGAGTCCTCGTCCCTTACTTCGCAGCCAGCTCGGCGGCCTTGTCGGCCGCGCCGTCCATGGTGTCCACGCGCTGCACCAGCGGGTGGTTGGCGTCGGACAGGATCTTGCGACCCAGCTCCGCGTTGTTGCCGTCGAGGCGGACGACGAGCGGCTTGGTGACGTCCTCGCCCTTGGCCTTGAGCAGCTCCAGGGCCTGGACGATGCCCTTGGCGACCTCGTCGCAGGCGGTGATGCCACCGAAGACGTTGACGAAGACGGACTTGACGTCCGAGTCGCCGAGGATGATCTCAAGACCGTTGGCCATGACCTCGGCGGAGGCGCCGCCACCGATGTCGAGGAAGTTGGCCGGCTTGACGTTGCCGTGCTTCTCACCGGCGTACGCGACGACGTCCAGGGTGCTCATGACGAGACCCGCGCCGTTGCCGATGATGCCGACCTCACCGTCGAGCTTGACGTAGTTGAGGCCCTTGGCCTTGGCGGCCGCCTCGAGGGGGTTGGCCGCGGCCTTGTCCTCGAGCGCCTCGTGCTCCGGCTGGCGGAAGTCGGCGTTCTCGTCGAGCGAGACCTTGCCGTCCAGGGCCAGCACGTCGCCGCTCGCGACCTTGGCGAGCGGGTTGACCTCGACGAGGAGCGCGTCCTCGGCGACGAAGGTCTTCCACAGGGTCACCATGACCTCGGCGACCTTCTCGGCGACCTCGGCCGGGAACTTCGCCTGGGCGACGATCTCGCGGGCCTTCTCGATGGTCACACCCTCGTTGGAGTCGACCGGGACCTTCGCGAGGGCCTCGGGGGTCTTCTCCGCGACCTCCTCGATGTCCATGCCGCCCTGCACCGAGGCCATGGCCAGGAAGGTGCGGTTGGTGCGGTCGAGGAGGTACGAGACGTAGTACTCCTCGAGGATCTCGGGAGCGGTCTCGGCGATCATCACCTTGTGGACCGTGTGGCCCTTGATGTCCATGCCGAGGATGTCCGTCGCGCGGGCGACGGCCTCGTCCGGGGTGGCGGCCAGCTTCACGCCGCCGGCCTTGCCGCGGCCGCCGACCTTCACCTGAGCCTTGACGACCGACTTGCCGCCCAGCCGCTCAGTGGCCTCTCGCGCCGCCTCAGGCGTGTCGATGACTTCACCGGCCAGCACCGGTACACCGTGCTTGGCGAAGAGGTCCCTCGCCTGGTACTCGAACAGGTCCACGCGCGTCCGTCCCTTTTCCATGGATATCGCGGTTCAGTGTCTGCGCGGGCGTGCCGCAGGCCAGCGTGACGACGCGATCTTTTACGAGGGCGGCACACGTTCACCGTTGACGCGGCATGTCCGTCCCGCAGGTTATCCCCGAGGGACGGAGGTCCCTAAATCGCAGGTCACACTCCGGCCGTGATTACCCTCACAGATCACACACCGATCGCTCACTGATCGCACCCGGGACCCCTCCGGTCAGGGCTCCGGGACGGGCAGCGGGCGCTTCTCCAGCGCGGCGGCCATCACCTCCGGGAAGAGGTCCGGTGTGCAGGCGAAAGCGGGCGTGCCCAGGGCCGCGAGCGCCCCCGCGTGCTCGCGGTCGTAGGCGGGAGCGCCCTCGTCGGACAGCGCGAGCAGCGTCACGAACACCACTCCGGCCGCCTTCATCGCCGCGACGCGCCTCAGCATTTCGTGGCGTATCCCACCCTCGTAGAGATCACTGATGAGGACGACGACGGTCTCCGCCGGGCGGGTGATGCGTGACTGGCAGTAGGCGAGCGCCCGGTTGATGTCGGTGCCGCCGCCGAGCTGGGTGCCGAAGAGCACGTCGACGGGATCGGCCAGCCGGTCGGTGAGGTCGGCCACCGCGGTGTCGAAGACGACGAGCCGGGTGTCGAGGGACCGCATGGAGGCGAGGACCGCGCCGAACACGGCGGCGTGGACGACCGAGGCCGCCATCGAACCGGACTGGTCGATGCAGAGGATCACCTCCTTGCGCACCGCCCGCGCCGCCCGCCCGTGGCCGACGAGCCGCTCCGGGACGACCGTGCGGTGAGCGGGCAGGTAGTTCTTGAGGTTGGCCCTGATGGTGCGGTCCCAGTCGATGTCGCGGTGCCGGGGGCGCGCCACGCGGGCCGCCCGGTCGAGGGCGCCGCCGAGCACGGCCCGGGTCCGCTGCGTCAGGCGCTTCTCCAGGTCCTGGACGACCTTGCGGACGACGGCCCGCGCGGTGGTCCGCGTGGTCTCCGGCATGGCCTTGGCGAGCGACAGCAGGGTGCCGACGAGCCGTACGTCCGCCTCCACGGCCTCCAGCATCTCCGGCTCCAGCAGCAGTGCGGCCAGCCCGAGCCGGTCGATGGCATCACGCTGCATCACCTGAACGACGGACGCCGGGAAGTACGTACGGATGTCCCCCAGCCAGCGAGCGGCATACGGCACGGACGCCCCGAGCCCCGCGCTCCCGCCCGCGTCGCCGTAGAGCGCGTCGAGCGTCCGGTCCAGGGCGATGTCGACACCGCGGAGCGGGGGGCCGCTGTCGCGCCCGTCGTCCCCGAGCACGAGCCGCCAGCGCCGGAGCCGCTCGGGGGACGAGGGGGGATGAGGTGGCGGTGGTTCAGATGGAGGTGGTTCAGATGGAGGTGGTTCAGGCGACGGTGGTTCAGGTGGCGGGGCATCGGTCCGGTGGGCGGCCGGAGAGTACGGCCGGGCAGCGCCTGGGGCGTGGGGGTCCGCGTCCGGCAGGGGCCGGCTCGCGCCTGCGGCCTGGGGACCTGCGTCCGGAGGCCCGCTCGCACCCGCAGCCTGAGGGCCCGCGTCCGGAAGGAGCCCGCTCGCGCCCGCGGCCTGGGGACCTGCGTCCGGAAGCCCGCTCGCACCCGCGGCCTGAGGGCCCGCGTCCGGAAAAAGCCCACTCGCATCCGGCCCCCGAAGCCCCGCTTCCGGCAGGGCCGGCGCCCCGCCGCCCGCCCCCAGCAGCACGTGCAGCACCGGCAGCACCGCCGCCGCCCGCTCCTCGTCCGTCCCCGCCCCGAACCCGGGCACGCCCCGTGAAGCGGCCACAGAACCCCGGCGGATCAGCTCGCCCAGCGTCCGCCGCACGCCGGGCCCGTAGGCGGAGAACGTACGCCGCAGCAGGGGCAGCACCCCCGTGAACTCGCGGTCGGGCACGGACACGAGCCAGGAGTCCACCAGCGTGCGCAGCCGCTCGTCGTGGACGAGGAGCATGCCGCCGGAGTCGCCCTCGCCGAGGAATCCCTCGATCCACGCGGCCGCCTCCGCCGGTGCGACCGCGCCGGAGAGCGCGAGCCCCATGAGCCGGGCGGTCCGGTCCTCCGTCAGGCGGCCGTCGTCCAGGAGGAGTCGCGTGGCTCTCCCCCGGATTCCGCCGGGCAGGCCGTCCCGACCGGCGAGCAGCCGCAGCACCGCGGACCAGCGCTCGCGTACGCCGGCGGGTGGCCCCTGCGCCCCGGCGAGCAGGCCCACCGCGTGGTGCACCGCGTCCAGGTGGCCGCGCATGTCCGCCGCCGCGTCCGTGTCCAGGCCGGCGCAGGCGGCGGGCAGGCCGACGAAGACCCGCTCGGCGAGGCCCGCAGCCACCTCGCCGAGGGCGGCGGTGTCCGTACGGCGCACGTCGCCGTACCGCAGCGCGCGGACCAGTGCGGGCAGGGCCGCGGCCAGGTGCGCGACGTCCGCGTCGAGCGCCGCGCGGTCGGCGAGGGCGCGCATCACGGTGGGGAGGGCGTCGGGCAGCCCCGCGAGCAGGCACCTCTCGGCGAGGGCCGTGAGACCGGCGAGTGCCGGGGTGCCGACCGCCTCGGAGCCGGCCTTCGCCGTCGCGGCGGCCTCCACGGTCGTGCCCCACGCGGCCGCCTCGGCGACCCGCACGGACAGCTCGGGCTCCCAGCGCAGCCGCCAGGTCTCCCGGAAGGTGCCCGTGCCACCGCGGGAGGGCACCGGCTCGCCCCAGTCGACGCCGAGGAGCCGCAGCCGGTGGAGCAGCCGGCTGCGGGCGGCGTCGGTGTCCGTACGCAGGTCGAGCTCGCGGTCCCGGGCGGCCGCCTCCGGCTTGAGCCGGAGGGTGCGCTGAAGGCGGGTCAGGTCCCGTCGCAAGGGGGTGGCCGGTGCGGAGTCGGGCACCTCGCCGAGGTCTTCCCCGATGACGAGGCGCTCCCGCACCAGGCCGAGGGGCACGTCGGAGCCGTCGCACATGACGGCCCGGACCGCGTCGAGCGTCTCGGTGAGCCCGGCGAGCGGGCGGCCGCGCAGGGCGGCGAGGGTGTCGGCGAGGCGTACGGCCTCGATGACGTGGGCCGGTGAGACGGGGTGGTCGTCGGCGCGCAGCAGCCGGGCGACCTCGGTCATCCAGCGCTCGACGGGCCGGTCGGGGGCGTGGAAGAGGTGGCCGTACCAGCCGGGCGAGTCGATCCCCGCGCCGTAACCGCTGTGGCGGGAGAGGCGCCGGTGGGTCCAGGGCACCCAGCTGAGCTCGGCCTTGACCTTGGGCAGCCCCTTGAGCTCCGCGCGGTCCGCGGCGAGGGTCCGCCGCTCCGCGAGCGCGGGCACGTGCCAGGCGCCGCAGACCACGGCGAACGCGTCGCCGAACTCCCTTCGCGCGTCCCGGATCCGCAGCCGCATGTGCGCTTCGCGCGCGGCGTCCGGGCCGTCGTCGCCGCCGTGGGCGGTCCGCAGCTCCGCCATCGCCTCGGCGAGTGCGTGGAACGGCGCGAGCGCGTCGTCCGCGCGGGGCCCGCTCCGGTGCTCGACGGCGTCCTCCCACCACCGCTCGGGGTCGTCGTGCCCGGCGGCGGCCGCGAGCACGGCCAGCGGGTCCGCCCGCTCCTTCCGGCTTTCCGGGTCGGGTGGTTGTGCCCGGCCCCCGAGGGCGAGCGTGTGGGCCGCGGGCAGGTCGACGAAGCGTACGGGCACGCCGTGGGCGAGGGCCCAGCGGATCGCGGTCCACTCCGGGGAGAACGCCGCGAGCGGCCAGAACACGGACCGCCCGGGGTCGTCGACGGCGTGGGCGAGGAGGGCGACGGGCGGCCGCATGCCCTCGTCGGCGGCGAGGTGGACGATCGGCCCGGCCTCGGGCGGCCCCTCGATCAGCACGGCTCGCGGCGCGCACCGGTCGAGCGCCGCCTCGACGGCGCGCGCCGAGCCGGGGCCGTGGTGGCGGATGCCCAGCAGGGCCGGGCCGGTCCCGGTCACGCGGCGGCCTCGCGGCACGCGCGGTAGAAGTCCTTCCAGCCGTCCCGTTCGCGGACGACCGCCTCCAGATACTCCTGCCAGACCAGGCGGTCCGCCCCCGGGTCGCGGATCACGGCACCCATGATCCCGGCGGCCACGTCGCCCGCGCGCAGCACGCCGTCACCGAAGTGGGCGGCCAGCGCGAGCCCGCCGGTGACGACGGAGATCGCCTCGGCCGTGGAGAGCGTCCCGGAAGGGGATTTGAGCTTGGTGCGGCCGTCGGCGGTGACGCCGTCGCGCAGCTCGCGGAAGACGGTGACCACGCGCCGGATCTCGTCGGTGCCCTCGGGGGCGGCGGGCAGGTCGAGGGAGCGGCCGATCTGGCCGACGCGCCGGGCGACGATGTCCACCTCGGCCTCGGCGGTGGCGGGCAGGGGCAGGACGACGGTGTTGAAGCGGCGGCGCAGGGCGCTGGAGAGCTCGTTGACCCCGCGGTCGCGGTCGTTGGCGGTGGCGATCAGGTTGAACCCGCGCACCGCCTGCACCTCTTCCCCCAACTCGGGGATGGGCAGCGTCTTTTCGGACAGCACGGTGATGAGCGTGTCCTGCACGTCGGCCGGGATGCGGGTGAGCTCCTCGACGCGGGCGGTCGCGCCGGTGGCCATGGCGCGCATGACGGGGCTGGGGACGAGCGCGGCGCGGCTGGGGCCTTCGGCGAGAAGGCGGGCGTAGTTCCAGCCGTAGCGGATGGCCTCCTCGGGGGTGCCGGCCGTGCCCTGCACCAGCAGGGTGGAATCGCCGCTGACCGCGGCGGCCAGGTGCTCGGACACCCAGGTCTTGGCGGTGCCGGGCACGCCGAGCAGGAGGAGGGCACGGTCGGTGGCGAGGGTGGTCACGGCCACCTCGACGACGCGGCGCGGGCCCACGTACTTGGGGGTGATCACCGTGCCTCCCCCGGACTTCGTCCGGGAGGTGCCCCCAGGCAGGGTGCCGCCGAGCAGATAGGTGGCGACGGCCCACGGCGACAGCCGCCAGCGGGCGGGGCGGGGCCGGTCGTCGGCGGCCGCGAGCGCCTTGAGCTCCCCCGCGAAGGCGTCCTCGGCGTGCGGGCGCAGCACTTCGGTCTCGATTCCGGGCACGGTCACAAGTCCCCCTCGTTCGTGCGGTTCCGGGTCACGTGCACAACCCTGCACCACACCACTGACAATCGGCCCCGGCGCCAGGATTCCGCAGGTCAGGGCGATTGTCAGTGGGGGGTCGTAGCGTTTGTGGCATGAATCCGCAGGGGGAACGCCGGACGGAGGACCAGGTGCTCGCGCTGGCACCTGACGATCAGTCACGCAGGGCGGGTGGCAGGCTCGCGGTGCCGGGCCGGTGGTCGGGCGCGGGGGCGCGGGGCACGGGCGCGGTGTGGGGGGAGTGCGAGGGCAGCGGCGGCTCGCCGTACCGGACGGTGGTGGATCTCGACGGGCCCGGTGGCCCCGCGTTCCACTGCTCGTGTCCGAGCCGCAAGTTCCCGTGCAAGCACGCGCTCGGGTTGCTGCTGCTGTGGTCGGCGGGCGAGGAATCCGTCCCGGAAGGCCCACCGCCCGACTGGGCCGGGCAGTGGCTGGACCACCGGCGGCGGCGAGCGGAGCCCGGCGCACCGCCTTCCCCTTCCACCGACGTCGACGCGGCGCGGCGGAGAGCGGAGCGGCGCGCACAGCGCATGGCATCAGGCGCAAGGGAGTTGGAGCGAAGACTCGGCGATCTGCTGCGGGTCGGCCTCTCGGCCGCCGACGGCTCGGAGCACGGCCAGTGGGACGAGACAGCAGCCCGCATGGTCGACGCCCAGGCCCCCGGACTGGCGGCACGGGTGCGGGAGTTGGCGGACGTCCGCGGTTCCGGCGGCGACTGGGCGTCGCGCCTGCTGGCGGAGTGCGCCCTGCTGCACACGCTCAATCAAGGCTTCCTGCGCCTCGATCACCTCCCCGCTCCCTTGGCCGCCACGGTGCGCACGCGGGCCGGCATCACCGCGGACTCCGCCGCCCTGCTCGCTACCGCCGCCCCCGTCCGCGACCACTGGCTGGTCCTGGCGCAGTCGGACAGCGACGACGGCCACTTGATCACCCGTCGGATCTGGCTCCGCGGCCGGAGCACGGGGCGGATGGCACTGCTCCTCTCCTACGGAGCGGCGGGCCGGGCACCGGAGTTGTCGCTTCCCGCGGGCCTCTCCCTGGACGCGGACCTCGCCTATCACCCGGCGGCCCGGCCACTGCGCGCCGTCCTGGGGACCCGGTACGCGGCCTCGGAGCCCGACCCCGCTCCCCCGCCAGGCGGCGACGTGGGCCAGGCCCTGGCAGCGTACGGCGAGGCCCTGCGCGACGACCCGTGGCTCGACGCCTGGCCGGTGCTCCTCGACGCGGTCGTCCCGATACCGGACCAGGAAGCGGGCTGGCAACTGGCGGACGCGCACGGCGATTCGGCGCTTCCGGTCGACTCCCGGCACCGGGACCGCTCCGGCCTGTGGCAGCTCACGGCGCTGTCCGGCGGCCGGCCGGTCACGGTCTTCGGCGAATGCGGCCACCGGGGCTTCACGCCGTTGTCCACATGGGCCCCTGAGCTGGTGCAGCTCCGAGAGCCGACGAGCCGCGCCCGCTGAGGACCGGATGCGGCGCGTGGAACCCGTACGGCACTTGAGGGCGCCCACCGCAGGCAGCACCGGCGCCGCCCCTGACAACGATCCGCTCGGCACAGCGCAGCGAAAGGGCAAGCGTATGAACACCACCTGGGACGACCTGGTCTCCGCCGCCCTGCTCGGCACCGAGCGGCGCACACCGCCCGTGCCGCCGCGGGACGGCCAGGACGCCGCCATGGCGCTGCTGGACGCGGCGGCGCTGCACACCGTCCAACGGCGCGCCGGGCTCGTGCCCACCGCCGCGCGGGCACGGCCGGAGCCCGCTCCCGAGGACCCCCGGCCCGCCCTGCCGGCCGCGGCGCGGCGCCGGCTGGCGCTGCTGCTCGCCGACCGCTCCGGCGGGAGCGGCGCGGGGCGGCGGCCCGGCGCGCCCGATCTCACGGAGCTGCTGCCGCAGTGGCTGGCCACCGCCAACCAGTACGGCTACCAGGCCCCGGCCGCCCTGCTGCCCGCGCTGCTGGAAGCGGCCCGCGCCCGTACGGATCTCCGGCCCGCGGCGCTCACGTTCGGCGGCTCCCGGGCGCGGTGGCTGGCCGGGCTCAACCCGCAGTGGAAGTACGCGCTCCGCGCCGGGCCCGCCACGGCACCGGGCCACGCCGTCGCCGGCACGCCCGAGGCCCGCCAGGTGTGGGAGGAGGGGCTGTTCGCCGAGCGGGTGGCCCTCCTCACCGCCGTACGGCGCAGCGACCCGGCGGCCGCCCGGGAGCTGCTCGCGGAGACGTGGCGTACGGAGCGCGCGGAGGACCGGCTGATGTTCCTGGACGCGCTGCGCGAGGGGCTCTCCCCGGACGACGAGCCGCTCCTGGAGCAGGCGCTGGCCGACCGGAGCCGCAACGTCCGGGCCACGGCGGCGGAGCTGCTGGCCGCTCTCCCCGACTCCGCGCTCGCCCGGCGGATGGCGGAGCGGGCGCGTACGTGCGTGGCCCTGGAGCGCACGGGCGGTGCCGCCCGGATAGCGGTCGAGGCGCCGCACGAGTGCGACGGGGACATGCGGCGGGACGGCGTCGTCGCCAAGCCGCCGCCCGGCCGCGGCGAGCGGTCGTGGTGGCTGAGCCAGGTGGTGGAGGCGGCCCCGCTGGCCGTGTGGCGCGAGCGGTTCGCGGGTCGCGCGGCCGGAGAGATCGTGGCCCTGCCGGTCGCCGACGGCTGGCAGCCGGAACTGCACGCGGCCTGGAGCCGGGCCGCCGTCCGGCAGCGGGACGCGGAGTGGGCACGGGTCCTGCTCGGCCCGCCGACGGCGCCCCCGGAGGGCTCGTCGTGGCGGGACCCGGCGAAGCTGCTGTCCGCGCTGCCCCCGGAGGAACGGGCCGAGTGGGTGGCGCGCTTCATCGGGGCGCACGGGCTGTCGGAGGCGTTCCGGCTGCTGGGGGTGTGCGCGGTGCCGTGGGCGCGGCCGCTGGGCACGGCCCTGGTCGACGCGCTCGACGCCGCACGCGACGCGGGCGGCTATCCCTGGAGCTTCAGCGGCGTGATGGGCCTGGCCGAGCGCTGCCTTGACCCGGCGCAGGCGGACCGGCTGGAGGAGCTCACGGCGCTGCCGGACGAGCAGCTCGCCGCGTCCGGCGGTGCGGCCGGCTATTGGGCGGAGGCGTTCCGGCGGCTCGTCGGCACGTTGCGCCTGCGCGCGGTGATGGCCGCGGAGTTGGCGGGCTGAGGCGATGGCACGCCGGCTGAGGGCGGTGGCGGACCGGGGCCGCGGGGGCGCGGCCGGGCCCGCCGCCGTGCCCGGCCGGCTACGCCGCCCCTCGTACGTTCTCGTTGACCCACTCCACGATCGACGCCGTCGTCGCGCCCGGGGTGAAGATCGCGGCCACTCCCTGCTCCTTGAGCGGGGCGATGTCCGCCTCGGGGATGATGCCGCCGCCGAAGACCTTGATGTCCTCCGCGTCGCGCTCCCGCAGCAGCTCGATGACCTTGGCGAAGAGCGTGTTGTGCGCGCCGGAGAGGATGGACAGGCCGATCGCGTCGGCGTCCTCCTGGATCGCGGTGTCCACGATCTGCTCCGGCGTCTGGTGCAGGCCGGTGTAGATGACCTCCATGCCCGCGTCGCGCAACGCCCGGGCGATGACCTTGGCCCCGCGGTCGTGACCGTCGAGCCCCGGCTTGGCCACCACTACACGGATCGGACCGGTCACTCCCATCACTGCCTCCAAGTACGACAAGTACAACAAGTACGGCGCCGGCGACCGGCCGAGAGGATGCCCCGCGCCCTGGGGGGCGGGGATGTGAACGAACGTTATCGCCAGCATCCCGCACCCGGCCGTTTCGCGGTGGAGAGGGAGGGGGAAATCACACGTGGGACAACACGTTCGCTACGCACCGCCCTCCCGCTTCCGTATCCCAGGGGCCTCGAAGCCCCTCGCGTCACCGGAGCGGCGGGATCGCGGGCGGTCGCGAGGGGAGCCGCTGCGACCTCGCCGCAGCGCTGTGCCGACAGCCGCGCGGCACAGCGATGCGACCTGCGGCGCACAGCTGCCCGTGAATGCGCACGGGGGGAGAGAGCCGCCTTCTGTGTGCCGTTCAGGAGGTCGGCCATGGCGGCCCTGCGTTTGATCAGCATCCTCTCCGCCCTGCTGGGCCCCTCGGCGCTGCTCGTCCGGTCCACGCTGCTGGAGCTGGCGATCCTCACGGGCCACGCGCTGCTCTATCCCACCGGCCTGACGCAGGAGCGCCGCCCGCCCCCGCTGCCCCCGCCACCCACAGGGCGCAACGACACGCCCGAAGCCGAATCGGAATCGGGAACAGAAGGCGAAACAGAACAGAAAACAGAACACGCGCCCCGCCCGCCCGTTCTCCTTCTCCACGGTTTCATCGACAACCGCTCCGTCTTCGTCCTGCTGCGCCGCTCCCTCCGCAGGCACGGCTGGCAGCAGATCGAGTCCCTGAACTACTCCCCGCTGACCTGCGACGCCCGGCTCGCCGCCGAGTCACTGGCCCGGCACGTGGAGGAGTTCTGCGCACGGACGGGCCGGGCGGAGATCGACGTGGTGGGCCACAGCCTCGGCGGGCTGATCGCGCGCTATTACGTCCAACGGCTGGGCGGGGACGCCCGGGTGAGGACGCTCGTCACGCTCGGCACCCCGCACGGAGGCACCCGCGTCGCGCCTTTGATGTCCGCGCACCCTCTCGTCCGGCAGATGCGCCCGGGTTCGGAGGTCATAACCGAACTCACCGCCCCCGCCCCCGATTGCCGGACCCAATTCATCAGTTTCTGGAGCGACTTGGACCAGATAATGGTGCCGGTCGAGACGGCGCGGATCGATCACCCGGATCTGATCACCCGCAATGTCCGCGTGACCGGCGTCGGCCATCTCGCGCTGCCGGTGCACTGGGCGGTGGCCGCGGGCGTCCGCCAGGCCCTGACCACGGAGGAAACCGCAGCTGAGGCGTCCGGCGCGGCATCGGTCGCCTGATCCGCGGCCGCGCCCGCAAGGCGCCGCGCACCCCGGCCCGTTCACCCCTGGGGGTAACAAACTCGATTCCGCTCGCCAGAAAACCGAACAACCTTCGAACGTCAAATCGGTTTCCCGGGGTTCAGTCCACCGAAAGGCGGCCAAATGCCCGCCCCAGGGCCACCTGAAACGTGACGAAGATTGTCGCCATCCCGAACCGCCGGGTACAGTCGCCGCTAATTCTCCTGCTCCCGAGGCGAAAGAGAAGTGGTGGTGAACGACCGTCACCCGTCGGCGGGCTCCAGCCCGGCCGGTCCCGCTCAGGACATCTCCTACGGGCACTACACGTCGTACGAGCAGCAGGGCACCCCGCACGGCTACCCCGGCTACGAAGGCCAGGACTCCGGCCAGTGGGACACCTCCGGCTGGGGCCACTCCCCCGACGCCTCCTGGGGCGGCAACACCTCGGGCTGGGGACAGTTCGCCGACGGCGGCTGGGACCAGGGCACCGCCGGACAGACCCAGACCTGGGAGTTCACCGGTTACGACACCGGGCAGACCGGCCAGTGGGACACCTCCGCCTGGGGCCACCCGGGCGGCGTCCCGGCCACGGACACCGGCACCTGGAACACGGCCGGGCCGTACGACACCTCCACCGGCTCCGGCTGGGGACAGCCCGCCGACGGCGGCTGGCAACCGGACGCCTCCGTCCATGCCCAGAGCTGGGACACCCCCGGAACGCAGGCGACCGGCTGGGAACAGCAGCAGAACGCCGGATGGGGCGACGTCAGCGAGCAGCAGACGCAGACCTGGGACACCAGCGCGTACGCGAACGCCGAGGCGCCCGAGGCGCAGCACACCCCCACGCTCATGGTCGACCTCTCCGGTGCCGGCCTCGGGCCCGCTCCCTCACCCGGCGCGCAGTACGTCGCCGACGCCGAGACCCGGACCATGTCCGTGATCGAGCAGCCGGAGCCCGTGGACGAGCAGGCCGCACCGGCGGCACCGGACATTCCGGCGCAGAGCCGCAGCCGCCGCAAGGGAGCCTCCTCCCGCACCGGCCACCGGCCCCACCGCAAGGCCCTGTTGACCGTCGCCGTCCCTTCGGTCGCGGTCATGGGCGTCGCGGGCATCGCCGCCGCCTCCGTCTCCGGCGGCAAGAGCGACGCGAAACAGACGCAGGCCGCCGCCGCTCCGGACACCGCGGCCGTCCCCTCGATCGCCAACAGCAAGCTGGACACCCAGCTCGCCGGCCTCAGCCGGGGCGCCGACGACTTCGCCACCCGCGCCACCCGCACCCAGGAACGCCTCGACCTCAAGGCGCGCCAGGAGGAGGAGAAGAAGCGCAAGGCGGAGGAAGCGGCGCGCAAGGAGGCCGAGCGCCCCAAATTCGCGCTCCCCGTCAACCAGCACGGGCTCAGCGCGTACTTCGGGCAGGCCGGCGTCAACTGGATGTCCGTGCACACCGGCATCGACTTCCCCGTCAGCTACGGGACGCCGGTCATGGCCGCGACGGACGGTACGGTCCGTACGCAGTACAACGTCGCCTACGGCAACATGGCCATAGTGACGTCGCCCGACGGCACGGAGACGTGGTACTGCCACCTCAGCAGCACGAAGCTTCGCTCCGGGCAGGTCAAGGCCGGTGACGTCATCGCCTATTCGGGCAACTCCGGCAATTCCACGGGGCCGCATCTCCACTTCGAGGTCCGGCCCGGCGGTTCGGCGGTCGACCCCCTGCCGTGGCTCAGGGCGCACGACCTCGACCCGACGTAGGGCTGCGCCTCGGCCGGGGGCGCGGGCGCCTGCGGCGGGCTTTTTCCCCAGCCCCGCCCCTTCCCGAACTGGGGCGCGTGCCCCAGACCCCCGACTGCGGGTCCGTTGCCGCCTGCGGCGGAGAGCGCCCTGCTGGGGGTCCCCCCGGACGAAGTCTGGGGGAGCGTCCTCAAACGCCGGACGGGCTGGATTTGCGGACCGTAGTCCGCCTCCCTGCGGCCCGCAGGCAACGAACCCACGATCCGTGCAATCCAGCCCGTCCGGCGTTTGAGGACACCGCGCGAAGCACGGTCCGGAGGCCCGGGGTCTCCCCGGTTTCGGGAAGGGGCGGGGTAGGGGAACAAAGCGCCGCAGGCGAAAGCAACCCGCACCCCAACCCCACCGCCCCGCAGGGCTAAAGCTTCTCCACCGGCGCATACCGCAGAAGCAACCGCTTCGGCTTCTCCGAGCCGAAGTCGACCGTCGCCTCCGCGTTGTCGCCGCTGCCCTTGACGGCGACGACCGTGCCCAGGCCGAAGGAGTCGTGCGTGACGCGGTCGCCGACGGTGAGGGCCACGACCGGCTTCTCCTTCGCGCGGCGGGTCGCGAAGCCGCTCGGGCCCGCCTTCGCGCTGCCGCGCGAGGACGAGAAACCGGGCGTGAGCCCCGAGACCGCGCCCATCGACGCGGACGGCGTCGCGGGGCCCGTGCGGCGCCACTGGAGATACTGCTCGGGGATCTCCTCCAGGAACCGCGACGGCGGGTTGTACGAGGGCTGGCCCCAGGCGCTGCGCATGCTCGCCCGGGTCAGATACAGCCGCTCGCGCGCCCGGGTGATGCCCACGTAGGCGAGCCGCCGCTCCTCCTCCAGCTCCTTCGTCTGGCCGAGGGCGCGCATGTGCGGGAAGACGCCGTCCTCCAGACCGGTGAGGAAGACGACGGGGAACTCCAGGCCCTTTGCCGTGTGCAGGGTCATCAGCGTGATGACGCCGGTGCCCTCGGTGTCCTCGTCGGGGATCTGGTCGGAGTCCGCGACGAGCGCGACCTTCTCCAGGAACTCGGCCAGCGTGCCCTGGTCCTCCTCGCCCTCTCGCTCCTGCTCGAATTCCAGGGCGACGGCCGCCAGCTCCTGGAGGTTCTCGATGCGGGTCTCGTCCTGCGGGTCGGTGGACGCCTGGAGCTCGGCGAGATAGCCCGTGCGCTCCAGCACCGCCTCCAGCACGGTCGCGGGCCCGGCCCCCGACTCGACGACGGTGCGCAGCTCCTCCATCAGGACGTTGAAGCGGTTGACCGCGTTGGCCGAGCGCGCGGCCATGCCGTACGCCTCGTCCACGCGCCGCAGCGCCTGCGCGAAGCTGATCTTCTCGCGGAGGGACAGCGCGTCGATCATCGCCTCCGCGCGCTCGCCGATGCCGCGCTTGGGGACGTTGAGGATGCGCCGCAGCGGCACGGTGTCCTCGGGGTTGGCGAGCACCCGCAGATACGCGAGGACGTCGCGGACCTCCTTGCGCTCGTAGAACCGCACGCCGCCGACGACCTTGTAGGGCAGGCCGACGCGGATGAAGATCTCCTCGAAGACACGCGACTGGGCGTTGGTGCGGTAGAAGATCGCGACGTCGCCGGCCTTGGCGTCGCCGGCGTCCGTCAGCCGGTCGATCTCGTCGGCGACGAACTGCGCCTCGTCGTGCTCGGTGTCGGCCACATAGCCGGTGATGGACGCGCCCGCCCCGGCCTCGGTCCACAGGTTCTTCGGGCGGCGGTTCTGGTTCCGCTCGATCACGGCGTTGGCGGCGCTGAGGATCGTCTGCGTGGAGCGGTAGTTCTGCTCCAGCAGGATCGTGGTGGCGTCCGGATAGTCCTCCTCGAACTGGAGGATGTTGCGGATCGTGGCACCGCGGAAGGCATAGATCGACTGGTCGGCGTCACCGACGACGCACAGCTCGGCGACGCCGTCCTCGGGGGCGTTGTCCGGGGTGCCGACCAGCTCGCGCACCAGGGTGTACTGCGCGTGGTTGGTGTCCTGGTACTCGTCGACCAGCACGTGCCGGAAGCGGCGGCGGTAGTGGTCGGCCACGTCCGGGAAGGCCTGGAGCAGGTGGACCGTGGTCATGATGATGTCGTCGAAGTCCAGCGCGTTGGCCTCGCGCAGCCGCGACTGGTACATCGCGTACGCCTGGGCCAGCGTCTTCTCGAAACCTCCCCCAGACTCCGTCTGGGAGGTGCCCCCAGCCGCCTGCCCGGCGAAGGTCTCCTCGTCGATGAGCTCGTTCTTGAGGTTGGAGATCTTCGCGCTGAAGGACTTCGGCGGGAACTTCTTCGGGTCGAGGTCGAGATCCCGGCAGACGAGCGCCATCAGCCGCTTGGAGTCGGCCGCGTCGTAGATCGAGAAGGACGAGGTGAAGCCGAGCTTCTTGCTCTCGCGGCGCAGGATCCGCACGCACGCGCTGTGGAAGGTCATCACCCACATCGCGTGGGCGCGCGGGCCGACGAGCTCCTCGACGCGCTCCTTCATCTCGCCCGCGGCCTTGTTGGTGAAGGTGATCGCGAGGATCTGGCCGGGGTGGACGTGGCGGGCGCCCAGCAGGTGGGCGATGCGGTGGGTGAGCACGCGCGTCTTGCCGGACCCGGCGCCCGCGACGATCAGCAGCGGCGAGCCCGTGTGCACGACGGCGGCGCGCTGCTGGTCGTTCATCCCCTCCAGCAGCGCGGCGGGGTCGACGGCGGGCCGGGCCGCGCCGTCGCGGTAATACGCCTCCCGGGGCACGGGCGCGTCGAAAGCGCCCCCGAAGAGGTCGTGCGGCACCGGCTCGGGGGCCGCGTCCTCCGGGGGCGGCGGGGGCTCCTCGCCGCTGGGGCCGAGATCCGCCAGGAAGCTGTCGTCAAAGAGGCTGCTCATCGCCTCCCGAGTCTAGGCCGCCCCACTGACAGCCGGTCCCACTTCCCCGGGCACCCCGCGAATCGGCCATGATCCGTGCGGGGCCCGGGGTTCGGGGGGCTACGTCCAGAGCAGCGCGATGAAGATGTTGGCCACGGTCAGCGCGCCGACGGTGCCGAAGGCGGCGGCCTCGACCTTCTCGTCGTCCCGCTTCACATAGACCAGCCCGAGGATCACGATCAGGAACGCGAGCTTCACGCCGATCTTGAAGGTGTTCAGGGTGTAGCCCTCGGCCTGGTTCAGGCCGACCAGCGCCATGCCGGTGACCAGCATGGTCAGGGCCCCGTGCAGCATCGCCGGGACCATGCGCGCCTCGCCCTTGCCCATGGCCTTCATCTGGGTCATGAAGCCGCCGAGCAGGGCGGCGATGCCGATGATGTGGAGGCCCACGACGGCGTGAATCAGTACGTCCATGAGGCCGACCCTAGCCGGGGTCATAGCACCCCTCGACAGTGAGGTAGGGCTCAATCGTCACTTCGATCACGCACGGCATATATCCATCCGTACTGACGCGTTCCGCTCGATCAACGGCAGTCGCATCATGGCCGATTCACGCCAGTAGCGGTCATGTGCGTTCTCGGGCGTGACCCCTCGGTTTAGCGTCCTGCCCCAGACAGCGGCGGTCCGCGTTCTCTCCCTCCCCGCGGGCCGCCGCCGTCTGCGCCGCAGGGCCGGACGAGGCCGTACGGCAGGACCGGGACAAGCCAGCACCACCAGCGCGAACCGCACCACCAGCACCATCAGCCGGTGTGGAAGAAGGAAGTGACGGCCGACGTGGCATCGCACCGAAAGCCCAAGCAGCACCCGCTCGCCAGCAGCACCGTGCGGACCGCGGCCACCCTGGCCCTGGCGGGCGCGGCCACCGCCACCGTCCTCGACGGCACCGGCCAGGCCGCGCCCCGCCCGACCACCGCCCAGCTGCGGGAGCAGGTCGACCGCTTCTACCAGCAGGCCGAGGTCGCCACCGAGCGCTACAACGGGGCGAAGGAGAAGGCCCGCGCCGCGGAGACCGCCCTCGGCGGCCTCCAGGACGAGGCCGCCCGCAAGACCCAGAAGCTCAACGCCGCCCGCGACGCGCTGGGGTCCGTGGCCACCGCGCAGTACCGCGACGGCAGCATCCCCACGAGCGTGCAGCTCCTGCTGTCCTCCACGCCCGGCCAGTATCTGGACCGGGCCTCCCTCGCCGACCAGGCGGGCAGCCGCGAGGCCGTCGCCGTCGACCGCTTCCGGCACGAGCTGCGGGACGTCCAGCAGGTGCGGACCACCGCCGACCGCCGGCTCGCCGAGCTCAAGCGCCAGCAGTCCTCGCTCGCCCGCGACAAGCAGACCATCGAGGCGAAGCTGAACGACGCCCGGCAGCTGCTCGACCAGATGCCCGCCCCGGACCGTACGGCCGTCGAGCAGGGCGACATCACCTCCGCCCCGGCGCCCGACGTGGCGGCCGTCGTGCCCACGGCGGCCCGCACGGTCCACGCCGTCACCCAGGACGGCGGCGCCCAGGCCCCCACCGAGCGCGCGGCCAAGGCCGTGGCCTTCGCGTACGCCGCGCTCGGCAAGCCGTACGTCTGGGGCGCCACCGGCCCGTCGGCGTACGACTGCTCCGGCCTGACGCAGGCCGCCTGGCAGGCGGCCGGGGTGTCCCTGCCGCGCACGACCTACACCCAGATCAACGCCGGGCGGCGCATCGCGCGCAGCCAGCTGGAGCCCGGGGATCTGGTGTTCTTCTACTCCGGTGTCAGCCACGTCGGCATCTACGTGGGCGGCGGCCAGATGATCCACGCCCCGCATCCGGGGGCGCCGGTGCGGGTGGCTCCGGTCTCCGAAATGCCGTTCGCCGGGGCGGCGCGGCCGGCTTGAGGGTGCGGCTTGTTTGTAACGGGGGGCTACGCCCCCAGACGCCCGGACCGCGCTCCGCGCGGTGTCCTCAAACGCCGGACGGGCTGAATTCGCTGGTTACAGTCCGCACATTCCAGCCCGTCCGGCGTTTGAGGACGCTCCCCCAGACTTCGTCCGGGGGGACCCCCAGCAGGGCGCTCTCCGCCGCAGGCGGCAACGGACCCGCACATCGGGGTCTGAGGCAGCGCCCCAGTTTCGGGAAGGGGCGGGGCTGGGGAACAAAGCCCCGGCACCCGCCTACTGAACCCGCTTCGTAAGCCACCGGAAGACATCCGGCACCTGCCGCTCCCACACCGCCGTGCCGTGGCCGCCCGCCCCCGCCGGCACCTTCACCACGTCCACCGTCGTCGGCGCCTTGGCCGCCTGCTTGAGGGCCATGCCCGCCTGGTAGCCGTCGTCCTCCGCGCCGGAGACGAAGAGGGCCACCCGGGGCGGCGTCTTCGCCCGCTGGAGCATCTTCCAGGGGTTGTTCTCGTCGCGCAGCTCGGGCGTCTTGGCGGTCAGGGAGGCCGGTTCGCCGGCGGGGTCGTTGTAGCCGGACAGGCTGACGCCCGCGCGGTAGCGGTCGGGGTGGGCGACGGCCAGCTTCGCGGCGCAGTGCGCGCCCGCCGAGTAGCCCGCGACGGCCCAGCCGTCCGGCTTCTCCTCCGCGCGGAAGTTGTCGACGACCATCTTGCGGACGTCGACGCTCAGCCAGGTGTCGGCGTTGACCTTGCCGGGGATGTTGGCGCAGCCGGAGTCCACGTCACCGAGCAGGGTCGTGCGCGGGGCCACGATGATGAAGGGCGCGACCTCACCCTTCTCCATCATCGGCTTGAGCTGTGTGTTGACCTCCAGCGAGCCGAACCACGCCTTCGCCGACCCGGGGAAGCCGGGCAGCACCTCGACGACGGGGAACTTCTTGTCCTTGTAGGCGGGGTCGTCGTACTGCGGCGGCAGCCAGACGTAGACCTCGCCCTCGACGCCCGATATGTGCCCCTTGAGCTCGGTCTGCCGCACGCCGGCGCCCATGCGCTTGTCCGAGACGGGCGTGAACTTCTGGAGCACCTTCGGCTCGTCCTGCACGGCCTTGCCGCCGGTGCCGTCGGGGCCGAGGTCGGCCGCGGCCCGGACGTGGTTGCCGGTGCCGAGGAGGTCGGCCCAGTTGTCGAAGAGCCCGTTCTCGTTGTTGACGATCACGAACACCAGCGTGATCGCGGTCGCCTGCGCGAACAGCAGCATGAGGAAGCGGGTGACGTGGCGTACGGCCTTGGGCCCGCCGATCCGGCCCCACAGGGTCAGCGGCAGGGCGAGTGCCAGCACGACCAGCACGATCGTGGTGAGGAGGAAGGGCGTCCCCGTCAGGCTCATCGGGCTCTCGTTTCGGATCGGAGGGCCCGGTTCGGGCCCCGGCCCTACGGGAGTGAGAGCCTCTCGCCCGTTCTAGATGGCCTGGGGGCCGCGCAGGTTCCCGCCCGCCCGGCCGCCGGGCGCGGCGGACGGGCGGGCGGCCGTCTCAGACCAGCCTGCGGGCGGTGGCCCAGCGGGTCAGCTCGTGGCGGTTGGACAGCTGGAGCTTGCGCAGCACCGCCGACACATGGGACTCCACCGTCTTCACCGAGATGAAGAGCTGCTTGGCGATCTCCTTGTAGGCGTAACCGCGCGCGATCAGGCGCAGCACCTCGCGCTCGCGCTGGGTGAGGCGGTCCATGTCCTCGTCGACCGGCGGGGCGTCGGTGGAGGCGAAGGCGTCGAGGACGAAGCCCGCGAGCCGCGGGGAGAAGACCGCGTCGCCGTCCTTGACCCGGAAGACGGCGTCGACCAGGTCCGTGCCGGTGATGGTCTTGGTGACGTAGCCGCGCGCGCCGCCGCGGATGACGCCGATGACGTCCTCGGCGGCGTCCGAGACGGACAGCGCGAGGAAGCGCACCGGGCGCTCCGGGTCGGCCATCAGCGGGGCGCTGCGGCGCAGTACCTCGACGCCGCCGCCGCCCGGGAGGTGGACGTCCAGGAGGACGACCTCGGGGCGGGTCGCGGTGATGACCGTGATCGCCTGGTCGACGTCGGCGGCCTCCCCGACCACCTCGACGCCCGTGCGGTCGGTGGCCCCGATCTCCGCCTGCACGCCGGTGCGGAACATCCGGTGGTCGTCCACGAGCACCACCCGCACATGGCGCTCCGCCGTCTCTTCGGTCGTCATGACGCCCTCTCCATTTCCAGCTCCACTTCGGTTCCCCCGCCGGGCACGGACCGCAGTCTCGCCGTGCCGCCGTTGCGCTGCATCCTGCCGATGATGGACTCGCGGACGCCCATCCGGTCGTCCGGCACCGCGTCCACGTCGAAGCCCGGGCCGCGGTCGCGCACGGAGACGAAGACCGTACGCCCCTCGACCTCGGCGTAGACCTGGACGGCGCCGCCGTCGCCACCGTACTTGGCGGCGTTGACCATGGCTTCACGGGCGGCCTGCATCTGCGCGGCCAGCCGCTCGTCCAGCGGGCAGTCGCCGACCACGACGACCTCGATCGGGACGCCGTGGTGGTCCTCGACCTCGGCGGCGGCGGCCTTGACCGCGTCGGCGAGGGTGGTGGGCTCCTCCGCCTCGTCCTTGCCGCGGCCCTCGGGGCGGTAGAGCCAGGCGCGCAGCTCGCGCTCCTGCGCCCGCGCGAGGCGGGCGACCTCGCGGGGGTCCTCGGCGTTGCGCTGGATCAGGGTGAGGGTGTGCAGGACGGAGTCGTGGACGTGGGCGGCGACCTCGGCCCGCTCCTGGGCGCGAATGCGCATGGTGCGCTCGGCGGAGAGGTCCTGGGTCATCCGTACGACCGAGGGTCCGGCCAGCAGCGCTATGCCGACCAGGACGGCCAGCGACGCCTGGAGGACCGTGCCCAGGTGCTCGGCCGAGCCCTGGAGCACGACGATGCCGGTGACACCGACGCCCGCGAGCACGACGCCGGCCGCGCCGCGCGCGAGCGGCAGGACGCGCTTGCGGCGGCTGACCTCCATCCAGTGCGCGCGCCGGGCGTTGTCGGCCTGCCGCCATACGAGGGCGACGCCCGCGCCGACCAGCAGCATCGGCCAGATGTAGGCGTTGGCGCGGCCGAGGTGGAGGTTGTCGACGAAGATCGCGGCGCCGATGACGAGCGCGAGCAGCGCGAAGACCTGCCCGCGGTCGGGCTTGCGGGCGAAGAGGCGCCGCGGGCCGCCGGGATAGGTCTCCACGGGCGCGGGGCGGGGCGCGTCGACCCCGCCGACGCCGAGCGGGACGACGAACCAGAAGACGGCGTAGAGCACCGCGCCCATGCCCTGGGCGAGCAGTAGCGCCAGGAAGACGATGCGCACCCACGAGACCGGCACCCCGAGGTGTCCGGCGAGGCCGCGCGCCACGCCGCCCAGCATCCGCCCCTCAGCGCTGCGGTAGAGCTTGCGCAGGGGGCGGTCGTCGGCGGTATGGGGGGTGGCGGTGGTCATGGTCCGATCGTCACACGGGGAAGCGGGCGGGAGCATCAGGGTCGACCCTGACAAGACCCGGGGTCGGGCTACCGCTTGGGGCGGAAGCCCTCGCTCACCACGTCGAACACGGGCCGGTAGCGGTCCCAGTCGGCGGACGGGGCCGAGAGGTAGATCGCGTACTCGTTGCCGCCCTCCCGCCCGAAGCCGAGGTCGATCGCGCGGTACTCGCGCGCCCGGCCCTGGAAGGTGAACTCCCAGACCGCCGCGGGCTCCCCCCGGAAGGACGTCTCCTGCATGCGTCCCCGTTTGTAGCCGTTGAGCTCGGTCTTGAGCTGGCCCTCGACGTCCTTCCAGTGCTGGAGGTGGTCGGGTCCGGCGAAGTCCAGCACGTTGATCTTGAGGCCGACGCGGGTGGTGCGGTCGAGGTAGTCGACCTCCACCGCCGACTTCTCCTGCCGGGTCCAGCCGTCGGGCACGGGGAAGGACACGCCGAGCTTCTTCTCCTCCACCAGGTGGTAGCCCGCCGGCACCGGCGGCGGTGAGAACGACGAGGCGGACGGGGAGGGTTTCGGCGTCGTCGGCCGGGGCCCGCCGGACGCGGCCTCCTTGCCGGGCTCGTCGCGGGCCACGGTGTCCTCGGGGGTTCCGCCGTCCTGGAGGTAGACGTACGCGCCGCCCGCGATCCCCGCGAGGGCGACCACGGCCACCGCGCTCCACAGCAGCGCACGCCCCTTGCGGGCCTTGCCGCCGGAGGACGCGGGCGGTCCGGTGGAAGCGGGCGCTCCGGCGGCAGCCGGCTCCGTCCTCACCTCGGTCGCCGCCTCGCTCGCGGCGCGTACACCATCCGCACGGGGCCCGGCCTGCGTACGCGCCGTGCCGTCCGTGCGGGGCCCCGTCTGCGTACGTGCCGTGCCGTCCGTACGCACGCCGGGCGCGGTGGCGTCCTCGGGCGGCGGCTCCTCCTGGCGGGCGGGCGGAACCACCGGCTCCGAGACGGCCGGGTGGGTCGCGGTCTCCGACTCCGCGGCCGGCTCCCGCAGGATCTGCTCGGCCAGCTCGGCCGGGGGCCGCAGCGCCGGGTCCTTGGCCAGCAGCGTCTCGACGAGCCTGGTGAGCGGTCCCGCGTTGCGCGGCGGCGGCAGCGGGTCCATGGCGATCGCGTAGGCCGTCTCGACCGCGGTGTCCTTGCGGAACGGCGGCCGGCCCTCCAGCGCCTGGTAGAGCGTGGCGCCCAGCGCCCACAGGTCGGAGGCCGGGCCGGGCTTGGCGCCCTTGACCCGCTCGGGGGCGATGTAGTCGATGGAGCCGACCATCTCGCCGGTCTTGGTCAGCGTCGAGGTGCCGGCGGACTGCGCGATGCCGAAGTCGGTGAGCACGACCCGCCCGCCCTCGCCGAGCAGGACGTTGCCGGGCTTGACGTCGCGGTGCAGCACCCCGGCGGCGTGGGCGGCGCGCAGGGCGGCGATCATGCCGCGGCCGATCCGGGCGGCCTCGTCGGGGGTGATCGTGCCGCTCTTGAGGACGTCGCCGAGCGTCGTCGACGGCACGTACTCCATGACGATGCAGGGCAGGCCCCGGTCCTCGACCACGTCGTGGACGACGACCACGTTGGGATGGTTGATCCGGGCGGCACTGCGGGCCTCGCGCCGGGTGCGCTCGTAGAGCGTGGCGAGCTCGTCCTCGTCCAGATAGTGCGCTACGTGCAGCTGCTTGAGGGCGACCTGGCGGTCCAGCAGCGAGTCCTCGGCGCGCCAGACGGTGCCCATGCCGCCCCGGCCTATCCGCTCGAGCAGCCGGTACCGGCCGGCGACCAGCCGTCCCCGGTCCGCCCCCGGCCCGGCCGCCGCGGACCCGGACGCTGACTCAGACACCGTGCACCCCTCCGCTTCCCCCATACGCGTTCGATGCGCCACGATATCCGGCGCGGTCTCAGGGGTGATCTCAGGGAACGGCCAGGGTTGAGAGGTGTGCCGAAAGCGCGTTCCGGTTGACACCATGTTCTGTATGACCGACACACCCACCACCGAGGACGCGCAGCAGGGCGGCGCGGTTCACGGCTCCCCGCCGGAAATCCGGCCACCGCTGCGGCGCAGCCGTGAGCACAAGGTGGTCGCCGGCGTGTGCGGCGGCCTCGGCCGCTGCTTCGACCTCGACCCCGTGATCTTCCGGGTGGTGCTGGGCGTGCTCGCGGTCACCGGCGGCCTCGGCCTGATCGTCTACGGCTTCGCGTGGCTGCTCATCCCGCTGGAGGGCGAGGAGGAGAACGAGGGCAAGCGGCTGCTGTCGGGGCGCGTCGAGGGCCCGGCCCTGACCGCCGTGCTGTGCGCCCTGGTGGGCTGCGGCCTCTTCCTGTCCATGCTCAACAACAGCGCGGTGATGTCCTTCGCGCTGATGCTGACCGTCGCCCTGGCCGGCGCGGCCTACTGGTCGAGCCACCGCCACCGCCCGGAGACCCCCGAGGAGGCGGCCGCCAGCGCGCAGAAGCCGTCGAAGCCGCCGAAGACCGTGGAGGCTCCCCCGGAGACGAAGGCGCCGCCCGCCCCGGGCACGCCGTCCTGGTGGCGCGACCCGATCGTCAAGGACGGCACCACGGGCCCCATGGGCACGCGGACCGGCTATCTGTGGGGCCCGGACGACGGCCCGTACGACAAGGAGACCGCCGAGCGCACCCGCTCCCGCCCGGTCCGCCGCCCCCACCCGCTCGGCGGCTGGATCTTCCTGCTGGCCCTCCTCCTCTTCGCCCTCGGCACCGGCCTGACCTGGCACCACCAGCCGCTGGGCACCAGCCTGGAGACCGGCCTGGCGCTCGCCCTCGGGGCCTACGGCCTCGGCATCGCGATCAGCTCGCTGTACGGCCGCACGGGCGGCGGCACGGTCGTCATGGCCGTGCTGACGGCGGTGCTGCTGTGCGGGGCGGCCGCGCTGCCCAAGTCGGTCACCTCCGACTGGACGCGGTCCACCTGGCACCCCGAGAGCGCGGCCTCCGTGCGGGACACCTACCGGCTGGGCAGCGGTGTGGGCGTGCTCGACCTGACCGGCCTCCAGTGGCCGAAGGACACCCCGGTCCGCACGGCCGCCGAGGTCGGCGCGGGACAGATCAGGCTGGTGGTCCCGGAGGACGTGACGACGAAGCTGACCGTCGACGTGGGCGTCGGCGACGTCCGGATGCCCGGCGAGGGCCGCGACAATGTCGACATCAGGCCGAACCAGAAGCAGCACCTGACATTGGAGCCCCGCGTCGGACAGACCTCGCGCGGCACCTTGGAGATCCGGTTGAAGGTCGGCATCGGCCAGGTGGAGGTGGACCGTGCGACGGCATGAATTCGAGCCGGGCAAGGTCGTCGTCGGACTGGTGCTGCTGGGCGGCTGCTTCGCCTATCTCTCCTTGGCGCACGGCTCGTGGCACTTCCCCTCCTACGCCCTGCTGCCCGCCCTGGGCATCGGCTTCAGCGTGGCCGGCCTCGTCTCCTCCCTCGCCTTCGCGGTGCGCCGCCACCGGGCCCGCGGCGGCGACGCTCCCGACCCCCTGGACCGCTCCCCGCGCTGACCCCACCCCACGCGAGGAACTGACGCCCCGTCAACTGAAGAGCCTCCCCCGCCGCGCGTGGTCCCGGCGGCCCCGGGCCCCTATGGCGTCCAGCGACAGATACGGCGCGCCCGCGAGCACCAGGGGCAGCCAGGCCATCAGATAGGCGAGGTCGTTGCCGTAGTAATACGGCGTGGACGACCAGCTCACCGTCAGCCACAGGCTCAGCGAGATCAGGGCGCCGCCCGCCGCCGCAACCCGGGCGAGCAGGCCGAGGAGGGTGCCTATGCCCACCGCCAGCTCGCCCAGGGCTATCGCGTAACCGAAGCCGACCGGGCTCTTCAGCGCGAGGTCGACCAGGGCCGGGACCGCGCTCGAATCCCGCACCGAGTGCAGCAGTTCACCGAGGGAGCCCGGCCCGCTGCTCGCGAGGAAGGCGGAGTCGGTGAGCTTGTCGAGTCCCGCGTAGATGAAGGTGACGCCGAGGAAGATCCTCAGCGGCAGCAGGGCATACCGCGAGAGCGTGGAGCGCCGCCGCTCGCCGGCACCGCCCACCGCCTCCCCGCGACCCAGGAATGACATACCGTCCGCCGCCTCTCCGTCTCTGTCGTCATCCGACCATACGTACGGGAGGCGGTGCGTGTTCAGCCCTGTGGACAACCTACCTGTGGACAACGCATCGGCGTCACCCGAAGGGCTGGCGGATTTCTCAGCCCGCGCGGACGCCCAGCGCGCTGCCGTCCAGCCACTCCTGCCAGCTGAGGTTCCAGTCGCCGTAGCCGTTGCCGAAGCGGTCCATCGGCTTCGGCTTGGAACTGCCGGTGACCTGCACGACGTCGCCCTTGAGGCTCAGCCCGTACAGCCACTTGGCGTCCGCGGTCGACATGCCGATACAGCCGTGGCTGACGTTCTCCTTGCCGAAGGACTCGGCGTTGTCCGGGGCCGCGTGCACGTACTCGCCACTGATCGTCTCGCGCATGCTGAAGTCGTACGACCCGTAGAACCCGTCGGGATGGCTGCGCGGGATGCCGATGGACAGCGAGTCCATGACGACCCGGCCCTCCTTGGCGAGGATGGTCTTGATGCCGTCGCGGGTCTGGAAGTTCTTCGACTCGTCGCCGCCGCTGATGGGGATGGTCCGCAGCGTCTCGCCGTTGCGGACGACCGTCATCTTGTGGGCCTTGAGGTCCACGGTGTTGATCATCGAGTCGCCGACGGTGAAGGAGACCGTGCGGTCGCCGCCGCCCGCGGCCGTGCCTTCGGCGAGCTTGACGCCCGCCAGGCGGGCGTCGAGCGTGACCTTGGTCCCGGCCGGCCAGTATTTCTCGGGACGGAAGTGGACGCGGGTGTCACCCTTGGTCTCGTTCCAGTGCCAGGCACCGGGGACCTTCGGCGAGGTGGAGACCTTCAGCCGGCCCTCGATGCCCGCGCGCAGTTCCTTGGCGATCTTCTGCTGCTTGAAGACCAGCGCGATGGGCTGGCCCACGCCGACCTTCTCGCCGTTGGCCGGGGCTATCTCCGGGCGTACGACCTTCGCCGCGTTGGTCAGCAGCTGGGCGGCCGGGGCCGGCCTCTCCGTGACGGGCGTGGCGGAAGGGGACGGCGAGGCCGGTGCCTGCGAGGAGGACTTCGCGGCGGGCCGCTCCTCGGCCTCGGCGCCGCTGCCGCAGCCGGTGACGGCCAGCCCGGCCAGGGCCAGGGCGGCGGACAGCCCGACGGAACGGGAGAGGCGCATGGTTCTCCAACCGGTTCATTGCTTCCAGGCACGGCGGAGCCGAGGCGGCAAAGCCCCGGCTCCCGACCATCGTAAGCAGGGCGAATGCCCCGAAAAGGCGCCCGGAAGGACGAGCGACCCCCACCTGTCGGCGGGGGTCCGGCCACTGGCCACCGGCATCGACGCGGGCCGGCGGCCGGCGGGCTCAGCTCAGCAGCTCGGGCTCGCTGCGCGTGATCTGCTCGTAGAGCGGCTGGTAGTTGATCCACGCGGCCAGGTCGTTGCCCAGCCTCTCCCGGGTCTCCTCGGCGTGCGCGGCGTCGATGTGCACCGGCTTCCCGGCGGCCTTGGCCAGGAGCTGCACCTGACACGAGCGCTCCATGGTGATGAACCACCAGGCCGCCGCGTCCACGGAGTCCCCGACCGTGAGCAGCCCGTGGTTCCGCAGGATCACGGCCTTGTGCGACCCCAGGGCGGTCGCGATGCGGCGGCCCTCCTCCAGGTCCACGACGACGCCCGTGTAGTCGTCGAACAGCGCGTGGTCCTGGTAGAAGGGGCAGACGTCCTGCGTGATCGGCTCCAGCAGCTCCCCGAGGGCGGCCAGCGCCCGTCCGTACGTGGAGTGGCTGTGCGCGGCGGCCACGACGTCCGGGCGGGCCCGGTGGATCTGCGAATGGATCGCGAACGCGGCCTCGTTGACGTGGTGGCGCCCCTCCACGACCTGCCCGTCGTGGTTGACCATGATCAGATCGCTGACGGTGATGTGCTTGAAGGACATCCCGAAGGGGTTCACCCAGAAGCAGTCCGTGAACTCCGGGTCCCGCGCGGTGATGTGCCCCGCGACGCCCTCCTCGAAGCCGAACCGTCCGAAGATCCGCAGCGCGGCGGCCAGCCGCTCCTTGCGGTGCTGCCGCTCGTCCTCGACGCTCTCGTGCTTCGGCGGCAGCGCGAACCGGAGCTGATCCGCGGGTACGGGCTCGGGCCTTGGCGACATGAGCTTCTCCTTACGATGCGCGCGGTTCCGTACGCCTCGGAAGCTACCTCCGGGTAAGCCAGGGGAACAGGGTCACGACACCACGGGATCACACGCCCGCCGTGTGCTCCAGGATCGCTCCGGCGAGCGGCGCGAGGCACTCGCGCGGCAGCGCGTGCCCCATGCCCGGCATCCGCACCAGCCGGGCGGCGCCGATGACCTGCTGGAGGTGGCTCGGGTGCGGCGGCGGGAAGACGGGCTCGGCCGGGGCCTCCACGACGAGCGTGGGGACAGTGTTGCGCGCCAGCTCCTCCGTGCGCAGCATGCCGGAGTGGTCGGCGCGCCCGTGGGCGGTGGAGACGTCGTAGCGGCCCGCGTGCTCGATGATCCGGCGCTCGCGCTCACGCATCTCGTCGGCGTGGAAGGGGAGTTCGGTGCCGCTGAGCATCCGCCAGTGCTCCACGCGCCGGTCGAGCTCGGCCTCCAGGCCGTGGTCCTCGACGGGCCGCGCCCACATCTCCAGCACGCGGGGGTCGATGCCCGGCAGGTCGGCGACGGCGGTCTCCGTGCCGTCGGCAGCGGTCAGCGACTTCTCGCTGAGCGCGCAGGTGCTGAAGACGGTGGCGCTGAGAATGCGCTCCGGATGGTCGGCCAGTAGCAACTGGGCCAGCATGCCGCCGAGTGACATCCCGACGATGTGGGCGCGTTCGACGCCGTACGCGTCCAGGACGGCGAGCGCGTCGTCGGCGAGGTCGGTGATGCGGTAGGGGTCCGTGTCGTACGACCAGGTCGAGCGCCCGGCGTCGCGGTGGTCGTAGCGGATCACCCGGTGCCGCGCCGCCAGCGCGTCGACCAGTTCCTCGGGCCAGCCGAGGCCGGACGCCTGCGCGCCCATGATCAGCAGCAGCGGGGGCGCGTCGGCGGCACCGCGCTCCTCGCTCCACAGCCGCACACCGGGGGAGATGTCGAGGGTTCGCTGCATGGCGGTCCTACCTTTCAGGTGTGGGTCTGACTCTGGTCATTCGTAAGATCGGAGGGCCCAGGGGCTCTGGGTATGGCTGGCATGGCGGAG
>NZ_JBIAWF010000042.1:0-39969 GCF_042895325.1 Streptomyces sp. NPDC001407
GGGGGTCGCTCGTTCGTGTCGGGTTCCAGTGTAGCGGGTGCATCAGGATGATGCAGCATGTACCGTTGGCGAAAACACCAGACACCCCCCAACCAGCCGGACGGGGCGCGCTTTTTGAGAGGGCATCAGCCCACGTATTCGGTACTGGACTCAGGCGAGGAATCACGAATTGAGAAGTTGTGGGCCTCAGCCAGAGAACGGTACCTCCGATATCGGAATGCCGAAATTCCGGCGTACGGAGGTACCGGAGCCGAACGGCCCCCCAGGGCCGGGCGGCGGAACCCGCCACGGAGGCCAGCCCCGCTTGCTGGTGCTTGTTCGTCACGGTCGGCACCGCCCGAGACTCAGAGCCGCTGGTGCCGCCCACGGCCTGCGCGGGCCCACGGGCCCGCACGCGAAGCCGCCTCAGCCACAAGGGGTCCGGCCGGCGGCTGCGGGTTGACCTCAGCCACCTAATACCTACGCAGATCAAGAAACCGCTGGTCAGCGGGCTGTACATCCGTCGATCTGTCACCCCAGGAGGTACACAACGCCTGAGATGTGTACCTCCTGAGTAGTCACATCGACGGCCAAACGTCAGCCTGGCCGACAGTTTTAGGCGGGAAACGTCAGCCAGGCCGACATTCGCGACAGCGTTCCGTTGAGCGGTCCGCCGTCGCGTGCAGGGGGGAGATCTGTCCCCCCTGGGGGGACACAACACGCCGGAACGTCAGCCACACCGACATATTTGTCGGTGTGGCTGACATAATGCTGGCGTCCAAGATCAGCGAAGTGGAGAGCAGCCTCGTGACACCCGAGCCACAGCGCCGCCGTCCCGCACCGAAGCGCGCGCCGCGCCGTACGGAGCTGCCCCTCGGTGACGAGATCCAGGCGTGGTCCAAGCCGGTGCAGCCGGTTGAGGACCTCGACTCGGTCGCTCGCCGCTACCCGCGCCGGAAGCTCTCGCTCAGCAGCGAGCGCAAGCCGATGGAGTTCTACGACACCCCGGAGCGCCCCAAGGCGTTCTCCATGGACTCGCTGGAGTTCTTTTTCCTGATCGCGCAGTACTTCCGCGAGGCCCTGCCGCTGCGGCTGATCCTGCTGTTGATCGCCTGTCAGAAGGCCGGCGGCCAGATTCGGCTGACGCAGGAGGAGATGGCGACGGTCCTGGACGTGCCCCGCGCGAAGATCAACGAGGCGCTCCAGGAGGTCATGAGCCATGGCATCGTCTTCAAGGTGCGCCGTGGCGTCTACCAGTTCAACCCGCCCTACTCGTACCGTGTAGCGGAGTTCATCCCGGGCACGGAGCTGATCGAAGCCGAGTACGTGCAGGTCGACCAGGACAAGACGATCGCGAAGATCCGCAGGGACGAGAGCTTGCCGGATCTGGTGCGGTTCCCGTCGCTGGAGCACATGCGCGAGGCGATCGAGGAACTGCGCAAGAAGCGGGCCGAGGAACGCGCTGCACGCCGACTGGCCCGTGCGCAGCGCCAGGAGGAGGGATCAGCCCAGTGAGTACCTTGAAGTGGTCGGCGACCAATGCCGACGGTCTTCTCGCCGACTTGGACCTGCCGCCCGCCGCCTATCGGGCGCTGCTGAAGCTCCGGGCGCGCAGCGAGGCCGGCGGCCGTATCGCGATGGACCAGGCCACCCTCGGTGAGCTGCTCGGGCTCAGCCGCCCCAGCGTGAACGCCGCCCTGCGGGAGCTGGAGCTGGCCAGGCTCGTCAAGAAGGTCCGCAACGGCGTCTACCAGATCAACCCGATGCTGGCCGGCTACAACTCCCCCGAGGACGCCGTGGACGCCGTCAAGGCGATGCCCAAGGCGGACCGGCTGGACAGCAAGACCTACGTGGCGGACTACCACCGGGCCGTCGCCGCCTACCAGGACCAGCTTGCCGAGCAGCGCAAGAAGCGCGCGGCCGCCGCCGCTGCCAAGAAGGCCGCGGCCGCCAAGAGGCGCGGCTCGCTGCACGCCGTCAGCTAACCCGCCGGGCACCCTCGTACGGACATCGGCGCTGCACCCTCCACAGGTGCAGCGCCGATCGCATTCCCGGTGTCGGTGCCGACACCGAAGGTCCCCGTCTGGGTGGACAAAGGTTCCGCAATGCGAGGCCAAAACGGATCGTCACCAGCTCGGTCGGCGTAGATGGGGCGATCGGAGCCGCGCGGCTCGCAGCGAGAGGGCGATAGCACCAGGTGAACTGGTTGTTCTGGAGCAGCAGAGCAACGGGACGGTGGCGCTGCTGCCACAGAACCGTGGCAGCAGCGCCGCGAAACGACGGCTTCGGTCAGCGGAGGCTGACTGCGTGCTGCGGTTGTGCGTGTAGCAGCGGCGGCCCGGCACGCCCATGGCAGCAGGAGCGAACGCGCGGGCTCTGTGGATGCAGCAGGCGTCCGCTGCATGGTGAAGGCGGCCTTGCTACACGAGCAGCACCCGTGTGCCGGCCCGGGCTGTGCGAATGCAGCGCTGCATCGTGGCGAGCCTCCTGCTGCACCCCGGCCGGACAGCAGCAGGGCGAGCAGCAGGAACGTCTTGACCCTTCACGGCCGGGAGCAGCAGGGGCAGCAGCGTGCAGCACGGTCGCGCTGCACCGGACTGCTGCCGAGGCTCCAGGGCGGGTCCGGTCGCGGGGCCGTCTTGCACCCCAATGTAGGTAAGTACTTGTAGTGCCTACGTGCGGGTTGTATCTCCTTCCCCCTGAGAGGAGAGCTCGGAGCCGGGAACGAGGAGACCGGAGGCGAGAAGATGCCGGAGCTCGGCTCGCTTGGCGCCGGCTCTTCCAGGTCGGCGGCACCGTGCGGGCCCGCGAGGCGCTGTACGCCCCTGTGAGCGCCCGTAGGCCCTTGATCGCCAACTGGGGGCCGGAAGGGCCTCTTGGCGCCGCAGACGCCCGTACAGCGCCTGGAAGGATCATGTGGGCGGTGTGGTGGCCGGCCACCGAGCAGGTGACGGACGGGGTGCCGTGGAAGCCGGGTGTGGGCTCGGCCGGGGCCTGCAACGCGGGGTGCAATACGCGCCTGGATCCCCTTGTGCGGGGTGTTGTCGCAGGTCAGGGCCGCAACGCGGACTCTGTTGCACCGGAGTGTTGCAGTGTCTGTTGCAGGCTTCCCGGGCGATGGGTGCAAGGGTGCAAGGCCGTGTGTAGGGCGAGGTCACAGGCGCTGGGCGAAGGTCTCGCAGTACGCGAGGGATGTCGCCGCCACGCCGAGGTCGCCCTTCGCGGCGGCCCGCCGGGCCACGTCCATCAGCGCCAGCATGTTCTGCAGCGGGCTGTCCTCGCCGACGGCCGTGGCCTGGTCGACCCGGGCCACCAGGACGCGGTCGACCTGGTCCAGGACGTCGGCCCACGCGCCGCCGTGCGCCGCCGGGTCCACTCCGGTCAGGGGCGTGAGCCACAGGTCCGCGTGCGACTGGAGCTGCTGCTCGCCGGAGCGGTAGTCGAGCACGGTGCCGCACGGCATGGAGCCGGCGTCCGCGTGGTCTGCGGCGCCGGGCCAGCCGTCGAGGTCGACGGTGTGCGCGGGGCACAGGTACGCGAGCCAGGCCGCGCCCGGCCCGGAGTCCTGTGCCGGGCCCTCGCGGAGCACGGTCGCCTGGGCCGGGCACTCCACCACCCTGCGCAGCCCTCCGAGGTCACGGTGGCCGGAGAGCTCCTGGACGATGGACGGCACCGCGGCTCCTTCGCTGGTCAGACCTCGATGTAGGCGACGACGACCACGGTGCGCAGCGCCGTGACCCAGTACAGGAGGCGTACGCGCTCGATGTCGTCGGTGTACTGGCGCAGCTGGGGGCCGGCGGTGTCGCCGGGGATCGGCTCGCCGACGTCGGGGTCGACGGAGACGACGACCAGGGCGCGGTCCAGGGCGTGGATCTCCGCCTCGCTGGTGATGGTCTCGAGCTGCTTGGCGGCGGAGTCGGAGAAGGCGATCCGGGCGCGGCGCGGGCCGTGCTGTGGGGCCATCAGGCGACGGCCGGGCGCTGCGCGGCGAGGCGGGCGAGGTGCTGCTCGCGCAGCTCCTCCCACGGGGTGCACTCGTCGGCCGATGGCAGACCGTTCGCGGCGATCTCCTCCAGGACGCCGGCGAACTGATCGGCGGCGTCCCGGGTGCGGGCGGCGTACGCGCGGACGGCATCGGCGGCCGCGGGGTCCAGCTGCTGCCGGGCGGTGTCGACGGGGGCCGGCTGTTCGCTCATCGAGGGCTCCGTAGGACGCGGAACTGGCGTGTCCCCCAACGGTATCGCCGGGCCTCACGGACGGGGACCACTCTGCAAGAACCCGCAGGTGTGGACCCAAGGACCCAGGACCCAGGTACGCGTGCGGTCGACGTTGACCAGGGAAAACGGCGGACCCAGGACCCAGGGACCCAGGTTCGGGCGTCTTGCTGGGTCCAGCGGCCGATGGCGGCGATGTCCTCCAGGACGACGGCGAACTGGTCGGCGCTCTCGCGGGTCCGGGCCGCGTACGCGCGCAGCCCGTCGGCGGCGTCGGGCTCCAGCTGCTGCCGGGCGGCGGGGGTCGGCTGTTCGCTGATCGAGGGCCTCGAGGGCGCGAACGGGCGTGTGCCACCACGGATCGGCCGCACGGCGGCCGTGGGACCGCTCCGCTCACTCGGGCACGGAGCGGGTGGCCGCGGCTCCTTCAACCTTGAGGCACCAGGGCTCGCCGGCGCACTGCCCTCCGAGGCCGGGATCGGCGCAGGTGCACTCCGGGTCGCGCTCCGTGACCTGCGTGATGCGGTAGAGCCCCGGAGTCATCTTGGCCAGGCGCAGCGCCTGTACCTTCCCGGCGGCCTCTTCGATCGAGGTGGCGTGGGTGGTGTAGATCAGGGTGGTGGCGCCGGGGTGAGACGGGTCGGTGCACCGTGCCACGACCTGGTAGTCGTGCTTCGTCATCGCTCCTGCCGGGGCTCAGGCGGGCAGGCCGGGAAGGACCTGGCCGTCGGTGATCTGGGTGCGGGCGGTCAGGGCGTGGCCGTCGCAGATCACGTAGCGGTCGCCGTTGTCGGCCTGGACGGTGTGGGTGGCCGGCTCGGTGCAGGCAGCGTCCAGCCGGTCGTACGGCCAGACGTTGAAGCACGTGAAGTCCGTGCACCAGGAGTCGAAGCCCTCGGTGGCTCGCGCGCGGGACTTGAGGGTGCCGCCGTGCTCGGGACACACGCCCCACGGCACGGTGCAGCGGCTCGGGTCGGCGGCGGTGCTCTGCAGGGCCTGGGCGTAGAGCGCGGCGGTGGCGCTGTCGGCGGTCACTCGGGGATTCTTTCGCACCGACCGGCCCGCCGGGGGACTATCCCGGCAGCTCGTACGGGGGCTCGCTCCGGGTGCCGGAGACCCCGGTCCCGGGGTGCTGCCGGGTGGCGGGGCCTGCCCGCTGGCGACACAGGTGAGCGTGTCCACCTCGGGCGAGCTACGGCTACGTTCCGTACTGCTCGCCGGAGCGCGAGAGATCAACTCTCATGTGTCACGCTCCGTCCGCGAACCCCGCCTGGAGGGGCCCACGAACTCCAAGAAGCGGACATATGGGACGCAATCGAGGCGGCGTGACACTCCTTTCGGGGAGCGTGACAGTCGGTGTCACGCTCACTCTGTGTGAGCGTGACACGGTCCACGAGCACGGTCTGCTGAAGGGGCGCAACGCGTGCTCGGTCCAGGCATGAACGGCGCCGTCGGCGAGCAGCTCCTCGTAGTGGCGGCCAACGGCACTGGACTCGCGTCAGGCTGCGACCACCTCGGGCTCCTGGGCGTGGTTCATGCCGGGCTCCCGTCGGTGTCGGTCGGCTCGGTGGCGCGGGTGAGGAACGCGGCGAGGTCGGCGGTGGCCTCGGGGTCGGCGGTCGCGAGCCGGCCGGTGAACGCCATCTGGTCGACGGCGACGCCCGGAACAAGGCGGGCGAGTTCGGCGAGCAGGGCGGCGTGGGCGAGCAGCCGTGGCGGCAGGAGGCCGACGCCGGCTTGGCGGGCGGTCGGGTCCGCGTAGTGCCCGCGGTGTGTGGCCAGGGCGTGGGCGAGCCATGCGTCGACGTCGGCCTGGACGTACGGGCCGACGCGGCGGGTGAGCTCGTCCCGGGCGGCCTCGTCGCCCTCACGGGGCTCGGTCTGCTCCAGCGTGCCCAGCTCGCGCAGCGCCTGGAGCTCCTCGGCGCGGGCGGCCACCCGCTGCGCCTCGCGGACCGCGGCTTCCCGCTCGGCGGCGGCCTCGGCGTCGGCGGCGAGCTCGGCCTGGACGACGACGTCGGTGTCCGGGTCGTACACGGTGCCCGGCGCCGCGACGGCGAGCAGCTGCCCGATGCGCTCCCACTCTGCGAGCTCCGCCGGGCCGCGGACGTCGTCGGCCAGGTCCTCGTGCCGCGAGTCTTGCCGCGCGTTGAACCGGGCGGCCTCGAGGGCGCGTGCGACGGCGTCGGCGTCCATGTCCTTCGCCCGGCGGCGCACCACCCGTCGGCCGATGCGGGCGGGGTCGACGGGCTCGCGGGGCGCGGCTACGCGCGGGGCGGGCAGACGGCGCACGGTGCGCCGGGGCGGCCAGGGCGTGGTCATCTTCGGCCTCGATTCGGAGTACGGAATCCGGAGCGGGCCACCGCCAGAGCGCTTGCGGCAGCCCGCCGAATAAGTTTTATAGCAGGCCCGGAATTCGGCCGCTTTAAAACCGGAAATCTATCGACTGGACGTGCGTGAAATCCGCACGCAGGCCAGCGGCGCGGGTGCCCCATTCCGTGAAATACGACTCGGTGATGGCCTCCGCGACGACCGGATGCAGCTCCTCCTCCGTCGCACCGGCCTCCTGCAGCTGGAGGATCTGGGCGGCGTAGTGGGGCGAGATCGCCGTGGTGATGAACCGCTCGCGGCCGTCGTCGGAGGACCCCGAGGCGGTGAACCCGAAGTAGGCACAGACGTCCACGACCATGCCGCCGGAGGTGGCCGCGCGCTCCCTCGCCTTGGCTCTGACCTGTGGCTGCCACTCCGAGGAGGTCTCTTCCACCAGGGCCTGCTGGAGCTTCTTCTGCGGAGTCGTCAGCTGCCCGGCGCGGTAGCGCTCCACTGTCCGGCGCGAGACACCCAGACGCTCCGCCAGGGTCTTCGTGGAACCCTTCACACGCGTGAGGAGGAATTTCACCTGAGCCTTTGCGGATTTCGGCGCGGACCGGGTGACGGTCGCGCGCTCCGCCCGGACAAGGGCGTCCAGGACCTTGCCACGGCGCAGGGTTGGCTGCTGCTTCTCATGATCGGTCATGCCTCCAGAGACCACGGATCGCCTGTGGACAGAGCTGAACGTTCACGCAGCCCGCGCCGTATGCACGTGCGACAAATCGTGCATATGTGCGGCATATTGGGGGTTATTGTCAGACCCCGCTGCCACCATCCGGCCATGACGCTCATCACACCGGACTACGCCCGCACCCTCTTCGCGGACCTCACCCAGAACTCCGCCGTGCCGCTGGACCCGGACGACCTCTTCCACATGGGGTCCCTGCGCCGCCACGGCCATGTCGTCATCGGCGATGTCGCACTGCGCTGCTACAAGTACAAGGCGCGCTGGCAGTACGACGAGCGCGACGTCCGCCGCGCCGCCCGCGCGTACGCGGAGTTCCGCCTGGACCTCGGCGACGTCGTAGATCTCCAGCTGCCCGCCTACCGGGACTTCGGGGAGAGGGAGCAGGATCCGGAGGTCTGGGACCGTGCCAACTGGCGGCGCCGGCTGGTGTGGTGGATGTTCGGCGAGGCCCGCCGCAAGGCCGTCGAAGAGGGGCGCTCCGACGGGGAGTGGGACGCCTGGCAGAGGGTCGGGCCGAACGGGCTCCCGGGCGGGCTGACGATGGAGGAGTTCGTGGCCGGCCGTCAGCGCTCCCGGCTCGCGCAGAACATCGCGGGCACCAAGCCCCTGACCCTGCTGTCCTGGTCGGGGGAGAACTGGCTCCTCCCCCGGGCCTACGCCGAGCTCCTGGACCGATGGGAGCATGTGGAGGAGGACCTGGTTGCCCGGGCCCGGTCCTGTTCCGGCTGCGGCGCGCAGGGGCCACGCTGGGGGAGGTGGCGGACACCGACCCCGAAGGGCTACGTCACCTTGTGCCCGCCCTGCTCGGGGGCGGCCTTCACGAGGTACCCCGGCCACCTGCGCGGCGTGCTGTACGCGTCGCTGCGCAACCGCACCACGCGTGCCGACGACTTCCTGTGCCGGCTGTGCGGGGAGAGCCGGGCGTCGGCCTGGGACCACTGCCACGAGCACGGCTTCGTACGCGGCCCGTTGTGCGGCGGCTGCAACACCGCGGAAGGCATGGGCATCCCGTACTACTTCCTCCAGCGTGAGGGGAGCGTGCTGTACCTCCTGGAGTGCCGCGGCTGCCTCGAGCGGCGCACCCTGCCGCGCCGGTTCCACACCGGGGTGGTCCGCGCTCACCTGGAGGAGACCGAACGGCACCGGCAAAGGAATGGACGGCGCTGCGAGCGACAGCCGTACGCCCGGGAGGTGGAGCACGCGAACGGGACGTACCGGTTCGAGCTGGAATGCGGCTGGCACACGACCGGCAGGTGGACAAAGGACATCACAGCGGCGGAGGTCGCCACACTCGTGCGGGCCTTCGTCGACGCAGCCCTCGCCTCGCAGGACGGCCGGCCTTCCCCCGGTGCCGGAGGAAGGCCGGGGTAACGGCGTACAGCGACGTCCGTTGAACACGGCAGAGCGTGCAGACACATCCGCCCCCTGCGGATAGCGGATACGCGAGCGAGCCCGGACCATCGACTGGTCCGGGCTCACGGGCTGTTCGGGGCACGGCTGCTAGAGCTCGAACTCCAGGTGCTCGATGTCCGTAAAACGGACCTCCTCCAAGGAGCCGGCGCGGCGGCCGTTGTCCTGGAAGTACACCTCCTTGAGCGCTTCGGCGGCGATTTCCTTGAGCTCGCGGTCGCTGGCCCCTTGCTCCTGGGCGTCGAAGAGGCGGGCGGCGTAGCGGGGCGGCAGGGCGACGGTCAGGTGCCGGAGGCGGTCCTGGTCCGTCGACCCGATCGGCGCGGTGTATCCCAGGCGGGCCTGGGTGTCGATGACGATGCCGCCGGTGGTCGCCGCCTTCTGCCGGGCCTTGGCCCGGATCTGCGGCTGCCACCGCTTCTTCACCTCGCGCTCCAGGCGCGCGGCGAGATCGGCGCGGGGCTTCTTGATCTGGTCCTTGACGTACCGCTCGACGGTGCGCTGGGAGACCCGCAGCATCTGGGCGACCGCCTTGGTGCCCTTGAGCTGCTTGACCAGGTACCGCATCTGCGCGCCCGCGCTCTTGGGCGCCGGGCGGGTGAACGCCTTCTGCACCGCGGCGTCCAGGCCGTCCCCGAACAGGCTCATCGCCCTCTCCTACTCTCCGTTGTCGACGTCGGTGACGGTGCCGTCCTTGATGTACCGGGCGAGGTTGAGCTCCGGCGCCTTGAACCGGTCCCGGACCTCTTCGCCCCACAGGACGGTCTGGGTGCCCTCGTGCTTGACCAGGCCCGGGTTGATGCCGAGCTTGAACCCGCCCGGCAGCGGCTTGCCCTCCCGGTACGGCAGGAAGTCCAGCGGCGAGGGCCCGTCGGCCGCGTAGACGACGCAGTCGGACAGGATCGCGACCGGATACTGCCCGGTGAACGCCGCGTGCTTGACGATCTTGCGGTGCAGGTTGATCCGGGTGCGGGAGATGACGGCCGCACGGATGTCCGGCCGCCACGTCGGGCGGGACAGCGCCCGCCACGGCTCACCGGACCGCCAGCCCTCGCCGCGCGGGCGCTCGCGCAGCTTGCCCAGCCCGCCCTTCACCGTCGCCTTGATCGCCGAGGTGACGATCGCCAGCTGAGGGTCATGGCTCTTGTAGCCGTCCATCGCCGCAAGGAAGTCCTCCGGCGACAGGTCAGCGTCGACACCGAGGTCGGCCATCGTGGCGAGGTAGGCGTCCCGCAGCCGGTTGTACCAGCCGTCCAGGTAGCGGCCGTTGTCGTCGCGGACGTGCGCTTCGATCGGGCGCACCTCGTAGCCCAGCTCCTGGGCATACGCGACGGTGGGCGTCGCGTACCAGGCCGGCCCCTCGGGCCGGTCGCCCTTCGGCGTGAACGGGCTGGGCAGCAGGCTGCCGTCCAGCTCCACCCACTCCTTGCCGACCTTCACCTTCGAAAGGTCGACGTGCGAGAGGTCCACCAGCCACGAGCCCGGCAGCTTCGGGTCGAACACCGGAGCCTTGACGTGCGTCGGCGCGCCAAGGCCGACGATCAGGCCGTTGGCGCCAGCGGCGAAGGCCATGTTCACGTCGATGCCGACCAGGTGCCGCAGGGTGCACTCGGCATCGGTCATCGGCCGCGCCCAGTCGTACGCCTCCTCGAACAGTTTCTCCGCCGGACCGCGCACGTGGAACCGGGGCAGGTCCTTGAGCAGCGGGTGTCCGTCGGGGGCCTCGCACGGGGCGCAGTCCACCGGGTCCTTGCCCAGTGAGCCGGGGTTGTGCTCGGAGTGCCGCTTGCCGTCGGCGTCGGGCTCGGAGGCGCGGGTCGCCGGGTGCAGGGCGGTCATCAGCTCCAGGCCGGTCACGGCGGTCGAGCCGCGCGGCGTCATCACCCGGGAGGCGTACACGCCCAGGAGCCGGGCGAGTTCCGCCGGCGGAAGCTGCCCGGCGGCGTCCCAGTGCCGGGTGTCCAGCGCGTTCCACGACAGGATGCACAACTGCACGCACCGGCGCTCCGAGCCCTTGGCGGGGCGGTAGATCCGCGCCCACGGCCCGAACCCACGCTTCGTCAGATACCAGTCGGCGCGGGTCAGCTGCTTGATGACCTTGTGGCCCTCCGGGAGCCGCCCGGCGAGCCGCTCCTCGTCGGTGAGGGCGACCGGGAGGCCGTAGCGCTCCAGCGCGGCCTCGGTGAGCACCAGCAGCGGGTCAGCGTCCTTGCCGGGACCGGACAGCTTCGGCTGCCCGAGCCTCGCCTCCTTCAGCGTCCACTCCACCAGGGACGGCAGGCTCTTGGCGGGCACGTCCAGGACCAGGCCGCCGGTGCAGTACGCCACCACCTTCCCGTCCTCGACGTCGACGACCGCCAGCGGGCCGTTTTCGAACCGCGGGTCGGCGCCGCCCGCCGGGGTTCCGGCCGGGGCCGCCTTCCGCACGCCCGGACGGCGCGACGTCGACGACGGCCTGGTGGTACGGGCCGGGCGCGACGCGGCGGCCGGAGCTGGAACGGTGACGGGAGGGGTCTGGATGTTCTCAGCGGTAGTCATGGCCACAGCCTCGGGCGCCTGCCCTGTGGACAGAGTCCGCGCTTCCGGCGACGGGCTCGCCGCGCCGGAGAACGTCTCCGGCACGGCCGTGTCCTCGTCGGTCGCGGCGAGGGCCGGAGCGGGGTAGAGCTCCGCGAGCTTGTTCAGCAGCCGGGCGTAGGCGTCGCGCTCCGGCGGACGGGGCTCGGTCTTACCGGACTCCCAGCCGGACACCGTGGCCCGGCGCACCTTCAGTGCGGTGGCCACCTCGTCGATCGTCAGGCCGTGCGCGGCGCGCAGCCGCTTGCGCTCCGCCGGCGGCGGCAGCGTGGCGCGGGACGCGAGCAGGGCGTCGACCGCATCGAACAACTCGGACATGGAGCACCTCCTGACTAACATCCTACCCCATGAACCGTACGTCGTGCGTACGTTCCCCGTACATTTCGCGTACGAATCACGCTCCTGGGTGGGGAGAGGCCAGAAGACGACGAACGGCGCCCCTACCCAGCCAGGGGCGCCGCGCCGAGAAGACACAGCCGGAGGCGGACTCAGTCCGTCGTGAACAGGTGATGTGCCGCAAACGAGAGCCGCTCGCCTGGCGACGCCGGGGAACGTGGTGGGCGCGGCGGTACCCGGGTCGGGCGTTCTCCCGGGTGCGCGCCGCCGACGGCTCCGGCCGTACCGCCGGGCTCACGCCGCCGCGGCCCCGGGCTCCTAACACTTTCGCGGAATTCGATCACACGCTGGTGCTGTCCGTCGCGACCCCGCGACGCAAAGAGGTGGAGCCGTACATCCTCCACCTCCGTAACGCCTACGTAGTTGGTGTACACCACACAGGAAGGACGACATGTCCAACGACCAGCAGTCCCGTCCCGAACCGCCGGTAGAGGACCCCGAGCGCCGCCGAGCGGCGAAGTGGACCCTCGCCGCGGCCCTCGTCTTCACCGTCGTGACGGGGGCCACCTACGTCGCCCCAACACTCTCCGGCCCGGCCGACCTGGGACTCAAGGCCGGAGCACTCGTCCTCGCCCTGGGACGGCGAACCGGCCCAGGGCGATGAGGTCGGGTCCGACGGTCGGCGCCTCGGGGGCGCCGACCGTCCACGAGCAACACCTCGATGCCAGGTTGAACACGACCTGGACAAGTGAGGGGCGGGCCCGGTGAGCTGCGCGGCGACAGCTGGCTGCGCGGCGCTCCGCAGCCCCCAGTCAGTCCTCGTACGACGACCGCGGGGGCGTCGTCATGCGGGCATGCAGCAACGCGTGGCGGGCGATCTCGGCCGGACCGGGCTTCGCCTGCTTCTCGAGCAGGGCGGTCAGGCCGCGCGGGGCCTTCCAGTGCTCGCGGAGATCGACGGCAGCTCCGAGGTCGTCCAGGAGCGTGTTGATGACGGCGGCTGCTTCGCTGGGCTTGTCGCCCCAGCCGTCGCCCCACCACAGGTGCTCGTTCGGGGTGCAGGGAGCGGGGTGGACCTGGCCGTCGCTGGTCTTGACCCACACGGTGCCGTCCAGGACGACCGAGGTGAGCTCGGCACCGGTACCGGGCAGGGCCAGTGGTGCGTAGAACCGCAGGGCGGGGGTGCCGTCCACGACGGTTCGCAGGGCTGGCGTGTCGGTCAGGGGGTCGATGAAGAAGGCGTCGACGGGCCGGTCGCCGGCGAGCGCTGCGTGGGCGGCGGTCGGGTCGCACAGGGCGAGCCGGCGGGTCCACTGCTCGGCGACCGTGCCGGGGCGCAGGGCGATTCTGGTGAGCGCGCCGAAGGGCAGCAGCCGGGGGTCGCGCGCCAGAGCGAGCTCGAGGGCGGCGACGGCGTCCGGGTGGCTGCTGGTGGCGATCGTCTTCCAGCCGGCCGTGAGGACCTGGCGGTCGTCGGCGGTGGGCAGGGGGTGCGTGCTGGTGTCGGGCCGGGCGGCGATGACGATGGGCGTGGGCCCGAAGGCCCGGCCGAAGATCTCGATGTCGTGCTCAGTGCTGCGCACGCGGTCGTTGCGCAGGTCGTTGGCCATGTCCGTCAGCGCGGCCTGCGCGGTGGCGTCGAAGGCGGGGTTCGCCGCTGCCTGGCGCAGGGTCAGCTCCCTGGTGCTGGCGGGGACTTCCGCGACGAGGGCCGGGGCGCCGGGGTGCCACTGGCGGATGAGCTGGGCGGAGCGCAGCAGGCCGGGCCACCAGGGCAGGTCCTGTCCGGCGAGCTGGGCGACGACGCCCCACTGGGCTTCATATTCGATCGTCGGGTGAGCGGTGTCGGCGGCGACGAGTGCGGGCCCGCTGAAGCTCATGTCGCCGTAGAGGGCGCAGACGGTGGTCACGCCGTCCGGGTTGCCGCGCTGCGCGAGGTCGGCGGCGACGGCGGAGGCGGCCTGGTCCTTGCTGGTGTGCACGAGGCGGATCGTGCCCAGGGCGGTGTGCCAGTCCAGTGCCGGCCCCTTCGGGGTGTCCTGGTATCCGGCCCATTTGCCCGGCGGGAGGTCGTCCGGGAGCGGGCGCAGCAGCGCCGCGCCGCGGTGCTCGAATTCGGGGGTCTTGGCGGTCCAGCGGTAGATCTCGGTGCCGTCCCAGGTCTCTTCGTCCTTCGCCGCGAACGGGCCCGGGTCCTCTTCGGGGGTGGGGAAGTCGTCGTACTTCCTGGTGATCCGCCATAAGTCGAAGGCCGTGACGCCGAGCAGGCTCTGGACCTCCGTCTTGGACAGGTAGGTGGTGGTGACGCTCATTCAGGTGTTCCTCCGCGCCTCGTATGGCTGGCCGTTCGGCCGGGCCAGCAGCGACCTACCCAGATCGCAGCGGTCATGAGCACGTTCGGGCGGAGGGGCGCCCCGGGAGCCGGATCAAAGTTCTGCTGAACTGCTGAGAATTGGAGTTGAAGCAAGTTGCTTGTTCTGCTTAAGATCGAAGTGGAAGTAAGCGGAACGGCCCTTGGGCCACCACCGGCAGGAGACCGCATGGCCACGCTCAGCATCCACTTCGACCCCGCCGTCATCGCCCGTCTCACGAGCGCGAGCGGCAACGACACCATCCACGTCACCCTCTCGCTCGGCGGCGGGTCCCCTGACGGCCCGGCCGCGCCCGTCATCCCGCATGGACCGCTCGCCGCTCTGATGCAGGCCGGGCTGCTGGCGCCGGACACCGTCCTCACCTTCCACCAGCGCCGCGCCAACCGGTCGGGCCGCGCCGTCGTGACCGCCGAGGGCCAGCTCATCGTCGACGGCCACCCCTCGCCCTTCCCCTCCCCGTCGAAGGCAGCGGAAGCCGTCACGGGCAACGTCATCAACGGCTGGACCCTGTGGCATACGCCCGACGGCTCCACCCTGGACCAGCTGCGCCAGAAGCTGGACGCCGAGTAGGCAGTCCCGGCCGTTCCGCCCGCGGCATCGTCGCGCGCGGGCGGAACGGCCGTACCGGATCGGACCTATTGATCTCGAACACGGCCGGGAGACGTCGGTGGAGAAGTACGGCGAGGTGATCGCCGAGGTGATCGTGCCCGGGCTGACGGCGGGCGCGGTGACGCAGGAGCACCCGGTGGTGGTGTTCGTTCTCGGACAGGCCGGCAGTGGCAAGACGCTGGTGATGGACCTGGTGCACGCCGCCCTTGAACAGCGGGGCGGTGCGGTGAGGGTGGACCGGGACACCTACAAGGCCGTCCACCCGCACTACTCCGGCTTCCTGGTGGAGGACGTACGGACGGCCGGTGTGCGGGTGCGGCCGGAGACCTACCGCTGGCAGGCCGAGGTCGAAGCCCGGGCCCGCGCGGGCCGGTACGACGTGGTGGTGGAGGAGGCCCTGGCCGACCCCGCGTCGTGGCTCGCCACGGTGGCCGTCTACCGCAAGGCCGGCTACCGAATCGAGGTGGTCGCCCTGGCGGTGCCTGAGGCCGTGTCCCAGCTCGGTGTCCTGGACCGGTACCTGCGCCTGGCCGAAGAGGGCCGGGCCCGGTACGTGGGGTGGGACAACCACGACGCCTGCGCGGCCGCGCTGCCCGACGTGCTCGCGGACCTCGAGGCCGGGCGCCTGGCCGACCGGGTCGTCGTCGTCCGGCGCGCCGGCGAAGTCCTGTACGCCAACGACCTCACGCCCGGCGGCCGGTGGCGCCTCCCGGAAGGGGCGCGCGAGGCGCTGCTGGCCGAGCGCTCACGCCCGTGGAGCGCGGCGGAGACCGGTGTCTTCCGCCGCCAGCTCGCCGATGCCGACCGGCGCGCGCACGATGCGCGGCTGCCCGAGGACTGGTCACTGGCCGTGCGGCGCGACGCCGAGCGCGCCGCCGCCCTCGCAGAGCCACTGCGGCGCACCGCGCAGGCCCGGCGGGAAGCACCCGGCACCGACTACCACCGGCTCTCCGCCGAGGAACACCGCTGGATCTTCGACGAGCTGATCGCACCGTCCCTGCTGGCGGGCATCACGCCACAGGAGCGGCCCGTCGCGGTGTACGTGATGGGCCAGCCCGGCTCCGGCAAGACCAGCCTGACCCCGATGCTGCGCCGGGCCCTGCGGGGACGGCCGACCCGGATCAGCGGCGACGACTTCAAGGCCCAGCACCCGGACTACCTGACGTTACTCAAGGAGGAACCCCGTACGGCCAGCGTCCGGATCCGGGCCGACTACCGGGCCTGGCAGGCGATGGCCGAAGCGTACGTACGCCAGCGGCATGGTGACGTCGTCATCGAGATCGCCCCCGGCAGCGCGGCCGCTTTCGTCGAGGACGCGATGCTCTACCGGCGGGCGGGCTACCGGGTCGAACTGGTGGTCCTGGCCGTGCGGGCGGCGGACTCACGGCAGGGCACCGCGGCCCGCTACGCCGAGGTGAGCCTGCTCGGCGTTCCCGGCCGGTTCACCACTGTCTCCGGGCATGACCGCCACTTCGCGGCCCTCGCCGGTGCGGTGGAGGCGGCCGAGCAGATGGCGGTGGCCGACTCGGTGATGGTGTGGAGGCGCGACGGCACCGTCCTCTACCGCAACGACCGCACCCAGAGCGGTTCCTGGGCCCGGCCGGCGAGCGCGGTACAGGCCCTGCTCGCCGAGCAGACCCGCCCCTACACGGCCCAAGAGGCGGCACGATTCTGGGCGGTCCATCGCCGCCTGCGCGCCGCGCTGCCGCACTACCGCCGTGACGTGGAAGACATCGCCCGCCTGGCGCGACCGCTGATGCCCGAGCAACTGCGGCCGCGACGGCTTCCTGGACCCGCCGCAGTAGCCGCTCTCCCGCTGCCCCGGGACGAGGCCGACCCGTACGGCTACGCCCCCAACTCCTCCAGACGGGCCGCGTAACGGGCGTTGAGCCGGGCCATCTCCTCGCCGCCGGCTTCCTTCAGCCGCGCCTGGTCCTGCATGCACTCCCGGTGCTCGGCGAGCAGCCGCTCCAGCCTGGCGGTGTCGGGGTCGGGCGAGCGGCGCTCGGCCAGGATTTCCCGGCTGTACCAGGCGATCACCCGCCCCACCGTCTCGAAGGCGACTCCGTAGCTGACCGTGTCAGCCGACTCGGAGGAGTTCGGGGAGGGGGATGCCGGATCGTGCACGGGGGCCAACCTTCGAAGGGTGAAAAGGATCATTGTCGGCGGTGGTCGATTTCCCGTCCACTACCGGCGGCTATCGGGCCGCACCCCCACCAGAGTGCCGCCACGGCACGCCGTGCGTCATAGGTTGGGAGCGAGACGATCACCATTGGGGGGACCATGGCCGACCTGCGTGCGCTGTTCAGCTCCAACAACCCGGCGTTCGACGCCGTGGAGGCGTTCACCGACCGGCAGCACCAGTGGACTCTGGTAGCGACCGCGCTGGAGGAGCACCTGCGGCGCACCACCGGCACCGCCTTCGACGTGGAAGACCTCGAAGCACCCCGCACCAATGTGATCGTCTTCCACGGCGTTGGCGGCGTCGGCAAGACCACCTTGCTCCGCAAGTTCGAAGCCGCCCTGACCGCCGCCGAACACCGCCCTGACCAGTGGGGCGCCCGCACCTGGGCGCAGCGGCTCTTGCCCATCCGGATCGACCTGGCCCGCTCCGCGTCGACGGGCTCGGACTTCGAACGGGTCATCCTGACGATCCGCCTCGCGCTCGCCGGGGCGCTGGGCCGCACGCTGCCCTCCTTCGACGTGGCACTGCGCCACTACTGGGAGCAGGTCCACCCCGGCGAGCCGCTGGAGGAGTACATCCGGCGCACCGGGCTGGCGGGCCGCTTCGCCGAGATACTGCCGCAGCAGCTGCGGGCCGGGGTGGGCGAGGTCGCCGCCGCCCTGGAGCTGCCCGGCCTGGTCGGTTCCGCGGCCGGGCAGCTCACCTCCGCGCTGGTGTCGGCTCTGCGTGAGCGGCAGCAGCGGGCCCGGGCCCTGGCGGGTGCCATGCGGACCGCGGCTCTGCTGGAGGCCACGCCGGATCTGGAGGCGCTGTCCTACTACCCGCACCTTCTGGCCTGGGACCTGAGCCGCCTGCCCGCGAAGAAGGCCCTCACCCCGGTGGTCCTGCTGGACACCTTCGAGGACACCGGCGACCGTCACCGCGACTTCGAGCGGCTGCTGCAGCGCCTGGTCTGGCTCATGCCGCAGACCTTCTTCGTCATCGGCGGCCGCAGCCGGCTGCCGTGGGCCGACCCCGCGCTGCACGGCCAGCTCGACTGGACCGGCCCCACCGCCTGGCCCGGCCTGGCTCCCGCGGCCGCCGTGCCGCAGACCGGGGCCGCCGGGCAGGCCGGCCGCCAGCACCTGATCGGTGACCTGTCCCCCGAAGACTGCGACGACCATCTCGCCCGCCGCCTCACCATCGACGGGCAGCCCCTCATCGGCGCCGACATCCGCGCCGCGATCACCACCCGCTCCCACGGCCTGCCCCTCCACCTCGACCTCGCCGTCAGCCGCTTCCTGGAGATCCGCCGCACCGGCCGCACCCCCGTCCCCGCGGACTTCGACTGCACCTTCCCCGCCCTCCTCGCCCGCACCCTCTCCGACCTCACCCCCGACGAGCGGCACCTGCTGCGCAGCGTGTCCCTGCTGGACGCCTTCGACCTCGACCTCGCCACCCAAACGGCCGGCCTCACCCACCAGGCCCCCGCCCGGCGCCTGACCGAGCGGCCGCTGGTCACCGAGAACCCCTACGCCCTGTGGCCCTACCACCTGCACCGCGCGATACGCAGCGCCGTACGCGAGGACGACCACAGCGACGACCGCTGGACACCGGCCGACTGGCACCAGGCCGCCACCCGCGCCCTGGCCGCCCTCGGCGACCAATGGACGAAGGCCGCCGCTCTCGCCCCCAGCCGCATGCTCCTCGTCGCCTGCCTGCGCCAGGGCCTGCGCCTGGCCCGCGACCACCACCTGACCGGTCTGGGCTGGCTCATCGACGCCGCCTTCGTCTACACCGACGACTCCGTCTGGGAACCCCTCACCCTGCCCACCCCCACCGGTCCGGTACCGGACACTCCCGCCGACGCCGTGGCCGAGCTCCTGACCGCGCTCGCCCGCCGCCAGCGCGAGCACCGCCAGCAAACTGCCGACCGTCTCACCGCCGTCCTGGAGACCGGCCTGCTGCCCGCCGAGCTGACCGAGATGGCCCTGTACTACAGGGCCAAGGCCCACAAGGACCTCAGCCAGAACGACGCCGCCCGCGCCGGCATGCAGCAGGTCGCCGACACCGGCGGCCGCCTCGCCCCCAAAGCCCGCCGCGGCCTGGCCAACCTCGCCCGCCTCGCCGGAGACTTCCCCACCGCCCTGGCCGCCGTCCCCACCCTGGGCTGGCAAGGCCGCCACCACCGCGTCCTCGGCGACATCCACTGGTCCCACGCCGACACCGCCCAGGCCGTCGCCGCCTTCGAAGCCGGCCGCACCGAAGCCGAACAGCACGGCGCCGCCGGTGAACGAGCCATGACGCAGGTCCGCCTCGCCCTCGCCGTCTCCTTCGCCGACCCCGACCGCGCCGACGACGAACTCGCCCTCGCCCACCAGCTCCTCGACGGCCTCGACCAGCGCGCCAACACCCTCCTCGCCCACATCGTCGCCCTGATCAAGGACGCCGGAGGCGACGGCGTCACCGACCGCGCCCAGCACCTGCGTGCCGACATCGACAACGCCGGGCTCCCCTACCTGATCCGGTTCCTGGAACTCGGCCTTGCCTTCCACCACGCCGTCCGCGACGACGGCGACGACCTGGCTGCCACCGTCGAACGGCTGAACGGCCTCACTGCTGGCGGCGACTTCGCGTACTTCACGGACATCGCCGCCGCCATGGGAGGCATCACCCGCCCGCCTTCCCCCCACGTCCGCTGGCTGACCAGCCACGGCGCCGTACGTGCCCGCTGGCAGGACCTCGTCCGCACCCGCCGCACCCACACCGGCCGAATCCGCCCGTGATCTCACGCGGGCACGAGAAAGGGCTCGGATCCCCGTCACGGGAGTCCGAGCCCAATTTCAGAATGATCAGCTGGCGTCCGGAGACTTGCCGACCAGAGCACTCAGCAACTCGACGATCTTCGCCTGGTTGCGGTCGATCTTCTCCGACAAGGCGTCGACCTTCTCCTCCAGGCCGCCCACCTTCTGGTCGAGCTTGCCGACCTTCCCGTCCAGGTTGCCGACCTTCTGGTCGAGGTTGCCCACCTGGAGCCGCAAAGCGGTGAGGTCGGACTTGACGATCCCGAACTCGCGCTCCGTCGTCTCCTGCGCCTGCTCGTAGCGGCGGGTGAGAGCGGCGATCTCGCTCTGGGCGATGGGGTCCTCGGCCACGCGGGGCTCTCCTGCCAGATCATGAAAAGCGGCGGTCATCAGGCCCCCACGATATCGCGCCCGCACAGGGCCGTACCCCGCCCGTCCGGCCTCGGAGATGCGGCCGACGGCGCCGTCCGCTTCAGGCCGTAGACCGCAGCGGAGCACGCTGGGCGACCACGGCCGCCGTGCCGGACCGTCGAGCGGCACGCTCGGCACGGGCCCGCCTGAGGGCGGCCGCCTCCGTGGCCGCGGCCTGGCGCCGACGCTGGAGACGGACCGCCTCGAGCGGAGCCGGCACGTCGGCAGGCTCGGCGTCGGGGAACGCCCGGCGGCTGAGCTCGCGCATCGCGGCGGTCTGCCGCTCCACCGCCGCCGCGATCCCCGGGTCGACCCGCCGTGCGGGCGCGACCGACCGGTGCGCGGCGAGCGCCGCCTTGTAGCCGGGCGAGGTCGTCTCCCTGGTCTTCACCGGCGCCTCCGAAGCAGCCGGGGCCTCCGGGGCGGACTGCACCGTGTGCTCCTGGGACACGGCGCCGACGGGCAGGACCCGGATGCTGCGGACCGCCTGCGTACCGGCCGCCTCGTTCGCCGCGGCGACGATGCGGGCGCTGAGCAGCCGGAGCTGGGTGCCGTACGCGGGCGAGTCCGGGCGCAGGTCCAGCTGCCCGGTCTCCGGGTGGAACGCGACGGCCGCGACGTGGTGCGGCAGGTTCGGGGCGATGGTGGCCGCGATGTCGGGCCAGTGGTCCAGGATGCTGCCGCCGGTGGCCGGGAGCTCCCAGGCCCGGTCGGTCATCAGCCCGGCCAGCACGGCGGCGAATCCGCTGGGCTCGCGCCCGTCCCGCTTCACGGCGGTGGGACGGCGGCGGCGCGGGGCGCGGGCCTCGCTGGCGCCGTTGTTCTTCGCGGCCAGCCGGGCCTGCTGCAGAGCGATGCGGGCGAGGTCGAGGCCGGACAGCTCCGGGGAACCGTCGCTGCTGCCGGTCTGGTCGGTGGTGGTGGTCTGCTCGGTCACGTCGGCCCTCCTACCGGTGTCCGTAGGTCATCAGCGAGCTGCGGGAGCCGCTCTCGAGCTGGTGGGCGCGGCGCACCAGGCGCTCGCCGAAGACGGTCAGCGCCGTCTCCGGGTCCAGGGAGGTGATCAGCGTCGTCTCGCCCCGCATCAGCTCGCCCGCGGCCCTGGCGCGCAGCGCGCCAAGCTCCTCCTCGCTCGGCTCCAGCCCGGCCACCTGGTCGTCGACGACGTCCTCCTGGCCCTGGCGGCCGCCGTTCGCAGCCTCCCTGACCTGGGCGAACGCGGCCTCCACCTCACGCCGGACCGCGCGGCTGGACGGCGCGTCCCAGTCGCCCTCGTACCGCTCGGTGCGGGCGCGGACCTGCTGGATCCGGTGACGCCGGGCGGCCTCCTGGGCGCCGCGCCACTGCTCGACGGCGTCGGCCCGCTTCTCGGGGGTGTCGAGGATCGTCTCCGCACCGGCCAGCAGCACGGCGAGCAGACCGGAGCCCCGGCGGACCCGGGCCGCCTCGCCGCGCAGGTGCAGCCAGCCCTTCACGTCGGTCACGGTCCATCCGGCATCGGCCACGCCCCGGGCCACCCAGGCGAGCCGGGGCACCGAGCAGCCGCGCAGCCAGTCCAGCTCCCGGGTCAGCTCACGGGCTAGCTGGAAGCGGCGACCCACGGCGTTCAGCTTCCGGCGACCGCTGGCCTTGCCGCTGGACTTCTTCGGGGTGGGGGACTTGGCTTCCCCGCTGGCGAGCTTGCTCTCGGGGGGAAGGGAAGTAGTACCCGCAGAGGAGACAGCTGAGGTACCGACCTGCATTGGGGTGCAACGGGCCTCACCGGAAACAGCCGTCACAGCACCCCGTTCAGCACCCCTGCGGGCACCTCCCGCCGGGGCCTTCGACGACGTCTTCGAGCGCGGCCTGCGCACCTTCCGGGCCGCCTTGCGCGCCAGCTTCGCCATCAGCTCCCGGCCGGTTTCCGCGATCCCGGACACTGCCCGCGTGTACGCCGGGGCGTCCTCATCCCGCTGCACCGTGCGGATCCCCAGCGCGACGTCGAACTCGAGCGGGATCATCCGCGCGAACTCGCTGGCCTGTGCCGACTCACCACGCACCCGGGTGCCCCGCACGATGTACGCGAGCAGCCCGGCCTCCCGCAGCATCCCCAGGTGGTACTCCACCGACCGCTCGGACAGGCCGGTGCGGCGCACCAGGTACTCGATCCCCGGGCGGCACGGGAACAGCGCTGCGAGCTCCTGGGCGACGCGCACGGTCGTCGGCCCGAAGGAGCGCGGGCCGTGCGACCGGTGCCGTCGCGGCTCGTACAGCCCGGACCCGGCGACCCAGTGGACCGCCTGCATCCAGGAGTAGCCGTCGCCCGCGATCCGGCCCGACGACGTCGACAGCCACTGCGACGCCTCCGGCACGAACAGCACCGGCAGCACGGCGATCACGTCGGCGTCGTCGACGGCCGGGCGCGGAGCAGGCAGCATCACGGCGGCCGACGCCGCCACGGCGCTCACCGGCCCGCCCGAAGAGAGGACTGAACACGAACCATCCGGCGACCCTGGACCAGATCACCTGTGGACAGAGCCCGGCGTCCGGCCCCCGCGCTGTGGACAACGGCGAGATGAGCACAGCCGGACAGCAGCGCACCCCCGGCGATCGCCAGGAAGGCAATCGGAGGCCGTGTGACACTCCGGCCCCAGGAATCTTCGTGATTAATGCCGTGAACAGGACAAACGGGGTGTGCGAATCCCGACACGCGGGAAGCGCGGGGGTCTCGAACCGGGGTGAAACGGACAGAGCCAAGCTGACAGGGGACACCACTCTCGGGCACTATGAGAAACGACCTGCTCTCCATATAGCTGGACCGCCCCGAGCCCTCGGGCCCGGACGAACCAGATGTGCGGATGTGTCAGGTGCCGCCCCCCTCGTGAGAAGAGGGCGGACACCGATCGGGCGGGGGGAGATTTCTCCTCCCTCTTGGTCTCTGCTGAACCGCGAAGCCCCTGTGGTGGGGGCCCGCGGGTGATGCGGATCGGTACTGCTACGGCTGTGGTGGCCTTGGTTAGTGGCCGGTGGTGCAAGTGGCCCTGGTTAGGGGCCGGTTGGAAATGAGCGGCTCGGTAAGCCGCAGCTCAGAACCAGCTACGAACTGGGATCTGAGCAGCCGACACGGGTGGTTAACCCGGTCGGCAGACGGGCCGCGCGAGGCCAGCGGGTGGTTAGTCCGCTTCTCGGCGCGCGCGGCCGATGACCGCTAGGTCATCCCGACCCCCCTTCGGAGGCTGGCGTCGGCATGCCCTCATCCGCCTTCGCGGCCTCCGGATACCGCTCCGCGAGGCGGTTGAGGAAATGCAGATAGGCCGCCCGGTGAGGACGTCGGGGATGGGTCTGGCCCAGCTCCCAGCGGGCTACGGCGAGGCGCTTCACGCCCACGGCCTCCGCGACTTCCTGCTGCGTGAGGCCGGCCGCGAGGCGCAGCTTCGCGCGCACGGGTGGCGGCGGCAGGACGTCGTCCAGCAGGGCGTCGACCCGCTTCAAGCGGTCCGGGTCGGTCACGGCGCAGCCTTTCAAGATCGATGATTCTCTGAAAGATACACGATGCGATCGCCGGATGGGAGAAGCTGTCACCGTGAACTGCGGTCCATCCGATGCCCGATAGGCTCCGTGCCCGTGTCCCGCCTCGCGTTCTTCGATCTGGACGGCACGCTGGCCGACCGGCAGTCGGCACTCAGCGACGCCGTGACCGCCCTGTGCCGCGCCCATGTTCTCCCGCCAGATGCCGAACAGTGGCTGCGCACCGAGCTGGTCGACCGCGCGAACGCCGCCGACTTCGCCCGGCTGCGCGACGCCTTCGGCCTGGAGGTGTCCGCGGAGCAGCTGTGGTGCGAGTACGTCGGCCTCATGGCGGCCGCCAGCGCCTGCCGCCCTGAAGTCCTCGAGGGACTGGCTCGTCTGCGAGCGTCCGGATGGACGATCGGCATCGTCACCAACGGGGCCGGCGACATCCAGCGCGCGAAACTTACCGCGACCGGCCTCGCCGACCTGGTCGACGGCGTCGCGGTCTCGGGCGACCTGGAGATCCGCAAGCCGGACCCGCGCCTCTTCGAACTCGCGGCCTCCCGCTGCAACGTGAACCTCGCGGACGGTGGCTGGATGATCGGCGACAAGCCCGAGGACGTCGTCGGCGGACACCGAGCCGGCCTGCGCACCATCTGGCTGCGCGGCCGACCCTGGGCGGACGGACTTCCCGCTGCGCACCACATTGTCGACGACGTCACCGACGCCATCGCCATCCTGCTCAACGAGACCCCGGAGTAGCACCGTGGACCAGCCGACCGTCGGCATCCTCCACCCCGGCAGCATGGGCGCCGCCGTCGCCGCCTGCGCCGCCACCAACGGGGCCTCGATCGTGTGGTGTGAGGCCGGGCGCAGCGCAGCGTCCGCGGCGCGCGCCGCGCGGTTCGGCCTGACGGCCGTGGCTACGCTGCCCGAACTGGTGGACCGAAGTGACATCGTCATCAGCCTCTGCCCGCCGGCCGCCGCAGAGGACTTGGCCCGCGACGTCGCCGGGCACGGCTTCGCCGGGGTGTACGTCGAAGCGAACGCCATCAGCCCCGAGCGGGCGCAGCGGATCGCCGCGCTGCTCGAACCGGACGCGACCGTCGTGGACGGCGGCGTCGTCGGCTCCCCGCCCCTCGGCGGCAAGACGCCGACGCTGTACCTGTCCGGCGCGGTCACCGCGACCGAGCGCATCGAGGCGTTGTTCGCGGGCACCGCCGTCCGGACGGCGGTGCTGGGCACGGAGGTCGGGAAGGCGTCCGCGCTGAAGCTGGCATACGCGTCGTTCCAGAAGACGTCGCGGGTCCTGGTGGCGCTCGCAGTCGGGATGGCGCGTGAGTACGGCGTCGACCAGGAGCTCATCGAGGTCGCCTCGAAGCGCACCGACTCGTACCTCTCTGAGCCGCAGTACGTCGCCAAGACCGCCGCGCGCGCCTGGCGGTGGGGACCGGAGTTGGAGGAAGCCGCCGACACGCTCGCGGCCGCCGGCCTCCCGCCGGAGATGCTGCGCGCGGCCGCGTCCACACTGGCACGGTGGGACGACGCCAAGGACGACGGCGAGCTCACGCTCACCGACGCCCTGGACCGACTCTCCCAGCCGTAGCCCGCGCTCATGCCGTCGCCGCTCCCGCCCGTTGCACCAGCAGCTGGTCGATGAGCCACGCCGCTTCCTGCGGCGACGCCGCCGTGGTGTCCACGGTCAGGTCCCAGACTGTGCCCGGGTGCGCGTCCAGGTCCTCCCGGGTCGCATCCCACGCAGCCAGCCGCGCCGTGGTGTCGCTGTCGCCCCGGCCCGCGGACCGCTCTGCGGTCGCCTCGCGTGGGCACCACAGCAGCACGACCGACCAGTCCGCCGGGTAGCCGTCGATCAGGGCCCGGATGCCGTCGACCTGCCCGAGGTGCACTACCGGCACCTTGGCCGAGAACGCTGCGTCCAGGCCGGGCACGTCGATGACGTACGTGTTGCCGTACCGGCTGTTCGCATAGACGACTCCGCCCGCGGCCTCCAGCTCGCGCAGCTGCTCTGCCGTGCCCATCCGGTAGCCGGCCGACTTCCCCGTCCCGACTTTGAGCCGCGAGAACTGCGCGTAGCGCGGGCTCAGCTCTGTGAGCGCCGTGGTGACGGTGTCCTTGCCCGCCGCCGGCGGGCCGTACAGGATTACGCCCTGACGTCCGCTCATGCGTGCATCGCCCCCATCGCCTGCCGGGCCTGGTCCGCGAGTGTCACCGCGGTGCCCAGCCGGTTGTCGACGACCAAGTGCGGCACCGCCGGGCGCAGGTCCAAGTCGATCGTGGCCATGTACTCGTCCCAGCGGGCGAGCTTCCAGGCGTCTCGGGCTGCGGAGCGGAAGGTGATGTACTCGCGCATTGACTCCTCATCGCAGCGCACCCACACGGGGAAGACGTCGACGCCCATGGACGCGGCGCGGTTGGACAGGCGCTGCATCCAGTCCGGGTCGGTCATCTCCGCGATGAACGGCGCGCTGAGCACGGTGCTGATGCCGCACTTGATGTTGGCCATGGCTGACTGCATGAGGCAGTCGTACTCCACCGACCGGACACGCTCCCTGTAGAGCTCTGTGTGCCGGTCGTTCGGGTCGCCGCCCAGTGCGACCAGGAGGCGTTCCACGAGCGGCCGGGTGAGCGGGTCCTTGTCGAGCAGGGGCCATCCGGTGAGCTGGACGAAGAACCTCGCCAGCTCCGTCTTGCCGCTGCCGGCGAACCCGCCGACCAGGATCAGGACCGGACGGTGCGGGTCGCCCCCGGTGTGCCGACGCTTCCATGCGTCGATGATCCGCTGTTGCAGAGCGAAGTGGCCAGCGTCCTCAGTACCCGGCGAGATGCGGTGGATCGCCCGTTCGACGGCCAGGACGTGCGCACCGTTGAGACGGTCGTCCATCGGCGTGAGCTGGAAAGACGTCTCCTCCCCCGGCAGGGCGGTCCGGAAGCCGAGGTCGGGCTCGGTCGCGCGGTAGAGGAGGCAGTAAGCGCGTCGGTAGTGCGGGCCGGGATAGACCTCGCCCTGCTCGTGCTGCCACAAGGTCTGGGGATTCGCCGCCGGGATGCCCTTCAACTTGGCCCTCTCGGCAACTTCACGGAGGCGCTCGCCAGCCTTCTCCAGGGTCAAGCCGTGTGCCTCCCGCTGCTCTCGCAGACGGTCTGGCCTCCACCCCGCTCGATGCTTCCCCACCCTGGTCCCCTCGGTTGTCGTCATGGCCCGTGAGCCTAGGCTGCAGCCGCCAAATCCCATGTGTACGTACATGTTGAAAACCCGTGAACGTCGATGCGCACGAGCTTCGACAAAGCGCTGTGATGTTGTGAACCAGCTCCCGCGAGTGTGATGGCTCCCACAAGACGGTTAACGAGCGCCGGGCGCGGCGAGTGGGAGGTGGGAGTCAATGTCGACCGCCATCTGTGGAGGGGCGTGTACGGCGGAGCTCGGCCAGCACGTTCTCCGGGTGACCGTCGTACACGGTGTGCGGCTCATCGTCGGTCGGCGGGACGAACCGGCCCGCATGCCGAAGCAGATCCTCCTCGCTGAACTCGATGCTGTTCGCGTCGACCAGCGAGTTCTGGTTGCGCTTCCGGATCCGGTCCCAGCGCACCTCATGCGGCACAGGCAAGTAGATCAGAATGGGCTCGCCACCGGCCTCCATCACGGTCGCTGTCCATTGGGCCCGCTCTTCCGGAGTCCAGAAGCCATGGTCGACCACCGCGTCGTGTCCGGCCGCCAGGAGCTCCTGGAGCTCAAGGGCGATGTCCTTGAGTACGGGCGCCTCCCTGACCCTGAACTCCCCGCGGGGAAAGTCCCGGCCGTAGTGGCCGTAGCGGCGGAACATCTCTTCGTCAGGGCAGAGGCGCCGGAAGCCAGCCTCCTCCAGGGCGCGGGCGAGGGTCGTCTTGCCGGATCCCTGCAGACCCGCCAGGAGGATCACGCGAGGCGCGGGGCCCGGTCGGCCGGACAAGGCTGCGGAGATGCGGCTGATCTCGAATCGTCCTTCCAGAGTCAGGGTGTCGGTGCGCTGCGCGTGCAGGAGCACACCGAGACGACGCTCAAGGCAGTTGACGAGGGTGTCATCCAGGAGAACGGTGTCGCGCGCGGTCACCGCAAGACCTCCGAGGTGCTCCTGCGGGTGCGACCGGGGGCGCCCAAGTCCACACCGTACTCCAGCAGTTCGCCGTCGGCGTCCAGGAAGTGCGCGGTCAGCACCAGGATCGCCGCGACGGTGTCGGCCTCCAGCTCCAGGAGCTCAAGGTCGTGCGCTGTTGCGATGCGAGCTGTCTCCTCATCCACACGCTTCACGACGTGCCGCCCGGTAGCCCGAGCAATCAAGTCGAGCGACAAGCCGCCCTTGAGTCGCTCGCTCCGGGCCAACTCCGGTAGCACCCGGGCGAATTCGGCCGGGATCCAAGACGTCGAGTGGGAGACAATGCCGTGAGCGTCCCGGTAGACACGGCTGCGGCGAATTACGTCGTCGCCAGGCGAAATGCCCAGCACGTGAGCGACGTCCTCGGGAGCGTCGACTATGCCGGCGGTGTGGCCGGACGACTTCTCGCCGACGCCCCACGACGACTGTGTCCTGCTGCTGCGGTCGTGGCGCTCCGCCCCGGAGGACAGCGAGATGGGGCGTGCCATCACCTCGGTGCCGACGCCCGGGATGCCTTGCACGAGCTTCTCTTCGCGCAGCAGTCGCATTGCCCGGTCCGCAGTGGCCGTGCTGACCTCCCACTCGGTGGCCAGCGTCTTGATGCTGGGCAGGAGGTCGCCCGGCGAGAGTTCCCCGGAGCTGATCAGGTCGCGGTAGTGGCCCGCGATGCGCGCGTACGGCGGCCGATTGTCGGCTCGGGGTGGCCCGGTCATGTGCCTTCGCCTCCTTCGGTTCCATCTGGTTCCCTCACTATACCGCTTGACACCTGAGGGTACCTGAGGCAACCTGATGTAGGTAAGATCTCGGCGATCCTTCGGGAGCACCGAGTGAGCACCACCGCAAGACCGTAGGAAGTCGTCCGCCTCGCAAGAGGGGGCCGGGTTGATGGCACCACCAAATCCCCGGGATCTCGACTCTCTACTGCACATCGCAGCGCTATGCGCTGTCCGTCCGCCAGGGCGCCGGGATCACCCGCGTGGCCTGGCGGACGGAGAGAGCACCGCGACGCACTCCCTTCTCCCCCCTTCGCATACGAGGAGATACCCATGGCCATCACGTCCGCGATGCCCGCCGCCAAGGAACGCCCCCGCCGGACTCGCACGAAGCGGGCCAGCAGCCGCCCGGCCCTCAAGCTCTCCCAGCTCCCGCCCTCGCACATCGACCTTCGTCAGCCGCTCAAGGCCGTCCTCGTCTGCAAGGACTGCGGGACCTGGTGTCCGATCACCGGTATGCAGAGCAAGGTCCAGAAGCTGGTGCCGCACCACACCGGCAAGGCTGGCGTGGCCGCCGCGATCCACTGCCGTGGCAGCAACCGCCGCATCGAGTGGGACATGACGATCACCGAGTGGCGCCAGGCCCTGGCCGACGCCGACAAGGAGACGTCGTCCCGCCGCCCGACCAACGTGCTGCGCAAGCCGAAGGTCGCGCCCGCCCCGGCCGTCAGCCAGATCGCCGCCCAGAAGCAGACGGCGACGACGGATGATGAGCCCGGCGACGGCCGACCCCTGTGGCTGCTGCGCGAGATGAAGTGGGCGTCGACCGAGTCGGCGGTCCGCGAGACCGACACCCGGCGCGCGCAACTGCCCGCCGGTGACGCGCCGCTGGGCGGCCTGCAGGTTCCGCTGACCACGCTGCACCCCCAGCGCCCGGCGCGCTGACCCGCCTCCGCACGAACGACCACGGCGCTGGCCACCCCGTGACCGGGGAGGCCAGCGCCGTGGCTGCTCGTACAGCGGCCGACTCCCCAATTGGGGAGTGAACGCGACAGCCCCAGGGATTCGGCCCCCGGGGCTGTCCAGGACCTGTCTGGAGGGCCTGATGCAGCACAGCATCGCACAGCACGAAGACGACTCCGACCCGAACATGGACGAGGCCCTGCGCCGAGTCCGGCAGGGGAAGTGATCGCCATGGACTGGCGCCACAACGCGACCTGCCGCGAAGAGGACCCCGAGCTGTTCTTCCCGATCGGCAACACCGGCCCGGCGCTCCTGCAGATCGAAGAGGCCAAGGCCGTCTGCCGCCGCTGCCCGGTCATGGAGCAGTGCCTCCAGTGGGCGCTGGAATCCGGACAGGACGACGGTGTGTGGGGCGGCCTGTCCGAGGACGAGCGGCGGGCGATGAAGCGCCGCGCCGCCCGCAACCGGGCGCGGGCGGCGACGGCATGACGGACGACGATCAGAAGCGCCTGGAAGACGCGGTCCGCCGGACGAACGAGCAGCACGACTTCGGCCGCCGCGTCCATGGCTGATTCCCCGTACGACCGCTACATGAAGGCCGAGGCCGCCAGCCGCGCGCACGGTGAGACCTGCACCAGGTGCTCGCCGAACGCGCGGTGCGGCGACGGCCAGCGTCTGTACGAGTCGTTCACCCGGCTCCAGGACGCCTACCTCGCCAAGCAGAAGGAGCTGCGAGGCTGACCCGCAGCGCGGGACAGACGAAACCCCGCTTCCCTCCCGTACCAAGCTGTTCGACCAGGCCGGTCGCCCGCAGGACGGGCAGCCGGCCTTTCGCACGCCTCCAGCCCGGGAGACCATCCCGGGCCTCCCTGTAGGAGAGCTCATGCGTAGCATCACCCAGCTCGACACCGCGACGACCACCGGCACCACCCGGCTGCCGGACTCGCTGTGCACGCACACCCCGAAGTGCCCGACGGCCGCCAGCCCGGACCGGGAGGCCGCGCACACCATCGTCGGCCGCCCGGAGCAGGGATGGAGCCTGCTGTGCAACGGTGTCCTCCTTTTCGAGGACACCGGCGAGCTGCTCCCCGACGGCCAGGTCATCGCCCCGCACCGGACCTTCGAGGTCGCGGCCTGACGGCTGCCTGATCCGCCCGTCCCGACCGCCCACCGCCGGCGGCCGGGACGGGCGGTGACTGGGAGCCGGACAGTCCGGCACGTATGCGACGAGGAGCTACGGATGACCTTCTCCACCCAGGCCACCACCACGGCCACCACGTTCAAGGTCGATGACTACGTGCTGTACCGCGACCCGGCCAAGTTCTGGCGCGGCGAGCCGGGCCACACCATCGTCTGTCGCATCGACGGCACCATCAACTACACCAGCGGCGTCCGCTACGACCTTGTCCCGGTGACGGGCGGCTGGATCCGCGGAGCGCAGGGCGACTACATGCGGCTGCTGCCGCCCGTCGACGCGATGCGCGACATCGACACCGCCCCGCTGAAGACCGACGGCGACGTCGGGGGCATGACGGCGGCCGCCGTCGCGTGGCTCACCCAGCACACGGCGACCACCACCCGGCGGCCCGAACTCCCCTGACCCCACTCCCCCTCCGCGGCCCGCACCGGCAACAACCGGTGCGGGCCGTGTCCGTGACCGAAGAGACGAGGAAGGCGATGGCCGCGCGCACCGCGACCCGTACCCGCAACCAGAGGAAGAAGGCGCCGACAAAGACCTCGGCCGCGACGCCGAAGCGGCCCGACCCCGTACCGGCCACACAGCCGGTGCCGGTGGCCACCGGGCGGCCCGAGGCTGATGCTCAGGTCGCCGACCGACGCGACCGCGCCGCCGACCTGCTCGACAGCGCGCGCGAGACGGCCACGGTCCTCCAGAAGAGCAGCGCCGAGCGGGACGCCGACGCCCGCGACCGCGCCGCCGACATCCTGGACCTGGCCCGCGAGGAAGCCGACGCTCTGCAGACTGCGGCGCTCCAGAGGGCGGCCGACGCCCGGGACCGTGCCGCCGACCAGGCCGACCTCGCGCATCACCTCGCCCAGCATCTGCTGGACGAGACCGCCCGCGAGGCCCAGGCCGTCGTTGATGCTGCTCGGTCGGCGGCCGCCGACCTGCAGCAGCAGGCCGAGAGCGACGCCGAGCGGCACCTCGCCGAGACCCACCGCCACATCGAGGAACTCCTCGACGCGGCACGGGCCCAGGCCGAGTCCCTCACCGCCCAGGCCGACCAGCAGGCGGAGACTCGCCGCGACGGCCTGGAGAAGGAACTGGCCGAAGCCCGGGGCGAGGCGGAGCGGACGCTGGCCGAGGCCCGTGAGCGTGCCGACAGCCTCATCGCCGCCGCCCGGGCCCGGGTCGAGGAGCTCACCGCCCTGGCCGCCGAGGACCAGGACGCGACCCGCACCGCTGTCGCCGAACTGCGCAAGCTGGCCGAGGACGACCTCGCCGAGCTCTCCCGTCTCGTCCAGCAGCGCCGAGAGGAGGCCGGCGAGATCCTGGCACGCGCGCAGCAGCAGGCCGAGGACCTCGTGGCCGCCGCGCAGCAAGAGCTGGAGGTGGCCCGCACGCGCATCGCCGCGCTCGCCACTGCGGCGGCCGAGCAGTACGACGCGCGCCGGGCGGAGGGCGAGCAGCTCTACCGCGACGCGGTCGCGGCCGCCGACTCCCGCCGCCGGGAAGCCGAGCAGGCCGCGACCACTCTCCACACCGAAGCGGAGAACGCCCGCGCGGCCCTGCGCACGGAACTGCGCGATCTGCGGGAGAAGTTCGACCAGGAGGCCGAGACCAAGCGCACCACCCTCAACAGCGAGCTCGCCGAGCTGAAGCGGGCCTGCGAAGCGCAGCGGGAGCGCCTGCGCCGGGAAGCGGCCGCCGTCCCGCAGCAACTGCGTGAGGCCGCGGAGAAGGAGGCCGAGCGCGTCGTCAAGGAGGCCAAGAGCAAGGCCGAAGCCATCACCCGACGCGCTCAGGCCGATGAGTCCCGGGCGCAGCGGATGCTGGCCGAGGCGAAGGAGGCCAAGCAGAAGGCGTCCCGGTGGCAGGCGGTGCGCCACAGTGCTGGCGAGCGGGTTTGGCAGCTGGCCCCATGGGTGGCGCTGGCCGCCGGTGTCGGGCTGGCGGCCAGCGGGGAGTTCGGGCTCGCCCGCATGGTCGGCATCCACGAAGTGATCGCGCCCCTGCTGCCAGTCAGCCTCGACGTCTACTGCGTCACGAGCTTCCGGACCAAGAAGGACATCCCGGCCGCGCTGCTGCTGATGGCGAGCGCGAACGTCACCTACCACCTCGCCGAGCAGGCCGGCGTCGGAGAGCCGGGCCACCCGGCGCCCTGGCCGCTGACCACCTACGTGGTGCTGATCTTCGTCGTGGTCATCTGGCGGGTCCACTCCCTGATGCACCACAGCGCGCCCGACCGTACCGGCGCGGACGACGAAACCCACGCCGGTACGGAGCCTCGTACAGGTTCGGCGCCGGTCTCCGACCGTACGGAGGAAGGAGGTACGGGAGCTACTGGTACGCCCCTGTACGGCACACCGGCTGGTACGGACGCCGCCCCCGAGCTCTCCGGCCCTGCTTGTACGCCCGCTGCCCGTACAAGCAGCGAAGCCCGTCCTAGCGACGCCCCCGGCGCGGCCCTGACCAGCACGGACAGCGACCGTACTAGCGCCGTACAAGTAGCCCCGGCGTACAGCCCGTACCCCCCGGACCGTACGAGCAAGACCCCGGCGGCCCGTACCGGTACGGCCCGTACGGACACCGACGTCCGCACGAGCCCGCCCGTCCCGGACCAAGGAGCCGACGCCCGTACGAGCCAGTCCCGCCGTACCAGCACCACGGACCGTACGAGCAGCCGTACTGGTACGACGGCACCCGCACGGGACGACGCCACGCTGATCAAGAGCGTGCGCGAACTGCCCCGCGAGGAGGACGGCTTCGTCAACGTGAGCCGTGTCCGGACCGAGCTCCGCGTCAACCGCGACCGCGCGGTGCGGCTGCTGCAGGAAGCCGGCCTGCTCCGCCCGGCCGACGCGGACAAGTACCTCGTCCCGAGGTGAGCAGAGCCGACCGCATCCCACTCCGGGAGGCCCAACGGCCGGGTCGGCTCCGACGCCCAGCCGCGATCCAGAGTCCCGGCACCACCAGTGAAGGCCAGCCCGCGGGTATCGGGCTGGCCCTCGCTGCGACTGCCGGAAGCAGTCCCAGATCCCCCAGTACACCAGGAGGAATCCCCGCCGTGAACAGCAACGACCCGAACTACTCCCCCCTGCGCGACGTCGCGCAGAGCCCGGAGGCAACCGCCCGCTACATGGCCGACGTTCAGCGGGTCCTGCTGGACATCGGCAAGAACCTGGAGACCCTGGCGATCGAGACCCGCGTCCACCTGCGCGAGACGCACGTGGAGGGCGACCGCTGGTACCACGCGAGGCTGCGCGCGATGCCCGTCGAAAAGGCCCTCGGAACCGTGCTCAAGAACCTGAAAAACCTCACCGAGGGCCTGGAAAAGAGCGCCTACAAGCGCCGCGCCCACGACGAGGCCGTTGTCAATACGGCCCGGGACAGGAAGGAAAAGGAGCTGGAAAGGCAGCGGAAGAAGAACCCGCAGCCGCTCCAGGCCGCGCCCAACCCGCCGCAGCAGGGTGCGCAGAACCAGAATTCCGGCTACAGTGGTCCTGCGTCGATTTACGACCTGGGTAACAGGGAGTCGGCGTGACGCGCCCCCTCACCAGCGTCGAACGCTCCATTCAAGGGCGGAACGACTGGCTGAAGGACGAGGAGCGCAAGGCGATCGAAAGTCGCGGCGAGATCGGCCGGATGGAATTCTGGCTCCGCGTTACTCGATCCCGAATCACCAAGGACGTCAAAGCCGGACGCGACGACGTCATTCCCGGATTCACCAGCGTGTGCCGCCTGTTCAAGCTCGCGGTGGACAAGCGGGCCGAGGGCGACGCGCGGCTGTGGAACCACCTCATGCAGTACGCGCAGCAGGTGCTGGAGCAGCACGACCCGCGTAACTGACCGTCACCAACGAAGGCCCCGCCGGGCTCCGGCGGGGCCTCGCGCGCGTAAAGCGTGCACACGTGCACGTGCACGCGCGTGCACACGAGACCCCACGCTCTGTCAAGTCCCTGGAGGGAGGTGCACCATGTCGGACGAGCCCGACGAGACCGGCAGCGGAAACCTGGTCCGCGGCCCCTGGAGCGGTGATTCCTCGTACGCACCGCCGCCGATTCCGAATTTCGCCGACACCATCCGACCGCCGGATAACACCCCGGAGGCTCCGCCGGAGTCACCGGAAGAGACGACAATGCAATTGCCGCCGATCCCGGCCGCACCGGACCCGGCAATGGCGCTGCATTCGGATGGAAATACGGCACCGGAAACCGGAGAAGAGGAAGGAGAATACGAGGAAGGCGAATATATCCAGCCTCGTTCTCTCGCTGACCGTCTCGGTGACTGGCTGGAATTCCGGCTGGAAAGGTCGCGGGCGCTTCATGAAAGCGAAGCGCCTTTCCGTGAGGCTGAAATAGCACGGAAGGCCGCGCTGCTGGAGGCCCGCACCGCGCAGGAAACCGCGATGATGGAGCAGAACGGAAAGCTCCACGCCGCGATGATGAAAGCGAAGGGCGACAAGGCGGCAGCGCGCGGGAAGGCCGGCGCCGACCGCACGAGGTCGTCCAGCTCCGGCATGGGGGCGGACAAGGGCCGCTCAAAGGCCGGCGGCGGGGGCGGGTCCTCGCGCGGCGGGGGCGGCAACGGCCCGTCCCGCGGCAACACCTCGAGCCCCGGGCCGAACCGGCCGGGGTCGTCGCGCGGCTCCAACTCCGCTAGCCCTAGTGGGCGTTCGGGGTCCGGATCCACCGGGGGCGGCGGAGGCGGCAAGGGTGCCGCGAAGGGCTCTGACCGGCCCTCTGGCAGCCGCGCAGCCGGTTCCGGGCGCAACGGGTCGTCCGGGGGCTCGAGAGGCTCCCACACGGGTTCTGGCGGTTCCGGCAGGAGCGGCAGTTCGAAGGGCGACGGCGGTGGCCGGGCGCAGCACGGTCCGGCGTCCAGCGCCCGTGCCGAGCGGGCCCGCGGCCGTCAGGAACGGGCCGGGGCCCGGCAGGCCGCGCGGCAGGAGCGGCGCACCGCCGGGCACGCCGCCGGTATGGCCGACCGGACCAAGGACCGTGACCAGGCCCGCGCCAACCGGCAAAAGGACTGGGAGGACCGCCGCGCGAAGCGGCAGGAACGGGACGCGGCGCGGAAGGCGAAGCGGGAAGCCGCAGCGTCGACCACACCAGGCCGCACCACCTTGGGCCAGGCCGTAGCCGAGGAAGCCCAGCGGCGCTGGGACAAGCGCCGTGCCGAGGCGAACGCCAAGGACGGCAAGGCCGGCACCGAGAAGGTGAACCTGTCCAAGGACAAGGACGCCAAGGACAAGGGCACCGACGGCAAGGGCGAGAAGACCGCCAAGGGCGGCGCGGCCGATGAGCCGGGCAAGGAGTCCAAGGCTGGTGACGGGCCGTCCGACGGCTCGAAGAAGCGGCGCCGGTTCCGGCGTCGGCGCACCGGCGGCGCGGGCCGGGCCGGACGGCGTGGACGCGCCCGCCGCACCGGCCGGACCGGGCGTGGGCGTACTGGTCGTACAGGGCGGCGCGGCCGGCCGTCGGACAGCCCGTTCGGCACGGAGGACTCCACCCCGACGGTGGAGTGGCCCGACCGGCCCACCCGCCCGCCTCACACCGACGGCAAGGCCGAGGACGACATCGAGGACGCCGTCATCGTCCCCGACGAGCCCGCGGCCGTGACGACCGGCGCCAAGGGCCTGCCGCCCGCGCCGGAGAAGCACACCCAGCGGCCCGGCACCAGCCGGCCCCGTACGGAAGGGAGCAGCGTGAGCAGCTCGGAAGTCAACAGGCCGTCCGGGCACAGCGGCCTTGGCGCCCAGCACCGCACGGACATCACGTTCGATCAGTACCTGATGGAGATGGCCAACATCGCCATCAAGACCGCCTCCGACCGGGAACGCGCGGAGGCCCTGGCGGAGGCGCTGGGCAAGGTCGCCGACGCCCTGCGGGAGATGGCCGCCGACCTGGTAGGCGACCACAACATCTCCACCGCGGTCACCGACCTGATCGCGGACCTCGCCGACTCCGCGGCCCGCATGAAGGCGCAGGCCGAACGGTGTGCCGAGCAGTGCGGCATCGCCCGGGAGGCCGCCAGGATCGCGGCCACGATGGTCGCCCGCATCTACGGCCAGGACATGAACGCCAAGGAAGACGCCGGCCTCAAGCACGCCTCGGCCGCCGCTCACCACGACTAACACCCCGGAGGAAACCCGCTGATGAGCAGCGACCTCGCACCCCGCACCACCAGCGCGGCACCCGTCCCGGCCGACGACGACAACCGGTACAAGGCCGTCCAGGCCAAGCTGAACAAGCTCGCCAAGGCCATGGACGACGCCACCCTCGACCTTGAGGGACTGCGCCGCAGCATGCAGGCCAACGCCGACCACACCGACAACGTCGCCACCGACATCGCCAACGCCGACCTGGACCCGAAGTTCGTCGCCCTGACCAGCAACGTCGCCCTCGCCCTGGTCGGCGCCGCCCGAGAGGTCCGGAAACTGTCCGACACCGCCCAGGAGACCGCCGACCTCACGCACCAGGCCCGGCGCACCCACTCCACGCTCTACGGCGCCCTGGACGACATCCGCTCCAACCGGCCCGAGAAGACCCCCAGGGCCGGGTTCTTCAACCGCTGACCCCTCCCCCACCCACCCGCCACGGGCGGCCCCGCAGAAATCTGCGGGGCCGCCCGTGCCCGTTCCCGAAGGAGAAACCGGTGACCACGCCGCGCAGTGTCGCGCTCGAACGCCTCGCCTACACCCTCGCCGCGCCCGTGCTGGCCGTGGCCCCGAACGCCTATCCCGACAGCCCCGTCAACACCGTCGTGCAGATCGCCGGCGCCGCCGGGATCGTCGGCTCGGTCCTGGCCGCCAAGAGCGACAAGCCCGGCGCCGGACGCAAGATCCTGCGCTGGTCCCCGCTCGTCCTGGCCGCCGCCGTCGACATCGCCGCCAAGCACACCCCCGGCTGGGGCCCGTACTGGCTGGACGCCCTGCTCGCCGCCGGATGGGCCGCAGTCGGCTCCTTCGTGCTGCCGTACTCCCGGCACACCCGCCGCAACCACCGCCCCGCACTCGCCGCCCCGGCCCCCCAGCTCCAGCCGGCGCCCGAGCCGGAGCCGACCGTGGCGCAGCCGGACGACGGTGCCGACCAGCTCACCCGCCAGGCACGGATGCTGTGGGAGCGCGCCGGGATGCCCGCCCGCACCCACATCGTCAAGGCCACCCGACACCCCGGCATGCGGCACGACCTCACCCTGCTGCTGCGCGCCTCGGAGACCGGACGGCCGATCACCGGCCTCTCCCCCGACGTCGTCGGCGCCGCCTTCGGCGTCTCCGCCAGCGATGTCGCGCTCGCGGACGTCGCGATCCAGCCCGGCCGACAGGGCGGGCCCGGCTGGATGGAGGCCAGCATCACCCCCGAGGCCAACGCCCGGCGCCGCACCCAGCCGACCGACGCCGAGCGCTGGGTGGACCGTATCGCCGGGCCCAAGGGCGGCGCCCCCGGCTCCGTCCTGGTCCACCGGACACGGGACAACGAGCGCGGCGTGACCTTCTACCGGGCAAAGATGGCCGACCCCACCGAGACCCCGCGCATCGACCTGGCCAAGGTCTGCCGCGGCCTGGGCATCCAGGAGGACGACTCCTGCGTGTTCGTCCTCATCGACGGCAGCGAATTCCTCATCAGCGCCTTCGACGAGCCCCCGCTGAGCGCGGTCTTCCCCGCCACCCGCGAGCTGCTCACCCCGGACGCCAAGGGCATGTACGTGTGCGGGTTCACCATCACCGGCCAGCCGGTGAAGACCATGGTGTACCAGCACGACAAGAACGCCCCGGCCCACGGCCTCACCCTCGGGGTCAGCCGGTCGGGCAAGACGCAGTTCTTCGCGATCCACATGGCTGCCCAGTCCCTGGACGGCCAGGTCGTGTGGCTGTCCACCGTCCGCAAGGACGAGAAGACCACCGTGCTCGGCCGGTACATCGACCGGCAGGGCTCGAACGCACTGTGGATGGCCCGCTCGCTGCGGGCAGCGAAGGCACTGTGCGAGATCCGCGCCGATATGCCCTGGCCGCACGACGGCCAGCCGCACGACTACAAGCCGGGCGACCCGCGCTGCCCCTACCGGCAGCTGAACGTGTACGGGGATGAGTTCATGACCGCGGCTCAGGACGCGGACTTCGGCGAGTTCATCCAGAAGGACGGCGAGGACCTCACGGTCACCGGGCTGAAGTACGGCATCGGCTTCAACCCGGCCGGGCAGAGCCCGTTCGCGCACAACGGGTTCTCCACGGAGATGAAGGACAACCTGCGGCAGAACAGCAGGCCCGTGATCTTCAACATGGGTTCGCCCGGCGCCACCCGCAAGGCGGCGGAGGGCACCATGGAGAACGCCTACGACGTGCCGACCATCCCGGCCCGCTACTCCCGCAGTGAGGGTTCCGCGATCGAGCGGGCCATGCGAGGCGAGGCCGACCCGGAGAACGGCGTCTCCACCGGCGGCGTCGCGGTCATCGTCCTCGACAATGGCCGCGCCGTGCTCATGCGGTCGCTGTACGCGGACTTCGACACCGACCTCTCCGAGCTGTTCCCCGACGAGGTCAACCGGCTTACCGACTACGAGATCAGCGAGCTGGAGAAGCGCGGCCTGTGGTTCGACTGGAACGAGCCCGTGCGGCCCGGCGAGTTCTGGCCCGAGCCCGACGAGGACGACGAGGGCGAGGGCCGGTCCCGCCGGCGCGGCGGCGGAGGCGGCAAGGGCGGAAACGGGCGCGGCTCCAAGGGCGGTGGTCGCCGTTCCGAGCAGGTCGCCTCTCCCCGCCAGGCGTTGGAGGCCATCAAGAGCCTCACCGACGCCTGACCACCCTCATCCGCACATCCCTGGGGCCAGCCTGCTCGAGCACGGTCGGCCCCACCCGACCCCGCGAAGGAGCATCACCGCCGTGGCCCTTTCCCTCTCCGCCGCCGTGCTGCTGGGCATCATCGTCTTCGTCCTGCTCAAGGGCGGATACGTCCGCGTCGGCTCCATGCTGGCCTGCACGCTGTTCGGCTTCACCCTCGCCGGGACCGGCCTGGCCCCGACCATTAACAGCGGCCTCGCCTCGATCGCCGGACTGCTCTCCAGCCTCTGACTACGCCTCTGTCCAGGGTGGGTCGGGGGTGTAGTTGAGTCCGTCGCAGAAGCGACAGTCCCACTCCGAGGGGACCTCCCACTTGTCGACCCACCAGCCGACCTGCTTGCCCACGAAGTAGTTGTCCCCACCGCACCACCCGCACTCGAAGACGAACTCCACCCGATTCCCTTCCCCGCGCCTGTCGGATCGAGGATGCCCGGGGCGCAGGTGCGGTGACTACCCACCCGCCAGCCCCAACTCCCCTGCTGCGCGACGGCGAAGGGCGCGGCCGGACAACGGCTCCGGCGGCGCCCTTCGCCGTCGCGCGCGTCCCCTCCCCCCACGCGGCCCCCCCCCCCCCCCCCCCCCCCCGGCGGGCCCCCCCCCCCCCCGGGGCGCCCCCCCCCCCCCCCCCCCCAACCCCCCCCCCCCCGCCCCGGGCCGCCCCCCCCACCGCGTCCGTGTCGCGATACCCGCCCCGGCGCGG
>NZ_JBIAWF010000043.1:0-34895 GCF_042895325.1 Streptomyces sp. NPDC001407
CGGGGCGCCCGGGGGTACCCGGGCGGGGGCGCGGAGGGTCGCGGCCGGGAGCCGAGACGGACCGCCGACCGGACGAAGTTCCTACTTCGGAGGCCAGTTCAGGCAAGCGTAGGCAGAGGAACCCCTTCCCGTGCGTTGCACTTCGCGATTCTTGCGTGTACAGTAGTTATCACGAGGTCGGGGGAACGAAGAACCGGCCGAGAAACCAACCCAACTGACCCTTCTGTGGGGCAACTTTCATGCGCCCACAGTCCCGGGGATCTGGGAACACGCCACGCCGCCCCAGGCAGGGGCAGATGAAATCCACATCCAGGAGAACCGCTGTGTGTGAAGCACGCGCAAAATGCTCGAGAGTCAACAAGGCATCTGTCTTGCCTCCGAGTGCCCCCGAGACTGCCCTCGGTACTGGCACCTGTTGGCTCCACCTGGTCCCTGAAATGCGAGTCCACTACGCGAAGTTCAGCGGATTTCACGTCAAAATTCCGCACCAGCGTTAGAAACCCCCTTGGAGCCATCGCAATGGATCACCCTGAGAACAGCGAGGAACAGTGCGAGCACTGTGGCTGCTCCGAGAACGAGTTCACCCCTAATTGTCGGTGCCCCAACCTCGTCACCTGCCCCGCAGGATGCGGAACACCCTAGAGCGCACCAACCATGCCGGTCGTGGAACCAAGCTCCGGCGCCGGGCGAACAGACAACCCCACCGCCGCCCCAGGGCACCGCTGCTCCCATTGGCAGTCGGGGATCGACCATGTCAATAAGGAGTGCAATGGCCTTCTACCGGACCGGAGAGGTCAATTGCGGTCACTGCAATGAGCCAACCGGCGTCGCAGCCGACGACTGGCTCGGGCCGATCCACCATGAAGGCCACAGCTACATCACCTCGGTCGCGCCGTGCGTGCGCTGCCAGGTCCACACCGATGGCACCCTGGACCGCTGCCCCGACGACTGCCCGGACTGCGCCGAGAACGATCGCTTCGAGTCCTGAATCTACAGCGGCGGTCATTGACCGCCCAACACGTCCCGGCGGCGACATGACGTCGCCGCCGAGGTCGACGGCGGCCGGATAGCCCGGCCGTCCAACGCAAACCTTGCAGGCAGCCGGCACCACGCTATCCGTCTGCCCTCAGGGCAGAGCCAGCCTCGGCCCCAAGCCAAGGGCGCACCAGGCATGGCGAAAAGGCGGAAGCGGAAGACCGCGCCAAGCTGCACGGCAGCTCACCAGTCCCGCTCAGCTGGCGAAATGGACACACTATGAAATGGCTCGGCGATGAGGTACCCGAATGGGCGCAGAGCTGTCCTTCGGGGAAGATCAAATATCAGGACGTCAAATCGGCGCGGCAATACCTAAAGCGACTACGGCTCAGCGGAAAATTGGGAGTGCAGCTCTACACATATAGATGCCACCATTGTGGGTTCGTGCATACCACCCGGTTCCGCCCTAGCGCCTACAAGAGGATGAGGCGGAAGTCTTAGAGTGCAGGCTCTCTAACCTCTTGGCCTTTCCCGCGCCGACACATAGTCAATTCTCGCAATCTGGAGATACCAGTCATGTCGAAATTCCGAATTCGCCCGCTCGGGAACCCGTGGTCGATCGTCACCGTCTCTGATTGTTCTGACGAGAACGAGCAGTGCCTGAGGCTGTTCTGCGATGCATTGCGGATGATTCCAGAGCTCCGCTCCTTCCCCCGAGATCCTAAGGAGTATTTCGTGTTCTGGGACCGGCGCCGCTTGTCTGTCTACCACGAGAGCGTGGAGGGTCAGCCCGTATTCCGTGCCGAGCCCACTACTTCCTAGCTGCGTTGACCTTTCAGGGTGCTCCTCAGCGAGCACCCTGTCCGAAGGCGGCGTCGCGATATCGGTTTCCTCTATGGGGGAGGTTTCAATGGGTTCTAATCTGGCCGACTTCATGCAGGGTTACTTGCTTCATCTGGCACACGAGATGGCTGAGCACGGATACGTAGTGCAGTCAGTGGAAGGTGACGAGTACAGCGTGCCGTATTCTTACACCGTTGGATTGCATCAGTCACGCGGCTATGAGCTCGTGATGACGGGCGTTCCTCGCACGGTAGCTGAACCCGTGCTCCACAATCTGGTTGAGCGGTTCGCGCACTCTGCTGGCCCCGAGCCAGGGGTTGACCTGGACGGTGTTCTCGGTGGTGGTTACCGGATTCGTATGAGGCGTGTGGATTCTTTGGTGAATTTCGCGATTCTTCGTGCGCTGTTTGGCGAAGATGCGGACCCGCCGTACTGGCAGGCGGTTTGGCCGGACCCATCTGGCATCTTTCCGGGAGCGCCTGGGTGTTCTCTTACCCCGGCGGGCCAACCCCATTTCTGAGCGCTTACTCCAGAGCGCGGCACATACGCCCCAACGAGGCCATGGCTGTTGGGGCGTTGCTGTTTGGCGAGTGCCCGGTGCCTGTAGGGCCCGGCCCGGGCGCCGGCCCTGCAGGCCGCGCGCATGGGCCGGCGAAGACGGAACCCGTGATCAGGGTGGGAGCCAGCCAGAGGGCGCTCGGCGCGGGGGCAGGCAAGGTCCTCACTGGTGACGTCGTCTCGGGCGCGGCGACGTCGCCTAGGCGCGGTGCGTGGCGGCCGGAAACGCCCAGACAGGTGGGCCGATGTGCGGTGGGTGCTGGAGCACCGTGACCTGTCGCCTGATCTGCCGTTGAACATGCGGGGCGCCTGTCTTGTCATCCCGTCTGCTCGTGAAGTGGAGTTGCCCGTGCCGATTCGAGCCGGCCGCCCTCCGCTGCCTCCGCCGGGGATCCCCGCCTGGGTGGGTGTCGGCCCCTTGCTGTGGCACCGGCACTACCACGGTGCCCCGGTCATCGAGCGGCGCTGGCAGGCCTGCTGAGAGGGGTCCGCATGCCCGCGACGTTCACCACTATGACTCCCGGCAACCCGGCGAGCGAGGCCTACGCGCGGCTCATGCACGGTGCTGCCTTGCCCGAAGCCGCCCAGCTCACGCGCGAGGAGGAGCAGCGCTGCCAGGGGGAGTTCTCCGTGATCTGGGAGCGGCTGCTGTACAACGCGGAGGTGACGAAGTGGCTGGCTCCCGGGCAGGACCTGGGGTGGCGGGGCGGGAGGCCCCGCCGGTCCGTGCGGGTGACCGACGGCCGCACCACGGACTTGATCCGGCTCATCCCGTGGGCGCTGCGGGAGAGGCTGTCTGGCGACGTGATCTACGAGGACATCGCCCGGCGCGAGGAGCAGGTCACCAGTGGGCGTGGACTGGAGCCGGGTGACGCCGCCAGCATCCGCTATCGGAGCCTGAACCCGGCCACCGCCGACGGGAAGCCTTGAGCACCTGCCCGAGCGGCCCGGGCAGAGGCCGGTGTACGCGGTGGATGCTCGCTTGACCCGGACGTCGGCTGACGGCACCTGACCATGTCGAGGAGCGGCAACGCGTGTTGATCGCCAGCACGCGGTCCTTAGAAGCTGTCCCGCTTCCTACGCCTGCGGTCCACCGTCAGTTACCCGACGTTGCTCCAGGAGGCCGAGGACATTCACATGGTGCAGATCCAAACTCTCGGCCGCTTGCCGCCGCCTGGCCGCGATCATGGACTCCGTCGGGTAGCCCGGAAGCGTGGACGTGCTCCATGCGCTGGTTACGCCATCCAGCTCCGCCAGGATCTGGCCTAGCTCGTATTCCACCTGCATGTCCCACGGCCATGTCGACACGATGAACAGCTGCACTTTGAGAGTCCCGAGCTTGCGCCGCACCTCGTCCAGCGTCGGGCTGGGCAACTCGTCAACCGTGTCGGGAAGCGTGCGGGGATCGACCTGCTCTTGGGACTCACCTCTCAGGCGGCCCGCGTGCATCAGTGCCTCGATGCCCTCTTCCCGAAGATGGCGAGCGAGCGCGGCACAGGCTTCGGTATCGACGGTGCCCGCAGCCACGAGGGCGCCCAGGGCCGCCGAACACGCGGATGCCAGACGGAGCCTGTCAGGAGTCACGGTGGCATCGTCCCCTACTGGGACGTCGTCTGGCAGCACTTCTCAACGCTGGGGGAAGCGGGACAGCTTTTTAAGTCGCGGGGGCTGGCGAGCACTTACTCTTCACGGCTCGTCTCTAGGCGATCCACTCGACGTCAGGTGTCCGGCTCAGGTGGTGTTCCGGCATGCGGTCTGACCAGGTCGAGCGGCACGCCTGGCGCTGGGCGGGACTGTGGGGTGGTGGTACTACTCGGCGGTGAAGGGGTCGCCGGCAGCAGCCTCCCAGGCCTCGGAGAACTCGGCGTCGGTGAACATCTCGGCGAGCCCGCTGACCTGGGAGAGGCGGGTGACCTCGTCGGGCTGCATACCGAGCTCCTTCTCGAACCAGGCGAAGGTCTTCTTCGCGCGCAGGAGTTGGAGGACCATCTCGGAGAGGCCGTCGATGGTGTGGACTCCGCGTGCGGCGTTGTGGCGGACGGTGGCGGCCTGGCGGTCCTCGAGGGCCTGGCGGCCGGTGTTGATGAGGGTGACCGGCAGGTAGCCGTGGAGTCGGTCGTTGACGGCGGGGTTGTGCTTGCCGATGAGGTGGCGGTGGAAGCCGTCGACGACTTCGATCGGTGCGGTGGTGTCGTTGTCGCTGTCCGGGGCGGGCGGGTTCCAGGCCACGATGGGCTGGGTGAAGCCGTCGGCGGTGATGGAGTGTTCCAGCAGTTCCATCTGCCGGGGCGCGACGACGTTGGGGTTGTAGGAGTTGCCCTCGACGTGGTCGGCCTTCTCCCACAGGACCAGGTCCACGGGTTCCTCGCGGAAGGGGGACTGCTCGTGGAGCAGGCGCCGCAGTTCGTTGAGGGTGGTGACGCGCTCGTCGAGGGGGAGGTCGGCCAGGGCGGAGATGAGGGGGCGGGCAGCCTCCACGATCGCGTCCCCGGTACCACCGGAGGGGGAAGGAACGCGGGGGCGCTCCCGTCGGCTGGTGTCCGGGGCGGGTGCGGGTGCCGGGTTGGTGGCGGGGATGTCGAGGGCGGTTTGCTCGTGGCTCATGCTGACGGGTCCCGGTGCATTTTGGCGTAGTTCGCGGTGGTCGACACGGTGCGGAAGCCGGCCTGTTCGTAGGCGGCGACGCGGGCGTGGGTGACGGTGGTGTGGAGGGCGCGGCCGTCGGAGGCCTTGACGGCGGTGGCTACCAGTCGGTGGTAGAGGGTGTGCCGGCGGTCGGTTTCGGCCCAGAGGGATTCGAGGGCGCCGGTGGTGGTGCGGCCGATGAATCCGGCTGCCTTCTCGGTGCCGTCGGCTTCGGTGGCGAGGGCGATGGTCCACTGCTTGCCGGGGTCGTCCCAGGGGGGTCCGCCGAGGGATTTGTGGACGTCGCGGCGGGCCAGTAGGGGGCCGAGGAGCTGGTAGAAGGCGGGGTCGGTGTTGTCGATGGTGATGATGCGCAGGCTAGAGCGTGCCACGGAGTCCCCATTCCTCGCGCTTGATCTTCATCCGCTTCTTGTAGGCCTCGTAGGAGTTCTTGCTCTTGGGCGGGGCCATCGCGAACTCCTTGCACCAGTAGTCGTAGCTGAGGATCATCTTGACGATCCGCTTCCAGGACGGGGTGCTCTTGTCGAGCGGGCCCTCGTCGAGGATGACTCCGTCGGTGTAGCCGTTGTTCTTCTGGTGCCACCGGATGAACACGGCGATCTTGGTGCGGAAGTGGTCTGCGGTCGGTGCCGGCATGGACGCGAGGAGGTTCTGCGCGAACTGCTCCCAGGTGATGTCGTCCGGTTTGGTGACCTTGATGCGGCCGGAGACGTTGCCGATCTCGCGGGCGGTGCGGGCGCCGAACTCGGCGCCTTGGACGCGGGCGGCGACCATGCCCCAGGTGTGGGGCTCGATGAGCTGGTAGAGCCACAGGCCGCGTTTCTGGTCGTCGCCGTAGGGCTGGCACAGGCGCATCTGGTGCAGGGTCAGCCCGGCCTGGTGCATCCGGTCGTAGACCTGGTTGTAGGGGACGCGCTCGCGGCCGTAGAAGGTCCAGATGTCCTCGGTGCGCCAGTCGTAGATCGGGTAGGCGTTGAACGAACGGGCGGTGATCATCGTGGTCCAGGCCAGGCCGTCGTGGCGCTGCTTGCGGGTGCTGGCGATGGTCCGGTAGCGGTTGAGGGATTCCTGGGAGCGGATGCCGACCAGGCACGCGGTCATCCGGCCTCCGTTCTGGCGGGAGTACCAGTCGCCGAACTTCGGCACGAAGTCCTCGAACTCCATGCCCCGTTCGTAGAAGTCGAAGAAGGTCTCGTCGCCGATCGCCTCGGGTGGGCGGGGGCGGACCCAGGCGTCCTCCAGGCCCGGTTCCCAAGCTGTCCACTGCGGCTGGAACTGGCTGACTGCGTTGCGCAGGTTCATCGGGAGGGCGACCCAGTAGACGTCGATGACGTCTTGGTGGCGGCGCAGCATCTGGCGGAGGTAGTCCTCCGTGAGCTGGTACTGGGCTTCGAGGTCGACGATGAGGACGCCGAGGCGGCGGCCGCGGGCGCGGGCCTCGTTGGCCGCGAGTTCCAGGAGTACTCCGGAGTCCTTGCCGCCGGAGAACGAGACGTAGACGACGGGGAAGTCGTTGAAGATGCGTCGGATGCGTTGCCGGGCGGCGGTCAGGACATCCATTCCAAGGCTGCGCTTGGCCATGCCTGGGCCTCCTCTCGGGTGATCTCGACGATGTCTCCGTCGGCGGTGACGCGGACGAAGGCGCGGTGTTCCTCGGTGACGCGGGCGCGGGGGTTGGTGCGGCGGATGTCCCGCCAGTTCTTCGCCGGGGGGCCGATGGGGCGGGAGACCTCGTAGACGCGGCGGGGGCGCAGGGTCCAGGCGTCGAGGACGCCGGTGTGGCCGTGGGCGTCGGCGTTGTCGTAGTCGGTCTGGGGGCGCAGGAAGTGGCGGGCGAGGCCGTGGCGGGGGTCGTGTCCGGTGATCTCGGCGACCCAGCCGCGGTCGCCGTGGAGGCGTTCGATGACTGCGCGGGCGAGGAAGGTGCCGCCGTCGGGCTGAGCTTTGAGGGCGGTGTCGAGTTCGGCGGCGAGGAGGGGGGCGGCTTCGGTCCAGGTCGCGGCGCGGACGAGGGCGAGGGTGCGGCCCCGTTGGGTGGTGCGCAGGTCAAGGACGTGGGCGAGGACGGTCATGTGGCCGGTGTCGGCGATGATCCGTCCGCCGGGCAGGCCTTCAGGGAGGTGGGGTTCGCCGGGGCGGGGGGTGTGGTGGATGCGGCGCACCGTGCCGGTCGTCCAGGGGGTGTCGTTGTGGGGGATGGTGATGATCCAGCGGGGCAGGCCGTCGGGGGGCGGGGTGCAGGTGCCGGGGGCGTGGTGGGGGCCGCGGAGCCAGTAGCCGGTGCCGGCCGGGACGGGGGTGTGGCAGTCCAGGCACCAGGCGTCGGCGGTGAGCGGTGGCCCGGGCAGGGGGTGTTCGGGGCAGACGCGGTGGACGGGCTGGTAGCGGCCGTCTCCGGTGCTGTTGCCGATGAGGACGGCTATGCCGTCCTTGGCGGCGACCCAGCCGGAGCAGACCGCGCACCGGCCCGGGCGGATGTTCACTGGCAGCCGGGCAGGGCGCGCCGGGCAGGTGCGGCAGACCAGGACCGTGCCGGAAGGGGTGTGGTGGACCAGGCCGGTGCCGGAGGGGAGGTCGTGACCGCAGCGGCGGCATGTGCCGCTGTCGCGGTTGGGGGTGGTCAGGGTGCGCGCGGTGTGGTGGGCGGCGGCAGGGTCGAGCAGCGCGCGCAGGCGTATGGTCTCGCGTCGGCCGAGTGGGCTGCGGCGCGTCCACCGGGCAACTTCGTGCAGGCCTTCGGCGTGGGCGCGCAGTGCGGTGATCTCCCAGCGGTCGGGGCCGTGGTGGTGGTCGACCGCTACGACGAGCGCGCCGACGGGCAGCTGCACGGTGGCGCCCGCATCGAGCCAGTCCCCTTCCAGGTCGCGCGTACTGGAGGCGTGCGCGGGGACAGCGGTCAGCAGACGGCGCCATCCGCCGGCCGCCCCCGGCCCGTGCGCAGGGATGAGCGTGCGGGCGACGGGTGCCGGGGTGGCCGTTGTCTGGGCTGCGGTCGTCGTGGCGGTCACGGTGCTTCGCCGTTCGCAGCGAGGGCGTTGCGGTGGTGGGCGGGGCCGCGCTGTCCGCGCCGGCGGCGGTTGGGCCACCACGCGTACACCTCGGCATAGCGCCAGACGGCGGGGGTGCGGCCTGGGACGGGCCGGGGCGCAGCGGGGTCGTTGCGCAGAGCGCGGGAGAGGGTGTCGAAGCGGGCGCGCAGGTGCCGGGCCAGGTCGACCATGCGCAGCGGGTTCTCGACGTCGGGGGCGTCGGGCGGGGTCGGCGGGCCGGTGAGCTGAGTGCGGCGGGAGCGGGTGTAGGCGGTGAGGTGGTGGTCGATCACGTCGGGCGTGTATCCGAGTTCCCGCTCGATCCACTCTCGGCCCTTGGCCTCGACGAGGCGGTGGATGAGCTCGGGGAGCGTCTCGAGGGTCATGGGGCCTGACTGATCGGGGCGGCGGCGGTCCGGTCGATGGTATCGCCGCCCTGCGCACACCGTGGTGCCCACGGGAGCCGGCTTCCGGCTGCTGGGGGCTGGCATGGAGCGGGAGGGGTGCAACTGCGGCCTCCTGCGGGTCGGTTCGGGGCGCTCGGGTCTGCCCTTATCTAAGCTCTAGCACGAATTTAATCGCAAGTCGGCTCCCTTGCGATTTATTTGCTGGTGCGCAACAGTGTTGATCTACTGATATGCACTGCGGCGCGCCGAGCGCGCTGCTGTTCCCCGAAGGGGGTGCTGTGACGTCTTTCGATCTGCTCACCCGGCCATGGGTGCCGGTGCTCACCACCACGGGCTCGGAGCGGCTGTCGCTGCGCGAGGCGCTGGCCCGGGCCCGCGAGGTCCAGCTGGCTGGGACGCCCGACGAGCACACCGCGCTGCTGCGAGTGCTGCTCGCCGCATTCGCGGCCGCGGCCCGGCCCACGGATGCCGCCCAGTGGGATGCGGCCTGGCAGGCGCCCGACCTGGACGCGCACCGCGTCGGCCGCTATCTCGACGCCCACGCCGACCGCTTCGACCTCTTCAGTGCCACCCGCCCGTTCTGGCAGTCCGCCGACCTGTCCGCCGGGAACCGGGATGCGCGCGTGCTGGAGGTGGAGTCCTGGGGCTCTGGTACGGCGCAGTTCGCCGCCCGTCTGCTGGCGCCCGCCGAGCCGATGGAGGCGGCCGATGCCGCGGTGGGGCTGGTCCTGCTGCAGACGTGGCATCCGGGTGGGATCCAGTCCGGGCACCCCGCCGACCCGGCCACCCGCGGCAACCGCCTCTACGGCGGCAAGCCCGCCCCGCTCAGCACCGTGACCCACGTGCGGATCACCGGAGCCTGTCTGAAGGACGAGCTGCTGCTGAACCTCCCGCCCGGGCCCCGGGACGAGGGAGACCGGCCGGTGTGGGAGCGCGCGTCGCCGGCCGCGCCGATGGTGCAGCGGGAGCCGGGCGGGCCGCTGGATGTGTGGACGTGGCCGACCCGCCGCCTGCGCCTGCTGCCCGACGAGGTAGGGCGGGTGGGCGCGGTGGCGGTGTACGACGGCGACCGTCCGGCCGATCCGGGCGCGGCCGCGGTCCGCTGGGATCCCGGGGCGGCCGTCAACGGGCGCGGCGGCCGGCTCGCGGTTGCGGACGCGGCCGGGCAGCTGCTGCCCTGGGCCGCGGCCGGGCTGCTCGGCGGCGGCGAGGAGGGGGCGGGCCGGTGTCTGGTGCTGGAGCACATCGTGGCCGCTGCCGAGCGCGGCGTGCTGCCGCCCGGCATGCCGGTGGAGGCAGTGCTGGTGCGGGCCGAGCACACCACCAGCCACCGGGCCGCGCTGTCGGGGATCGTCCACCTGCGCGCTCCCCTCGGCCCGGCCCGCATGCTAGCCAACCCGGCGCAGCGGGCTGCGCTGGTGGAGGCGGCCCGGCTGCCGTGGGCGGTCCAGCGTCAGGTCACCCGCACGGCCGCCGAGACGCTGCATCTGCTGCCGAAGGCGGCACCGGCCCGCGCGGAGCTGTCCGTGGCCGCGCATCTCGGCGCGGCGTGGGAGGAGTTCGCCGACGAGCCGCACGGCGGCATGGCCGCGTGGGTGGAGGCGCTCACCGCGGCCGTACGGCGCGCATCCGGCTCGGGTGCGGGCGGCAGCCGTCTGCTGGCGACGGCCCGGATCACCACCACCGCGCTCGGCGCACTGCCGCACCCCACCGACCACTCCCCCGCCTCCGAGCCGCAAGGAGCCACCCGGGCATGACCACCCCCGATCAGGCTGTGGAGACGGTCGCCGAGCGCGTCCGCACCACCGCCCACACCTTCCTCTTCGCCCTGCAAGGGCGCCTGGCGCACGGGCGCGACCGGCATCTGCCCGCCCTGCTCAGCCGCAACACGCCCCCGGACGATGCGGGCCTGTGGCTGGCCCTGGAGCTCACCGAGCTCCACCCCCGCTCCGGCCCCGACCCCGACCACGTCACCTACACCCGGGCAGCGACCGCCGTCACTGCCGCCGCCCAGCTGTGGGCCCGCACCGATGTCCCCCACCGGCCGGTTACCGCCGAGCGGCCCACCCACCTCGGCGCCGTCCTCGCCCGGGTACTCGCCGCCGGGCGCGGCGACGACCGCGACGTCGCGCGGCTGCTGCGCGCCCACGCCCTCGACGAGGCCCTGCCTCATCTGCGGCCGCTCGTCAGCCACGCCCGCAAGGACGGCCTCGCCCTCGACTACGGGCTGCTGGCCCGCGACCTCTACCTCTGGCAGACCCCCGGCGGCCCCCACCGCGTCGGCCAGCGCTGGGCCCAGTCGCTCACCCGCGCCAAGGCCCACGCAGCCCGTACCGCCCGTACCGCTTCGACCGCCACCGACCGCTGAAAGGCCCCGAGATGACTGTCCACCTCGCCCTCCACGCCCTGCAGACCCTGCCCCCCAGCAACGCCAACCGCGACGACCTCGGCAGCCCGAAGACCGCCGTCTACGGGGGCGTGCCCCGCGCCCGGATCTCCTCCCAGGCCTGGAAGCGCGCCATGCGCACCCACTTCACCACCGCCGGCCTCGTCCCGGCACAGGACCTGTCCGAGCGAACCCGGCAGGGCATCGGCTGGATCGCCGCCGAGCTGCTCGAGCGGAAGCCGGAGCTGGGCGGCGAGAACGCGGCGGCCGTGGCCGAGGCGGTCCTGGTCTGTGCCACCGGCGCCGCGACCGACAGTGCAGGCGCACGCCGCAAGACCACCGTTGCCCCGGCCTCCGCCACGCGGGAGACCCTGTTCCTGGGCCGACGGCAGATCGCCCGCCTCGCCGAGCTGGCCGCCGACGGCGCCGAGGACATCACCATCTTCCTGAAGAAGAAGGAGAACGCCGCCGCCGTCCGGTCCGCTGCGGCGAGCCGAGACGCGGTCGATATCGCCCTGTTCGGGCGGATGGTCGCCAACGACGATGACCTCACCCTGGACGCGGCCGTTCAGGTCGCCCACGCCCTCGCCGTTCACCGCACCCCGGTGGAAACGGATTTCTTCTCCGCCGTCGACGACCTCGCCGAGGACGCCGGCGCCGGGATCATCGGCCGACGCGAGTTCCTCTCCCCCACCCTCTACCGGCACGCCGTCCTCACCGGCCCGGACCTCGCCGCCAACCTCACCGACTACGCGGGCACCATGACGCTGGAGCAGGTGGCGGCCGCGTTCGTTAGGGCCTTCGCCGAGTCCGTCCCCGGCGGCCACATCACCTCCTACGCGCACACCACCCGGCCCACCGTCCTGATCGCCACCGTCACCGGCACCCCACTCAACCTCGTCGGCGCGTACGAGAGCCCCATCGAAACCACCGGCGGCGGCCACCTGCCCGTCGCCGCCCAGCGGCTTGCCGAGCACATCGCCGCCACCGCCTCCGCCTACGGCGACCCCACCGCCCGCTCCTGGCTGCTGACCACCGACCCCCGCGCCACCGAACCCCTCCACACGACCGCCACGCGCGTGGACTCCCTGGCCGAGCTCGCCACGCAGTGCGCCGACGAGCTGGCCCGCCGCACCGACGCCGTCCGGGGGCAGCGTTGAGTGTGCTCGTCCTCGTCCTCGCCGGACCCTTGCAGTCCTGGGGCTCGACCGGCCGCCACGCCTTCCGCGACACTGACCCCCACCCCACCAAGTCCGGCGTGACGGGCATGCTCGCCTCCGCGCTCGGACTGCCCCGCACCGACACCACCGGACTCGCCGAACTCGCCGCCCTCACCTTCGCGGTCCGCACCGACCAGCCCGGCACCCGCACGCGGGACTTCCACACCACCCACACCCGCGACGGCAAAGCCATGCCGCTCTCCGACCGCTTCTACCTCGCCGACGCCCTGTTCACCGCCGCCCTCGCCGGCCCCGCCGACCTCACCGTCCGCGCGCACCAGGCCCTGCTCAACCCGGCCCACCCGCTCTTCCTGGGCCGCCGCTCCTGCCCACCCGCCCGGCCGGTCGTCCACAGCCTCCACCCGGACGCCACCGACCCCGTCGCCGCCCTCGAAGCCCTGCCCTGGCAAGCCGCCGCCTGGTACCAGCGGGCCCACCCCGGCCACCGCATGACCATCCATCACGACACCCACCCCACCAACCGCGCCGCCCGCCTGGCCCAGGACCACCCCCTCGACTTCTCCCCCACCGCCCGGCGCCGCCACACCGCCCGCCCGGTCGCCACCCGCCGCCTCCCCGCCCAGGCCACCGGCCCGGGCGGGCCCGGCGGCCCCATCGACTTCTTCGACGCCCTGGACGACCTCACATGACCCACCTCACCCGCTGCCGCCTCAACCCCGCCCGCGCCCGCACCCTCACCGCCAGTCCTCAGCGCCTCCACGCCGCCATCGCCACCTCCTTCCCCCCGGCCCCGCCCGGCACCGAGGCGGCCCACCGCGTCCTGTGGCGCCTGGACGAGAGCCGCACCCCGTACCGGCAGGCCACCCTTTTGATCGTCAGCCCCACCCCGCCCGACCTCACCCACGTCATCGAACAGGCCGGCTGGCCCCGCCTGGCCACCCCCGGCAACCCCGGCTGGGACACCCGCCCCTACACCCGCCTCCTCGACGCACTACGCCCCGCGATGCGGCTGCACTTCCGCCTCACCGCCTACCCCACCCGCAGCACCTGCCGCCGTGGCCAACGCGGACACCGCACCCCCCTCACCACACCCGCCGACCAGCTCCGCTGGCTCCTCGACCGCGCACCCGACGCCGGATTCACCATCCCCGCCCTGCCCCACATCACCCACCCCCAGCACCCCGACCACCACCAAGTCACCGTCCTGGGCACCCAGCGCCTGGACTTCGCCCGCCAAGAGGGCGACCGCCCGGGCGCCCGCGTACGCATCCGCGCCGTCACCTACGAAGGCCACCTGGACGTCACCGACCCCACCGCCCTGGCCCACACCCTCACCCGCGGACTCGGCCGCGGGAGGGCCTACGGCTGCGGCCTCCTCACCCTGGCCCCCGCCCGCCCCAACTGACCCTCCCGGTCCCCGTCGGCGGAGTCGAGCGTGCTCGTACGCGGCACCGGAACAGGCAACGCCGTGCGGCGGGTTCGCCGTCCGGTCTGCTTCCTGCGCTCCGGAGAGGGGCGCAGCGCCAGCCGACGGGGGCTCTACGGGCTGTTCCCGGGACGACGCGCAGCAGATTCATCTTGTGTGGCTGGTCGTGATGGACGGCACCGTGTGGTCACCCTTGTTGGCGCTCGCTCGCGCTGGCCGGCCCGTCTGTCATCGGGGCCACGGGTGTTGCCGGTCAACGGTCCCGCGCGTCCGACGGCCGTGCCGACGAGGCACTGGTGTCATCCACCTTGACCGGTCACGGACGGCCGAGCTCGGCATATTCGCTCTTCCGCGTCAGTCCCCGCTGTCACACTGCAACCATCCACCCATGCCAGGGGTGACTGAGCTGGTTTCGACGAGAGGACCGATGCGTGGCGGCCGACTGGGATGCACTGGACTGGACATGCCCTACGTGCGCGGCGTCGCGCATGAATCCGTGCACCACGAAGGACGGCCGTCCCCGGCTCACGCACCTCGCCCGCCGCCTCACCTCGGTCCTGCTGCAGTTCGCCGTACGCCGCGGACGCGGTCAGCCGCCCGCCGAACGCGCCCAGCTCGTACGGTCCCTCACCGAGGTCCGGGAATCGGACACCTCCGCCCGCGAGGGCTACCTGTTGCACCAGGCCACCGACGAGCTGTACCTGTGGGACCAGGTGGTGGCTGCGGCCGGCCGGCACGCGGCGGCCGCCGTCGAGGGCCACCTCGACGGCGACGAACTTCGCGACGCAGCCCAGCAGGCCGCACAGCGCATCACCCAGGCCCGAGAGCTCCTGCGCGAATGGCACAGCGATCGCGCGGAGTATCCGCTCGATGAAGAGCTCCTGGCGCATGTGCTGCGCCCCGCCCCGAGCCTGCTCGCTCGTGCTCGGCGCCGCGGCGACCTTCAGCGACTTGAAGCCGACCTCGCGCGCCGGCCCGTGCACCTCGATCGGCCGGGCGGCACCTGGGCAGCGACGTGGCACAGCGACGGCACCCTGGCCGCGCACCGGGACGACGGGCTGTGCGTGCGCGGCTGGAGCGCCACCCCCGACGCCGTCGAGCAAGCCCTGCAGCCGTTCGAGGCCACCAGCCGCCACAGACCGAAGATCACCCTGACCGTGCACGGCGAACGGCCAGAAGGCCCCGCCGGGGGCAGTGACGCACCCGGCATCGACCGGGCGGATGTCCTGCGCGCCTTCGACGCCGACCGCGCCGCGCTCGACGCCACCGTCGCCGCCATCACCCAACTTCAGCGGGCCTGGCCCGAGCACGAGATCAGCGATCGGGTGCGCGCGGCCACCGCCCAGCTCCAGACCAGTGCGCCACAGTCGCCGCATTTCAACCTCTACAACCGTCAGCGGGAGCACACCTGGGCAGCCGGCGAGAGCGCCGCCTGGGTGCGCACCGACGCCATCGTGCACGCCATCGACAAGGTCTGGGGCGACTTCGACCGGTCCGAAGCCTCTCGCGGCCCCAGCTGGATACCCCGCGCCACCCGCGAACTGCTCACCACCAAGCCCGAGCAACTCGCCGCGTTCCTCCGCCACCACCTCGCCGAGCAACCCGCAATCTCCCTCAACGTCATCAACGGACCGGCCGGACCGCTCTACAGCGTCTCCATGGGCGGCGCCCATCGCACACACCTCTTTCGGATCCTGGGCCTGCCCTGGATGATCGCGAAGCTCTACGCCCCCATCCCACCCCGCCGGTTCGATGTCGCTTCCGTCATCGATACCGCCAAGGGCACCACCGAGGTCGAGCGCGTCGGGCGTGGCTGGCAGAGCCTGCTCCAGCGCGGCCTCCTCCACGGCCGCATCCGCCACGAAGGCGCCTTCGCCGTACTCGACCTCGACCACGCCCCCGCGCCGTGGCTGCTCGCAGACGCCACCCTCGCCAGCGCCTACAACACGGCCTACCAGCGGGTGTACCCCGGTGCGCTGACCGAACTGGGCATCCCCGCCACCGCCTTGACCGGCCGCACAGCCTGGGAGCAGTGGCTGTACGGCTGACGACCACCAACAACACGGCATGGGCCATCGCCGTACGCCTGTGGCAGGTCGCGATAGATGTTCTCGGCCCTCGCTCGCGTTGGCCACCCATCAGTCACCGGAACCGCACGGGCACAAAAGCGCGCCCGGGACGGGATGATCCGCCAGTACGAGCGGCAGCAGAGCACGGGGCAGAAGAAGGAAGTGTGACGGCCCCGCGCGACGTGCGAATGGCCCGCGGGGCCGCCTGTGCCCGCGCGTCCTGTCTGTCACGGGTACCGCGACCCTACGGCCAGCCGCCCGTACACGCTGCCGGGTATCGTCCGGCCGGGTGTGTCGCCACGCTGCTCGCCATCGTGTGTTTGGGCTGCGCGGTGCTCGGCGTTGACGAAGACGGCGGTGCCCGACCGCCGGTTGCCTGGGGCGGACGTCGCCTCCGCCCGCGCTGTGCTCGTCGTCGCCCCGGCCAGTCGCTGGCGGAGGGGTCGCGCGACCTTTCGTACGCACCCGTCAGAAGATCGGTGGCCGTCCGGCGCGGGTGAGCCGCAGGACCGTGTGCCAGCTCATGGGCGAGCGAGGGCCGCAGTTTGTCCGGAGTCCTTCGCGGAAGCCCGCGAGGGAAGCGCGCCGGGTCTGCCTGTCTCGGAAGCGCCATAGGGTCACCAGGACCCACGTGGCGAGGTTGGCGGGGATCAGGACGCGGGGGAGGTTGCGGCGGGCGAGCCAGGCGCGGTTGCGGGCGTTCATCCGGTAGAACGTCGCGTGCCGGGCGGGGTTGGTCGCCGGGTGGTGTACGACCACTTCGGGCAGGTAGTAGCCGGTGTATCCGTGGTCCCAGCATCGCCAGGCGAGGTCGATGCCCTCGTGGAAGAGGAAGAAGTGCCCGGGCCAGCCGCCAACGAGTTCGAAGACGTCGCGGCGCATCAGCATGATCCCCTCGGCCATGACAGTGACGGTGCCCGGCCGGGTGGCATCGGCGCGCAGGCGCGGTACCCAGCGGCGCACGGTGACGCCGGTGTCCGGGTCGGCAATACGCGGCTGCACGTACGCCAGGCCCGGGTCCTGCTGCAGGCGGGCAGCGAGCCGGGCGGCAACGTCGGGGGCGGGCAGGATGGCGTCGTTGTCGAAGAAGAGGATGTAGTCGCCCTTGACGTTCGCCGCGCCGACGTTCCGGCCCTCGGGGATGCCCACGTTCTCCGGCAGCGTGACCGTGCGGACCCCGGGCGGCACCTGCTCGGGCTCCACGCCGTTGCCGACCACCACGACGTCGAGATCGACGCCTTCCTGGGCGAGGACCGAGGCCATCGCCCAGGGAAACTCCTCGGGCCGGTCGTTCATGGTCAGAACGACGACGCCGATCGTCGGGGATGGTGTTCCAGTGCTCACGGCGGCTTCCTCTTCCCGGGTTCTGTCCGCGGCGGGGTACACATCACACGGCCGGCGAAGGTGATCGTGTTCAGCCCCGCGTTCCCTGGATGCCCACAGCCGGGCGTCCGTCGGACACCGGTGGCCGGGTGTGGCTTGAGGCCTTCCCGGTTCCGTCCCGGCGCATCGCGGTCATGCGCCGTTCGGCCAACGCGGCACGAGGGACACATCCAGCTCCTCGACCGGGTGAAGCAGCCCGCGCGGGCATGAGACAAAGCAGCGTCCGTGCGGCGCAGTCGGAGGGGTCATCTCGCTGCCGGTCGCGCCGTTCGTGCCCGGCGGGCCGCCTGATATGCCGCAGCGGGGTCGTCGCAGGATCCGGTGGCAGGGCGCCATTCGCCGTTGAAAGAGGTGAAGGGGAACCAGGCGCCGTCAGGACCTGGGCGCAGTTGGACGCCGGCGGTGGTGTCGGTCAGCGTGCCGTTGACGATGTCGATGCTGCCGAGGGCGACCAGGCGGGAGGCCCGGATCGCTTCGCGCGCGTGTTCCAGCGCGGCGGGGGGTGTCCCGGTCGGGGCGTGCGCGGTGTGGGCGCCGGCTGGTCCGCCGTGGCGGTAGCCGATCATCATGGTGCGCAAGGCGGGTTCGGTGTGGCCGGTGGCGCGGGCGACGTCGGGGAGTCGCCGCACGCCGTCGGGGGTGGCGAGGATGCGGACGGCGTCGGCGAGGGCATCGTGGGGCTGTTCTGTGGTGTTGGCGCTGGTCAGGAGCGTGTGGGCGCGGTCGGCTGCGTCCTTGGTCATCCGTGCCAGGTCGTGGGCTGGGGGGCAGGGGGCGGGCGGGTCGTCCAGGGTGGCGGTGATCGGGTCGACGGTATCGAGGTCGAACTGGGGCTGGTGTGCGGACTGTTGTGGGGGGCGGTGGGCCCACAGGGAGTAGAGCTGGTCGGCGCGCACGGTTCCGTCGGCCTCTGCGGGAAGGGAGCCGGGACCAGTGTCGGCCAGTTGTTCGCGCAGGAGGGCGGCGAAGGAGCGGGTGGGCATGCCGCGGGCGGCGAGCAGGACGGATGGGGTGCTGGCGAGGCGTTCGGCCAGGCCGTGGCCGAGGGCTGCGCTGTGGTCGCATACCCGGCCGGTGTGGCCAGTGGGGCAGGAGCAGGAGAAGGTGATCTCGTCGGCTCCGGGGACGATGGCGGTGCCTCGGGCGTGGCCGGGGTCGGCGATGGCGGCGGGTACGCGGTTGGCGAGGAGGTCGGCGACGGCCTGGGGGATATCGGCGAGGCGGCCGGCGAGGGCTTGCCATTGTGCGTCGGTGAGTTCGGGCAGGGCCAGGACGGCTTTGTGGGTGGTCTTCTTCGCGCCGACGGCGGCTGAGAGCCGGCCGGGGGTGGCGTGGATCTGGCCGACGGCGCCGTTGCGGTGGAGGTTGAGCCCCTTGGTGTAGGAGCCGGAGCCGCCGGTGGCGAGGTGGAAAGCCTGTTTCCAGGCGGCGACGAGGGGGCTCATGCCGCGGGCGGGGCTGGTCATCGGGTCCCCTGCAGGGTGACGAGGGCGGCGAGTTCGGTGTCGTCGAGGTCGGCGAGGGCGCTTTCACCGGAGGTGAGGACCGCTTCGGTCAGTGCGCGCTTGCGGTCGAGGAGGTCGGCGATGTGGTCTTCGACGGTGCCTTCGGTGATCAGGTGATGGACCTGGACGGTGCGCTGCTGGCCGATGCGGTGCGCGCGGTCGGTCGCCTGGTCCTCGATGGCGGGGTTGAAGGGGCGGTCGAAGTGGATGACGTGCTCGGCCCGGGTGAGGTTGAGCCCGGTGCCGGCGGCCTTGACGGACAGAATGAAGACCGGGGCCGGGTCGGGGTCGGTCTGGAAGGCGTCGACGAGGTCCTGGCGGCGGGCCGTTGGTGTGCCTCCGTGGAGGAAGTAGACGGAGTGGCCGCGGGCGCGCAGGTGGTGTTCGAGGATGCGTCCCATCTGTACGTAGCCGGTGAAGATCAGGGCGGCTTCGCTTCGGCTGGTCAGGGTGGGCAGGAGGTCGTCCAGGGCGGCCAGCTTGCCCGAGCGGCGTGCGAGGCCGGCCGGATCGGTGCCGTCTGGGGCTTCCTTGAGGTAGAGGGCGGGGGTGTTGCAGATCTGGCGCAGGGCCTGGAGCAGCTTGAGGACCAGGCCGCGGCGGGCGATGCCGGTGCTGGCGGTGATCTGGTCCATGGTGGTGCGGACCATCGCCTCGTACAGGCCGGTCTGCTCGTCGGTGAGGGCGACGATCCGGTGATGGTGGACCTTGCCGGGGAGTTCGGGAGCGATGCCCGGGTCGGATTTGCGCCGCCGCATCATGAACGGGCCGATGAGGCGGGCGAGTTGGGCGGCTGCCGGTGCGGTGGGGTCTTTCTCGACGGCGCCGTAGCGGGCGCGGAAGGCGGTGCGGGTGCCGAGGAGGCCGGGGTTGGCCCAGTCGAGGATGGCCCACAGCTCGGTGAGGTTGTTCTCCGCCGGCGTGCCCGTGACGGCGAGCCGTGCCGTGGCGGGCAGGTGGCGGAGCGCCTTTGCCGTGGCCGATGCCGGGTTCTTGACGTGCTGCGCCTCGTCGGCGACCACGAGGCCCCATTCGGTGCCGGCCAGGGCGGTGGTGTCGCGGCGCACGGTGCCGTAGGTGGTGACGACGATGGTGTCCAGGCCAAGGGCGGAGGGATCGAGGGCGCGGTCGGTGCCGTGGTAGCGCACGACGGTGGTGGAGGGAGCAAAGCGGGCGATCTCCCGCTGCCAGTTCGTCATGAGGGAGGCCGGGCACACCACCAGGGTCGGCCCGGCAGTACTTACCGCGGTCTCGGCACGGTGGAGGTGCAGGGCGATGGCCGTCAGCGTCTTGCCGAGCCCCATGTCGTCGGCGAGCAGCGCGCCGAAGCCCAGGTCGAGGGTGCTGGCGAGCCAGGCCAGGGCACGCTCCTGGTAGTGGCGCAGCGTGGCTTTCAGGGCGGACGGGGTCGGGACGGGCCGGGGGGTTTCGGGGGTGTGGCGCAGCGCCTCGACGAGGGTGGCCAGGGTGCCGGCGGGCCGGGCTGCGAGGGTTTCGCCGCCGAGGGTGAAAGTGCCGGACAGGGCGGCGGCGAGGGCGTCGAGGGAGGGCAGGGGGGCCAGGGTGCGGTTGCGGGCGCGGCGGAGGGTGTCGGGGTCGATGAGCAGCCAGCGGCCGCGCAGCTGGATCAGTGGCCAGGCTGCCTCGGCGAGCGAGGTCATCTCCTGCTCGGTCAGAGGCTGGCCGTCGAGGTCGATGTGCCAGCGGCAGTCCACCAGCCGCTCAAGAGCCAGGGCACTGCCGGACGTCGGCGCGGTCTGTTCGTCGTGGGTGCCGATGACGGCGGTGGTGGTGAAGGCGCCGAGGAGAGAGGCGAGCCAGTAGACGGTGACGCCCGCGTCGGCGAGGGGGGCGGCCGCGGTGAGGTGGAGCTGGGCCAGGTCCTTCGCCGTCAGGGCGGTGCGGTGGGGGCGTTCTTGTGTGGCGAGGGGCTCAAGGGGAGGGAAGAGGCGGGCGGCGCGGCGCAGCGCGCGGCGTACGCCGGGCAGGAGGGCGGGGGTGAGATCGCGGTGGGGTGAGGTGCCGTCCCAGACGCTGATCGCCGGGACGGTCTCGTCCTCATCCTCGGCGGCAAGATGCAGCGTGGCCGTCACGGTGGGGTCTGGTGCGCCGGCGTCAGGCTGCTTGATGCGCAGTACGAGGCCGGGGACGGAGCAGGGGGCGGCGTTGTCCTCGATCGCGTCCGCCCATGCCCACAGCTCCGGTCGCGGCGGGGCGTGCCGGTCTGCGGGGCTGGTGTAGGGGCCGGGGCCGTAGACGTGGGGGGCGCCGGGGGTGCGGAGCATGGTGTCGGCGACGGCGTCGAGCAGCATCCACACGGACGGCTCGGGTGCGGCCACGCGCAGGGGGGTGGTGCCGGCGAGGAGGCAGTGGCCTTCGGGGGCGAGCTGGGCGGCGGCGGTGGTGACGGCGCGGCGCAGCGGCTCGGTTACGGGGCCGATGCGCCAGCAGTCCTGTCCGTCAGCGGTCAGGGCGGGGTGGACGCGCTGCTGGGCGACGCACTGGAGGGCGAGGCGGAGGGCGGGCCGCCATCCGGTCACGGACGGGTGCTCGTTCTCGCCGGGGGTGAGGAGGGCCGGCAGGGCGAGGCGGAGGGGGACGGCGATGCCGGTCACTGCGGCGCGGCGCGGCATGATGCCGCCGGGGCCGGGCAGGGCGAGGTCGCGGGTGACCGTCTGGAGCGGCGGGGGCAGGGACCCGGCGGTGGGGAGCGGGGCTCCGTCGGGGCTGTAGAGCATCCACGTGGCCGTGGCGGGGTGGCGGGAGGGCAGCAGGAGGAGGGCCGCGCCTTGAGCGAGCGCCTGCTCGAGGACGGCGCGGGAGCGGAACAGCTCGGGTGCGTCGGCTGGAAGCGGCGGTGGGGGCTCCTGCACCAAGCCGGTCAGCGGCGCGGCGGGGGCCGCGGCCGGGGGTTCGGGGGCGGCGGCCGGCTTTGGTGGCGCGGGAGCGGTGACGGTGGCGGTCGCGGGGGTGTGGTCGGTGGCCAGAGCCTGCTGCAGTTCCTGCAGGAGGCCGTCGGCGGCGGCAGTGCGGGCGCTTTGCTTTGTCGACCCCTTGCCCGTGGCGGTGAGGTGCCGTTGGCGGTGGACGGCGGTGACCGAGGCGGTGAAGTGGGTGGGCGAGCTGGTGGTGACGTGGAAGTCCGGCCGGGTGATGTGGCCGGCCTGGGCGTATTCGTTGAGAACCATGAGGGGGTTCCGGCCACCTGCGAGCAGCGGGCCGATGCCGGTGGGGGGTGCCTGGGGTGGCAGGGCCGGGCTGAGGAGCCCGCTCTCCGTGGGGGCGGCGTGGTCGGCGAGCGGCTCGGGCAGGTCGGCGAGCGCGGCGATGAGCGAGGCCATGGCCTGTTGCCGGGCGCCCTTGCGGGTGCGGGACCGCTGGATGCTGCCGCTTCTCTCGCGGCCGTCGATGACGAGCGCGGCCTGAGCGGCGAAGGACGGCTCGCTCGCAGGGTCTTGCCCTTCGCGGAGGGTCGCCGAGGGCAGCCGCAGCACTTGCGCGTGCATGGAGATGATGCTGGGTGCCAGGGCCGGGCTGGCGGCGACGGCGGACAGCGCCGCCTTCCGGACGGCCGCCCACAGGGACGTGTCCGGGGTGGCGAGCAGCAGCAGCCGCAGGTCGGGGACCGTGAGACGGCCGCGCGCGAGACGGCGTCCGGCTTCGGCCGCCACCGCGGCGGCGACAGTGGGCGACGTATCGCAGGCGGTGGCCCGTTGCAGGGCGCGGTGGAAGGCGTCGGCGTCCATCGCCTCCAAGGAGCTACCGATGGGGCCCGGGCCGGTCCGGGAATGCGGGATGCCCGCTCCGTGCGCGTGGGTGGCGCGTGCGGCGGGGGTGGCGAGGGGCCCGAGACGGTCGATGGACAAAGAGAACTCCCCCGGGGGCCGGATGCCGTCGATACCGTTTTCCATTGTCGCCTGAACGTGCGTCAGCCCGTGCCGCCACACAGAGACGGGCGGTGAGGCTCACCGGAAAGGCTGTGACTCAGGGGAGAATACCCCCCACCCTCGGGATGTTGCAGATCACTAGTTCTGTATGTATTTTGGATACATCGAGCCGGGCTCCCGGCCCTCCCCCCTCACCCCCTCAGCACAGCCGCGCCCACTTGCGGCTGCACGGAAAGGTGCGCTTGTCATGCCCTGGGAAACCCGAAGCTTCACCGTCACCAATCCCGCCCTCCTGACCGATGACCCCGCTTCCAACACGATCGTTGCCGCCCTGACGGCGATCGAAGACGAGATGGGCGAGCGTCAGGGGTGGGACCGCCCCCCGCGCCTGTTCACACTGCGCGTATTGCCCGGCGAGCGGGTAGAGGCAGCGTTCGTCCCGAAACGCCTGTGGAACCCCGGCGACAACCACCCCGCCGACGCCCTGTGGCGACGAGCAGGCTCACTGCCGCCCGTTCCGCCGATCGTCCTGCCCGGCGATGCGCATCAGGCGCGGGTCAGCGCGCTCGGGTTCATGTTCGAGGGCTGGGGCAGGCCCGCTGACGAGGAGTTGCCCCCGCACCTGGCACAGCTCGCACAGCGAGGCGCGCGCGTGAACCACAGACTGTCCAGCCGTCAGGAAGTCCGGATCGTGCACGCCATCGACCTCAACCAGCACGCCTTCCAGGTCGGGCGGAACCGTGGCGCGCAGCCCCGCGCGGACGCCCTCGGCCGACGCGGCGGTCACTCCGAGAAGGGATACGGGACCATCCCCGCTGCCCTGGCCCGAATGATGCACGCCATGCGCCACCGCGGCCGCCTCTTCCCCGGCCAGCCCTTCTGACCGCTTCCCCCTTCCCGGCCGCCGGGCTCCCCGCCCGGCGGCCGCCGCCCCGGAGGACTGCCATGCACCCCATGCTGTACCGCTTCGTCGCGAGCGGCCCCACGCCGGAACGCGCGTTCGCCGCCTATGCCACCGAGGACGCCTCCCGGCCTCACGACCCCATGTACCGCCGCGCGGACCTCACGAAGGTGAAGAGGGTCGTGGTCGTCCCTGACCGGGCGCCGCTCCGCGCCGTCGAGGCGGGCTACTTCGGCGACTCCTACGCCGCCTTCGACGGCGCTGACGGTGGCCCCCTCGACAGGGACGACGCCGACTGGCTGGCAGACCGGCTCATTGAGGACCACGACCAGCGCATCGCCTCCGGCGCCGCCGCAGCGCTGCGGCTGAACGCTCCCACCGCCGAGCCGAGCTGGCTCTTCTTCGGCTGGACCGTCCAGGCCGACTAGCCGTCTCCCGCCCCGTACACCGCACCAGCCGCGCCCCGGGAACAACCCGCACGGCTGCACCACCAAGGACCCAACTTCCCGTGATTCACCTGACCTCCCCCTCCAGCATCCGCATCCGCACCGCGACTCCCGCCGACGGCGACACCATCGTCGAGCTCGCGTCGCTGGCGAACCTTCGGCGTACTGCCTGACTGACGCCCCCTTACCGCCGATTCCGCTCGACAGCCGTGCCCCGGCCCGCCTTCCCGCTCGAATGTCGCACCGGCCACCCCGGGCACGGCGACCAGGCCTCCCCCTCGCACCGACACCTCAAAGGCTCCCGATGCCCTCGTCTCCCACGCACCCGCATGCTCAACGTATCGCGGCAGAACTCCCGCCCCTGCCAGCGGAGATGAAGAGCAACGACGGCCGCGAGATCGCCCGGTACGCGTTCGTCACCCGCACGCTCCAGACGCTCAGCGGCAACGGCACCGTCACCGGAGACCGCGCGGAGGACTGGCGGCGCGTGACCAGGCAGCTCGCCTAGCTCTGGCAGATGTGCTTCGTCAAGGACTTCCGGATGACCGTCGCCGGACTGGAACTGGTTTCCCTGGAGGCCGAATCCCGGGAGCTCGCCCCCATAGAGGGCCCCACCGGCCCAGGCCCGAACGGCGGCTATCTGATCTTCCTCTGGCAGGCCAAGGAAAAGGACTGGATCTCGGCAACTCAGCGAAGAGGAGCTGCTCTCCATGTATCGGGGGCTACGCCGCTTCGCCGAAGTCGCGACAGGTGCCAGCGGCATCCAGCGCTAGATCCGCGCTCGCCACCGGTCCCGAGAAGAAGCAGGCCCAAAAGCCGGTCCCTGGCGGCGAAGAGGCGATTCTGTCCCCGCCAGGGCCCTCCCATTCACCCACCATGTAGGGACACGGTCCCAGAAGGGGGCTTCACTATGCCCTCATCCAAAAAAAGAGCTGTCCGCCACGCTAATAGCAATCTCCTCCGGAACCAAGGCGACTCACACATCAGGCGCGCCGTTCATGCCATCTGCCGCACGACTCGTCTGCGATTGACAGCGCATGCGGCTTGGAGGGAACGATGCGCCGAGTAGCACTTGTGGATTGGGGTACACGCGTCACCTTGGTCGATTTTCCGAGTCGAAGCCATCGGCGCCTTTTCTGGTGCCGGTGTGCCCGCTGCACGGTCGCCAGCAGATCAATACCGCCCAGGCGGGCCGCCGGAAGCCTCCGTGCTGATCGGCAATGGCGTGCTGAACGAACGGCTGGACTCCAAGGCCGCGCGCGCCCGTGCCCGCGAGCAGTGGCACAAGGACCTCGCGGAGTATCGCGCCCCCTCTCGCTGAGCAGCGGAGCGCCGACCAGGGCCCCAGGCTCCCCGACCGTCAGCACCGGGAGGCAGGCGGATAGCGGCCTGGCTCAGGCCATCGCCCGCCGCTGCCCCGCCCTGGACCGGGCCTTGCGCTTGACGGGCCCCTCCTCCGGTTCTTGCCTGCTCCGCGACCTCGCCCCGACCGCTACCCGGCGCCGGGCCACCGAGATCACAGGCATCTGCCGCTGCCCGGGGCACTTGCGAAAGGACGACGCCACGTGACGCACGATCAAGCTCGCTTCACCGGCCGGTGCGTGTGGGACGCGTTCTTCGAACGTGACCCGGACGCCCGGTGGTGGGCCCGGTACCCAGACGTCCCTGTGGACTGGTTCAACGACTACCCCCTGTGCTGGCCGATGTCCTGCCGCTTGGCCTCTACCTTCCAGGAGGCGGGTTTCACTGCCGAAGTAGTGCTGCTGCGGGACCATCCCGACGACGAGGCGCTCGCCGACCCCATTGGCCTCCACTGGATCGTGGCGGTCCAAGACCATGACGGGGCCTGGTACGGCGCGGACCCCACCGGTCGCCAGTTCAACGACCTCCTGCGCCGCGACGGTCGGCCCCTTTTCGGCACGTTCGACCTTGCTGCCTACCCCGCTCCGCCGCTGTGGCCCCTGGGAACGACCGACCTCGACCGCTGGGACGGCACCGACCACCCCTTCCTCGCCGGGTCCGCAATCCGCGGCAGCGAGCAGTGCCCCCGCTGCGCCGCCCGCTACGAGATGGATGACTGCCTGCCGTGGGGGCGCAGTTGCCCTTCCTGCACGCAGTCCGGCGACGCCGAATAGGGCGCAGCCAAGCGGGTCCCGTCGGGAAAGTGCTGCATCGGGACAAGGTCGGCCGAGGCCTTGGCCGGGGCCGGGCGCGTGTACAGGGCCGGGTATGCGGGGTCGACGCTGTTGGCGATGGCCATCTCGGCATAGTTGTTGCAGCGCTCGACGCCCTCGCGCAGTTCCGGCGGTTACAGGGCGCCGGTGCGCAGCATCTCCCTGACCTCCGGGATTCTGTCGGCGCCGGCGAGCAGCCAGCCCGCGCGATGCCCGCCGCCGCGACGAGCTCGGCCAGCCGGGCGCAGACCTGCCGGCGGCGCTCGGAATCCGTGCCGTACGTGGCGGCCTCCCATGGCTCCTTTCCGGGCGGCAAATTAGAGGGCGTTCACGCGGCGGCCTGCTCGGCGGCGTTGAGGGAGGCGGCCTCGGCCTTGCATACCTCGGTGACGGGGCCGGTGAGCCGCATCGCCTTCCAGGACTCGCGCAGGCCCGCGTCGAGAAGGTCCCCTCGGGTGGCCAGCAGCCGCATGGTCCCGGCAAGGCAGCCAGCCAGGGCGGCGTCGGGGGTGACCACGCTCAGGGTTCCAGCGCGGTCGGCGACCAGGACAGAGCGGTCCCGGTCGGAATCAAGGTCGGAGGGCAGCGTGGTGAGGGCCCGCAGGTGGTCCGGCTTCACGACGGCAGGCACCCAGGGCATCTCGGTGCGCGGGATCTCGGCGGTCATCTACTCCCCTTGTGGTGGTCGGGTCGTCCTCGTTGCGAGGAGCACCTGTTTGATCCAGCGGTGGAGAGCGTAGCGAAGAGCGCCACCGCAGGCCGGCTGTCGCTGTGGTCGCCGCGATCACGTTGGTCGACCGCCCCAGGGCGGGGGAACGCATCGACATCGAGGGCCTGCTTCGCGAGGGCGGCACCGTCGTTCTCGGGTTCGACCCCGGGCAGGCCGGCGCGGTCGACAAGGAGGGAGACCTGCTCCAGGAGCCGTACGAGCCCTGCTACACGGCAGTGGCGAAGGCTGCGGACGGAACGGCGATCGGATGGGGTGGGGGAGAGAGTGTGGCGGATGCCCTGTTGCGGCTGTGCCGTCCGCCCGCGCATCTGTACTCGGACGAGCCTCCGTTCTAGGCCGGAACGGCGCGCACAGGGGCTCCCCCGCACGATCTGGCGCGTATGAACCTCGCACTTCCCGCGCGGACTGCCGAGTGCAGGGGGAACGCCCTGCACTCGGCAGTCCGCCTTCACCGGCGGCCACGGCCGGCCCCACGGGAACCCGTTGGGCAAGGGCTACTTCTTTGCGGCCTTGGCCGCCTCCTCCCCTGCCGTGGCTGTGGCGCGCTTGCCGTCCTGGACCTGCTGCAGGCGCCTGACGATTGCGGCGAGCGTGTCCTCGACGCCGGTCGTGTCGCCCTTGGACTCCTCGACCTTGACTTCGATATTGACGGTGCCGGAGCGGCTGTATGCGTAGGCGGAGGGCTCGCGGAGGACCACCGTGGACTCCTCTCCCACCTTGGCCTTGGTGGCCTGCTCCTTCTGGTCGTCGTCCTTGCCCCGCTTCCACGAGGAGTAGGCGCTCTTCGCGTGCTCAGGGGTGTCGAACTGGCAGATTTTGACGTACATCATGTTGTCCGTCGACCCGTTGAACTCGTACATGGTGGAGCCGCCTCGCGTCCAGCCCTCGGGAGACTTGTCGTCGTCTTCTCCCCCAGTGCAGTACTCGCCCGACTTGGACACGCTCTTGTCGTGGCGCAGGTTCCAGCCGCTGGGCATCTCGTTGTTGCCCGGCAGTGCCTGGGTGATGTCACCCTGGGCGAGCTGCTTCGTGATCGGCTTGCCCTCTTCATCGGAGCCACCGGAGGAGCAGGCGGTCAGAGCGGTGGCGCAGAGGACGAGGGTGAGGACGGCGGTGCGAGTGCGTGACATGTACATAGCCTATGCAGCGAGCGTCTGCCCCCGTCCGGCCAGGTGAGCGTCACGGTCCACCTCTAGGGGTGGGGTCCGGTCTCGTTGATCACGATGCACGTAGGTGTGCGTCAGCCCTGACCAATGGCGGCTGGTGAGCGGGCTTCATGAAACGCCGCTTCTCTGCAGCAGGAACGCGGGCAGACTTCAGTTCCTGTCCTCGGCGGCGGGTGGGTTGATGTCCTTGACGAGGTCGCTGTTCTCCAGGTGATGCAGCAGCGCGGCCATGTCGGCGGTGGTGGGGTGCAGGACGCCGGTCTTTGCGTTGATGCGTGACATGGCGAATCTCTGGTACAGGCTGAGGGTGTGACTGGCCAGTGGGTCGGCGGGGTCGGCGGAGTCGACGACCGTGTACTGGACGGCGATGGGCCCCATGATCGTGATCTGGTCGGAGACAACACGGACGTGGTCGCCAGGGGCGCTGTCGGCCAGGGAACGGAGGTCATCCTCCGAGGCCCGCAGGAAGGTCCGGTTGGCGGCCCGGCGGCCGGCGATGCACAGTACGGCGGAGTCGGCGCCGATGCGGTCGAAGGCGCGGCCGTGCCCCGGCACCATGTCGCGGGTGTAGGGGGCGATGGCGTCAAGAAGGGGAAGGAGCGGGGCGCTCCGGCGGATCAGAGCCCACTGCATGCTGGTGAGCTGCAGCGAGAACACCGTGACGACTGCGCAGAGGAGCGTGGCCCACAAGGGTGCGCCGAGCAGGGGGACGCTCGCTCCGAGAATGAGGATCGCGCCGACCTCGAAGCCCAGTGCGATCTTGCGGCGGACGGCCTGACGGCTGGGTGGGGTGGGCGGCTTGGACATGTGTCGAGAGTATCGACGCTGGCTTCGGCCGGTCCGTCAGTCCGGGCAACGGCGCCCGAGCAGACCGCGCTCTGCACCGCCGCGTTCTGCTAGACCACCGACGACGGGGGACGGTAGGTACGGCGAGCGAGACGATGAGCGGTCACCGACGGTGGACGCTGTGCGGAGCTCAGCTTCCGAGCATGGTTTCGCACCAGTTCCTCCGCGAGGCGGTCCTGTCTTCACTGTCAGTCCTGGTTGCCCGTCATGGCCCGGGCGTATGCGGTCGCCAGCTCGGCCTTGGCGGGGGCGAGGGCGGCCAGGAGGTGGCTGCGGTGTTGTCGGACAGCGGCCGAGCTAGCCGGCTCGGCCGGTTCTCACGACGTGCAACGCCGTTTCAGGCCGCTGCGGCGAGGTAGCCGACCGCCTGCCGTCGTGCGTCCATCTGCGCGTACAGCGCTTCCGTGACGGTGCGCGCGCTCAGTTCCCGGGCCGCCTGGTCCACCGGCAGGCCGCAAGTCACGGCCTGCCCTCGCCAGTGCGGCCGCCGGGCGTCGAGCTCGCTGTAGTCGCCGGTCATCACCCGCGAGTTGTCGGCCACGGCAGCCACGGTGCGCAGCGTGGCCTGGTAGTAGCGGTGGACTGCGGCGGGGACTTGGTGTTCGTGGCATGGGCCGCACACCAGGGATCGCTCCCCGTCCGTGCGGGAGCCCCAGACGTATAGGCCGCAGTCGTGTTCGATCGGCACGCCGCAGAAGAGGCACGGGCGTGGTTCGGGGGTTTCCAGGAAAGCGACGTCGAACAGGACGACGGTCATCGCGTGACTCCTTTCTTCTGTGTCCCGGTAGGGGTGCGGTGCTGTGGAGCTGGGGGTGGCTCAGGTCGTGACGGTGGAGGGCAGGTTGCGCAGCACGGCGGACAGGGCTCGGGAGTCGTGCGGAGCGATGCGTACCAGGAGGTGTGCCAGCGCGAAGCCCAGGGCGGCCGCTTCGGGGTCGGAGCGGGCGTGGCACCACGCGGCGACGGCGTTGTGCAGCACGCGCTGGGTGTCCCCGGGCGGTGCGGCCAGCCGGTGCCGGTCCTCGGCCACCGCCAGGTGCAGGCGGGCTGCTGCCGGCCAGTCGCGCGCGTGCAGTGCGAAGAAGCCCTCGAGTTCGGTGGCGAGGACCGTGTGGGGGTGGTCGCCGCCGAGTTCGGCCCGCACCTGAGCGGCCAGTCGTCCCGCGGCGGCCTGTGCGGCACGCCAGTCGGTGGCGCGCTGAGCGGCGCGGACGGTCTCCACGAGCGGGTGCTGCTCCAGCGTGCCGTCCAGCCAGCGGGAGTCGAGGTGCTCGGGCATCGGGGGCTGTGGGTGGGCGTAGGCCCAGTCCACCTGTCCGTTCGGGTGTGCGAGGTAGGCCGCGACCGTGCCGTCCAGATGCCCAACGCTCACCCGCACGGGCCGACCCAACCGCTGCGCCTCGATCTGGGCCGGGCGCCACGCGGCGTGCACCGAATTCCACAGCCCGCCGCCCGACGGCGCTCCGGCGGCGTGGGCGGTCCCGTCCGCTAGCACGACGATCGTAAAGTGAGGGTCGGCGGGGATGCCGGCGGCCGGGGAGGGGTGCGGCGTCGCCACGGGGGCCTGCTGTTTCGGGGAACGACGGAATTTCATCGCAGTGCTACTTCCGCTATGGGGGACCAGGTGATGTGCCGTCGGTCGTGGGACTGGGCGACCAGGCAGAGGCGTTCGGCGCGCAGGACGACGGGCTCGCCCGGGTGGTCGGACAGCGCTTGTTTCAGTGCGCGCCGGTCGGCCCGTACCTCTGCGGCGGTGCCGTAGGCGATCGATGCGTGTGGGTAGTAGACGGACGGGATCAAGGGGTAGCGACCGCCGGTGACTTCGGCGTCGACGCGGGCGGTGATCTCCCACAGCCGGCGTGCGGGTTCCCCGGGGCGGGCCGCGCACTCGACGGCGACCGTGCCGATGGTGGGACGGTCGAAGGTGAGGTCGAACGCGTCGAGGTTCTCGCACTCCTTGGCGACGCGTTCGACGATGTCGGTGATCTGCTGCTCCCGGTACTCGGCGACCGGGCCGGCGTGGAGCACGGTGCAGTGCAGCCATGGCGCGGCCACCGGAGCGAGACCAGGCCGGTCCGCTATATGCCGGTATGGGGCTATTAGTGCGTCATGGACTGCCTGCTCGTCGAAGAGCAAGTGCCAGTGCAGGTCAGCGCGGCCTGCGGGCCAGGCGTGGCGGCGCGACTCGACGCCGGCGAAGAAGTCCTCCACGAACGTGCTCACCGCATCCTCCCGCCGGCAGTCGCGAGGTCGGAAATGCGGTGCACGGTTCCGAAGCCCTCGGAGCTCAGCTGGTCCGCCGTGGGGAGCTGCCGGTGGAGGTCGCTCAGCACGCTCTCGGGCACCACGCGCGAGCGCGCGGCGTTCTGGGCCTGGGCTGTCTCCAGCGGGATGTCGAACAGGATCGCGGTGGCGGGGCGGAGCCAGTACCGGGCGCGGGCCAGCAGACTGGCACGGACATGCGGGAAGATGTTGGTCGCGTCGACCAGAGTGGTCCGGCAGCGGGCGAGCCGGGCGTCCAGCAGGCGGTCCTGGATCTCGGCAGCGACTGGGGTCGCGGACTGGTCCGTCATGTCGTCGGTCGCCGCCATCCGGTACTCATCCAGGCAGACCCGCCAGCTGGACGGGTACTGGGCGGCGAGGCGTGACTTGCCACTACCGGGGATGCCCACGAGTACGACAAGCGTCCCGAGGTCGAAGGGGAAGGGCGGGCCTGACGAGAGGGCCGGGCGGGCGGGCGTGTCCAGCATGGTCATGGGCGGTGGTCCTCCTTGAATGTCGTGAAAGGGATGCCGCGGCGGGCTGTCAGCGCACGGGTGCGTCCGCGCAGCGGCCGGGACCAGGCAGGAGGCCGCGCGCGGCGGGCACTTCCCGCTGCAGTTCCGGCATGCCGGTGCCGGCCTGACCGCCCGTCACGCAGGCGGCGGGCTCGGCGGCGCCATCGGGAAGCAGCGGGTGCTCGCGCGCCAGCCCGGGGACGAGGTCCTGGTGAGTGGCGGCAGCCCGCTGGTGGACAGCCCACCCTTCGTCCCACACGAAGGTGACCTGCGCGTCGGACCGGTGGCTGCCGTGGGCGTGCGGGAAGTCGTGGACGATTTCCACTGCTTCGCCCTTCCTGGTGACCGACGGGGGGACCGGGTGGTCCTGTTCCGCGCGTTCGGCCCGCGCGCTCTCGTCGGTCCCGTGGTCGGCCGTTTGGCGCGGCGCGGTCGGCGCGAGGTCCCTGTCGGCAGTGCGGGTGCCCCGCCGCTGTTCGCGGGGCGGAGGCGTGAGGTTCATGTGCAACTCCCGGAGTGGTGTGCTCTGTCACCTGCTACAGGTGTTGAAAAGGCGCGCGGTGTGACAGTGGGAGCGCATGAATTTTCCGGCAGAGTCCAGCGGCCGGCGGCCTCAGGTCCTGCGGGAGGTGATCACCGCGGTGATCAGGGCTGTGGCGGGCCAGAGAAAGAGGCCGGCGGCCAGCATCGTGAACCCGGAGAGGCCGAAGTCGCCTGCGGCGAGCAGCAGGGCGGTGGTGTGGAGCGCACCGGCGCTCGCGGCCAGGTCGGCGCGGTGGGCAGGGCGGTGCAGTAGGCGCTGCACGGTGTGGCGAACGGCGCTGGAGCAGGCGACGAGCACCGGGCCGCCGACGACGCCGGTGGCCAGCGCGGCCCACCACATGGCCGGATGGGCAACCAGGAGGACCACGGCAGTACCGAAGGCGAGGAGCAGCGCGGTGAACAGGCCTGCGGTGGTGATGCGTAGCTCTCCCGTATGCGGCGGGTGGGGCGGGTCGAGAAGGTAGAGGGTGCCCAGGAGCAGGCCGGCGAGGGTGCCGAGGGCGACCGGCCAGGGGGAGGGCACGATGGTGGTCCAGGCGAGTTCGCCCGCGAGCGCGGCGCCCGTCACGGTGCCTGCCCACACGGCGGTGGGGCGCGGGCCCACGCCGCGGCAGCCGGCGGTGTCCGGGGTGTGCACGACGGTGGGAGCCGTCGGCCGGCGGTGCGGCGTGGCGGTCGGTGCTGCGCCGGGGGCGCAGGCCAGCTGGGTGAGCCGGTGCAGGGTTTCGGCAGCGGTCGGGCGGCGGGCCGGGTTCTTGTCGAGGAGGGCGAGAACCAGGTGCTCGAGGTCGTGGGGAATGCCGGGGCGCAGGGTGGACAGGGCGGCGGGGGCCTCGTGGAGGTGCTGGTGGAGGACGTGCCAGCCGGAGCCGGTGAACGGGGCGGCGCCAGTGAGGAGTTCGTGGATCAGGCAGCCCAGTGAGTACAGGTCGCTGGGTGCGCCCACGTCTTTGTCACCGCGGGCCTGTTCGGGGGACATGTAGGTGGGGGTGCCGATGGGGGCACCGGTGGCGGTCAGGGTGTGGTGGGTGGCGTCGGCGAGGCGGGCGATCCCGAAGTCGCACAGTCGTGCAGCGCGCTGGTGGTGGTCGATGAGGACGTTGGACGGCTTGATGTCGCGGTGGACGATCCCGGCCTGGTGGGCGGCGTGCAGGGCCTGGCTGATCTGGGCGGCCCAGGCCAGGGTGATCCCGATGGGGAGGGGGCCGGTAGTGAAGGCGCTCAGGGGCTGGCCGTCGACGAGGTCCATGGCGAGGAAGAGAGCGGGCCGGCCGCCGACGTCGGTGGTGCCGTGGTCGTGAACGGCGACGACGTGCGGGTGCGCCAGGCGCTGGGCGACGCGTGCCTCCCGGCGGAAGGTGGCCTCGCGTACAGCACCGTCCTCTCCCACGGTGATGAGCTTGAGTGCGACTGGGTGCCCTTCCTGGAGGTCTTCGGCGCGCCATACCTCACCCATGCCGCCGCGGCCGATGACTTCGACCAGCCGGTAGCGGCTGGCAACCTTCGTGCCGCGCATCTCTCCTCCTGCTCCGCGTTGATGCTCCTGGTCCCGGGGTTGGCCACCCGAGCGTCACCGCCGGCCGTGGAGCCGTGGGCGGCGGCACGGAGCATACGTAAACGGCGCGGGGCCACCGGGTCGGGCGAGCGAGTGACGGGCCGCAGGCCCCGTGGCCCTCATCCGCGCTCCCCCGGCTGTGCTGGCTCGACAGCCTCACCGGCGGGCGTGCCCCAGCGGGATGTGGTCGCGGGAGAATGCGGAGGCCATCAGCAGCAGTACGAGGGGCGGGCCCGGTGAGCGGACGATCACGCAAGCGCGCAGTGCCAGAGCCAGCGGTGAACGGGCTACGGCCGCAGATCACCGAGGAGCAGGACGCAGGGCCGGAGAAGTTCACGCTCACCTGCCCGCGGTGCGGCGTGGTAGGCCGGTACCGCTTCGCTCTGCTCGCACGGCGGGCGTTCGAGGCGCACGCCGACGAGGAGCACCCGGCCGTGGACAGCCCGTTGGACCGGATTCGCACGCTCGTCGACCTGGCCGAGACCACTCCGGGAGCGTGGGGGTGCGAGCTCGGCCAGGAGACCTACGTGGTGCGCCAGCGCGCCCACGACCAGTACGAGGTGGAGGTGACCAGCCGCCGCATCACGATCGATGCCCCGCTGCGCACCCTGGATGACGCCCGAATCGCCATCGGCGGTCACGCCAAGCTGGTCAACGCCGCCCTCGCGACTGCCGCCACCATCCAGCTGCGCCACGGCACCCCGGCGGACGCCATCCCCCTGGAGTGACTCCGTGCCGACAAGGAGCTGGGGGAACCGCACGGCCTCGGGCCTCGGAGCCCTCGACGAGTTCGGCTTGCCGGTGCTGGCCCCGTTCCCGCTCTAGCGCCAGTCGCGCAGGATGACGTCGACGGCAGGACCTCGCTGCCGAATGGTCGCGATGAGGTCGCGCAAGGCGCCGTTTGCAGGGTGTTCGGCAAGCAGTCGTTCTTCATCGACGACCAGGTAGTACACGGACTCTGCACGCCACCGGCGCCCGGGGAACTGCTGCATCTCTCTTGCCGATTCGCGGCTTTCGATCTCGATCACGACGCGGTTCAACACGTCCATGCACACCTGGACACTGGCGTCGCGCGGCAGCGTCTTGCCTGTTGACGGACGTCCGGCCAGCATGCTCGCCGACGTCAGGGCGTCCTGGTGTGCGATCTTCAGCTCCATGCGCACGATCCTCGCAGCAACCCTGCCCAGAGGGATACCGATTGCCGGAGAGAACTTCTCGATCGCGTTTCGTCGTAGTGACGTTCCGGATCTCGTCTGTGTACGCCCGCGCCACAGGTTGTGGTCCGGCTGCACGGCGGCGCCTTGGTGCCCGCGGATGCGCGGGGCGGGAAAAGGGAAGAGGCCCGGCAACGCCGGGCCTCTCATCTCGTAGCGGGGACAGGATTTGAACCTGCGGTGTATTGACCGAACTAACTTTGACGTTTTCGCAGGTCAGAGGGTATTTCTGTTAAGTTCCGGCGGTG